>CAZKMS010000046.1:0-10502 GCA_964553805.1 uncultured Verrucomicrobiaceae bacterium
CAACACCCTCATCCTCTGGACCAACGAACTCGGCAAAGGCAACTCCCACACCCTCGACAACATCCCCTGCGTCATGATCGGCGGGGAAAAAACCTTCGCCTACGGCATGGGCCGCAGCCTCCAGCTCGACAAGCAGCCGCACAACCGCCTCCTCCTCCGCCTCGCCCACAGCTTCGGCCACACCGCCCTGGAAAGCTTCGGCATCCCCGATTTCTGCGCCGGCGGCCCGCTCGATCTCGCCTGACGCACCGGGGGGGATTGCCCAGACCCCGAAAAAACGCTTGGAAGCCGGCTCGAATTTTTCAAGCCGCTGCTGAGGGCGCTTGCGGTTGACCACCCCAAAGACGATCTGTGCCCGTAGCAGGTCGTGCAGGGTCACCAGCCCCCAGCAGTTGGCCCTGGCCATCGCACCCAGACCGGAGCCGCTGGCCCCGGCTACAAGGTCTTGCTTCCGAGGCGGGTTGGTGGTTTTGTCGGGGCGTTTCGCTGACTTCACTCTCTCCCTCTGCTTTCCGCTCCCACCATGACCGAACACGTCCTTGTCATCCCGCGCTCGCTTTTTGATCAACTCGGCAGTTTCCAGGGTTTCCAGCCGGAGGTGGCGCGTTACCTGGGGGCGATGCTGGCGCCGGGGGCGAATTTTTTCATGGAACGGCCGGCGGCGGAGCTGGACCCGACCCACAAGCAGCTCATTCCTTACTCGCTGTTTCATCATGCCGGGCGTTACCTGTGCTACACGCGCGGCGGGGCGTCCGGGGAAAAGCGGTTGGTGGCGAAGCGGAGCGTGGGCATCGGCGGCCACATCAATCCGGTGGATGAGGCGCAGGATGGCCTGGGGGAGACGCTGTATTACAACGGGGTGGAGCGGGAGATTGCGGAGGAGCTGGTGATCGCGGGCGGGCATGAGCAGCGGGTGATCGGGCTGATCAATGATGACTCCAATGAGGTGGGCAGTGTGCACCTGGGGGTGGTGCATGTGTTTGATCTGGACAGCGATGAGGTGCGCTCGAATGAGGAGGCGATCCAGGACCTGGCCTTTGTGCCTCTGGAGAGGCTGGCGGCGCAAAAGGAGGAGCTGGAAAGCTGGTCGCGCATTTGCATCGAGCACCTGGCGGGGCGCTGAGAGCCTTTGCGGGTCAAACGCGCTGGACCGGCTCGAGCAGGCGCTGCACGTCCTCAGTGGTGAGCGCGGACTGGGTGGCCTTGCCGTCGAGCAGGCTGGCGAGCAGGGCGGCTTTGCGGCGCTGCATGTCGAGGATCTTGTCCTCAATGGTGCCGGCGCAGATGAGTTTGTGAACGAAGACCGGCTTGGTCTGGCCGATGCGGTGGGCGCGGTCGGAGGCCTGGGCTTCGGCGGCGGGATTCCACCAGGGGTCGTAGTGGATGACGGTGTCGGCGGCGGTGAGGTTCAAACCGGAGCCGCCGGCTTTCAAACTGATCAGGAAGACGGGAACCTCGCCGGCTTGAAAACGGCGCACGGGGGTCTCGCGGTCGTCGGTGGCACCGGTGAGCTTGACAAAGTCGATGCCGGACTGGCGCAGGGCGGCTTCGATGAGGACGAGCATCTCGGCGAACTGGGAGAAGATCAAGACGCGGCGGCCCTCCTCGATCAGCTCGGGCAGCAGGTCCTGCATGAGGAAGTCCAGCTTCGCCGAGCCGATGCCGGCGGCGCGCGCGGCCTCGGTTTTCAACAAGGCGGGGTGGCAGCAGACTTGGCGCAGCTTCAGCAGGGCGTCGAGCACGACGATGTGGGAGCGCTCCATGCCGCGGGAGGCGATGGCTTCCCTGACCCGGCTGTCCATCAGCGCGCGGATGGTCTCGTAAAGGTCGGCCTGGGGGCCGCTGATGTCGATGTGATGGAGCAGCTCCGTCTTCGGTGGCAGCTCGCGCGCGACGGCATCCTTGGTGCGCCGCAGCAGCAGGGGCTGGACGCGGCGGGTCAGCAGGTGCTGGCACTCGCGGTCCTGCTTTTTTTCGATGGGCTGGCGGTAGGTGCGTTGGAAGCTGGCGGCGTCGCCGAGGAAGCCGGGCATGAGGAAATCCAGAAGGCTCCACAGCTCGCCGAGGTGGTTTTCCATCGGCGTGCCGGTGAGGCAGAGGCGGTGCCGGGCATCCAGGCAGCGGGCGGCCTGGGCGGCCTGGCTGCGCGGGTTCTTGATGAACTGCGCCTCGTCGAGGACGACGAGGTGCCAGGGTGTCTGTTGCAGCAGCTCGATGTCGCGCACGAGCAGGGGATAGGAGGTGATGACGACGTGATGGCGGGGCAGACGGCGCAGGGCGCTTTTGCGGTCGCTGCCGTGCAGCAGCAACGGGCGCAGGTCCGGGGCGAATTTTTTGAGTTCGCTCAGCCAGTTGCGCAGCACGGAGGTGGGGGCGATGACGAGGCTGGGGCGGTCGGCGCGGCCCTGCTCGTGCTCGGTGAGCAGATGGGCGATGGTTTGCAGGGTCTTGCCCAGGCCCATGTCATCCGCCAGCACGCCGTGCAGCTCAAACTCGCGCAGGAATTGCAGCCAGGCGAGGCCCTGGGCCTGGTAGTCGCGCAGGGTGGCGCGCAACCCGGCGGGGGCGGGCACGGAGCGAACTTGCTCGAAGGTCTGCAAACGCTCACGCAGCTTGGCAAGCTCGGTGGATTGGACGTGCAAGCCGTCCAGTCCGGCGAGCTGCGCCGCGCGCAAGCGGTCGATGCGCAGGCCGCTGGCGCTGGGAGCCGGCGTGCTGTTCCGGCCACCGGATGAGAGGGACATGATCTCCGTGAGCACGGTCATCAGCGGCAGCAGGCGGGAGGCCTTGATCTCCACCACGGGGTCGCCGGGTTCGCCGTCCAGCACCAGCAGAAAACCGCGATCCTCCTCCACCGCCTCCGCCAGCACCTCCGGCGTCAGCCCTTCATCGAGCGCCCGGCTGAGCACCGGCACCAGCGACACCCGGCGGCCGTCGATGGCGAAGCCGAGATTCAGGGCGAACCACTTGCCGCCGCTGGCCGGTTCGTCACCGAGTTCGCTGAACCAGCCGGCGGCGTCGGGGGTGAGGATTTGAAAGCCGAAGTCGGGTGCGATCTCAAGGCTCCAGCCCGCCTCGACCAACGCCGGCACGATCGACTCGCGAAAACGCGCCCAAAACAACGCCTGCTGCGCCAGCGGCACTGTCAGCGCGCCGGAGGCGGACTGCTCGCTCCGCCAGTCCGGCAGCACCAGGCCGACCGACTCCAGTCCGGCCATGCGCAGCTCGGTGAGCAGGGAGCGCTCGCGCAGGGTGTCGCGCCGCAAACGCACCCGGCGGCCGTCGCCGTCGCGATACTCATGGTGGCTGATCAGACGGCTCGTGGCGAGGCCGACCCGGTCCGGACAGTCGGCGAAGGCGATCAACGGCACCGCGACGCCCAGGCTGACCTCGCGCGTGCGATTTTTCGGGCCACGCACAGAAGCGTCCTGCAGGCTGCCGCGCAGTCGTTTCAGCAGCAGCACGGGTTTGAATGATGGGTCCTCGATCAGGACCGGCGTCTCCGCCTCTGGCGGGCGGGAAACGGGAACGCGCGCGGGCAAAGGACCCGCCGTTGCCTCATCCTCGGCGGCGGGTCTCAGGACGGCGCTCACGGCCCGCCCGGCATCGGTTTCCAAAAGACGCCCGAGCACGGCCGCCCCGTGCCAGCAGTAGGGCCGGCCGCAGCGCCCGCAGGCGGTGGTGACACTGAGGCTGCCGTTTTCCGTCAAACGCAAAAACACCGCCGTCTCGCGGCTTTCGAAGGCGTCCTCAGGCGCCGGTTGGGCGCGGACTTCGAGTTCAGCCGGGGCCGGCCAGCAGGCCTGGCTCAGCGTGACCTGCCGCGCTGCATTGAGGCCGCGCTGCAGCTCCGCCTGCCGGAACAGCCAGAACCAGGCGCGGCTGTGCAGACCCCTCAGCAAGGGCGCCAGCGGTGGCTGGGAAACCGCCTCAGGCATGGGCGCGATCCGCCGCCTTCACCGCCTCCCAAGCCGCGTCCATCTGCTCCAGCGTGGCGTCCTCCAGGCTGAGACCGCCGCCGCGCAGGCCGGCTTCCATGGCGTGGAAACGGCGGGTGAATTTGTCATTGGCCGCAGCCAGGGCGGCTTCGGCTTGAACCCCGGCTTTGCGGGCGAGATTGACCACGCTGAACAGCAGGTCGCCGATTTCCTCCCCGATGGCGTCGCTGTCGCCCGCAGCGAGGGCCTGCTCGACCTCGGCGGTCTCCTCCCGCACCTTCGCCACGACCGGCCCCGTCTCCGGCCAGTCAAAGCCGACGCGCGCCGCTTTTTTTTGCAGCTTCTGCGCCCGCATGAGGGCCGGCAACCCGCCGCCCACGCCATGCAGAAAGCCGGTGTCCTGGTGGCCCTTTTCCGCGCGCTTGATCACATCCCACTGCGCCAGCACCGCGTCCGAGGTGGCGGCGTCCGACTCGCCAAAGACATGCGGGTGGCGGCGGATCAGTTTTTCCGTGAGCACACGCGCCATCTGGTCGAGATCGAAGGCGCCCGCCTCCGAGGCGATCTCGGCGTGCAAAACGGGTTGCAGGAGCAGGTCGCCGAGTTCCTCGCAAATGAGGGCGGGATCGCCGGAGCGGATGGCGTCCGCGACCTCATAGGCCTCCTCCAGCAGGTGGGGGATCAGGCTTGCGTGGGTTTGCTCGCGGTCCCACGGGCAGCCACCCGGCGCGCGCAGCCGGTGAACCACTTGCCGCAAGGTTGCCAGCGCGTCGGACTCGTTTTGACTCATCGCCGCACCATGCCGCATGCGGCCGCGGGTGCGACTGGAAAATGGACTTCCACTGCCGGACGGCTGCGTGCTTGCCTCCCACTCCCTGAGTCGCTATTTTCACGTGATGCGCCAGTCCCGACCCATCACCACCTGGCCCGCGTCCTGTTGCGTCCACCTTGCGACCGCCAAAGCATGAAAATCGCCAGCCGTATTGCCACCATCCTCCTGCTCTCGCTGCTTCTTTATGGAGGCGGGTATTGGGTTGTGATCAAAAAGAGATTCACCCATCAGTTTCTTGCCAAACATTTCCCCACGGGCCCTTCTCCTCTCCTCCCGGTCATTTCTCCTTCCTTCACAGGCCTTTCTTCTCCACCTCCAAAGTCACATGACATCGTTTGGCGAGCCCATCGGGCTTTGGAGTCCATCTTTGAACCAGCAAGCGAGCTCGATGACTATCTCATTGGCCATCCGAAGAATCGAAGGTATCTGACCGGCCATTGGACCTCGGATTCCAACGCTGATTTTGTCACTATCAACCCAGCCCAGAAGTGCCAGTTCCAGTTGGGGGAGTTCGTGTTTGACGGCGAATTGGAGTACGACTACGAGCGTGGATGCTTCCGTAGTGAAGTGGCACACGAAGGTCAGACGCTCACTTTCGAGTTCCGGCAATCACATGTTTGCGTTGGCGCAGGAGGCGCTCTTTCGGCGAAATCTTTTTTTGCAGAGGCGTGCATTGGATCTGGCATCAATGAGGTCCTTTGGATGAGTGGTGATAATCATCACTTCTCTTTCGAGGAAAAGACCGCACCGTAGAACACGCGACCTACTTCGCCAGAGCCACCGAGCCAAACGGCAGGACCCGCGAACGACGGAGACTCAGTGGTCAATTTCCATCAGCTTCGCCGCCTCGCGCTTCAAGACCCGGCCGACACGGTGCTTGGCCAGATAGACCTGGGCGGCATTCACGCCGAGCTCCTTTTTGACCTTCTCCGGGCTCCAGCCTTTGACGACGTAGCAGGAGAAGATCTGGAATTGGCGGGGCGACACCAGGGCTTTCACCCGGCGCATGGCGATGTCCATGATCTTCTCATTCCATTCCTGATCCCAGAGCTTCTCCAGGGCGACGCCGTTGGGATCGGCGCAGCGCTCGATCGGCGCGGTGCGGCGCTCGTCGTCATCGTCGAAATGCAGGTCGGCCTCGCGGCTCTGCTGCTTCTTGCGGCGGCGGAACTGGTCCAAAATACGCCAGCGCGCCTGGTTGAGCAGGAAGGATTTGAAGGAGCCGAGGCTGGTGTCGAACTTCTTCTTTTGCAGGTTTTTGGCCACGCCGATGAAGGTCTCCTGCACGACGTCGTTGGATTCCTCGTTGCTGAGGCCGGACTTGCGGGCGACGTGCCAGACGAAACTGGAGTAGGTGCGGTAAAACTCGTCCCAACTGGCCCAGTCGTCCCAGTTGTCGAGACGCTCGATCAGGGTCTTCCGCGTCGGCGGCGAGCCAGCCTTAAGCTGCTCCTTTTCAGCTTGTTCGATTTTGGGCTCCAGTTTACCAGGGGATGGCATGGCCGACAAAATAAGCCCTGCGCGCTCAGTGGCAACGACTTATTGGGCTCAGCGGCCCCGGCGCTGCTGACGCCGGTGCGCCCCGCCTTGCGGGACGTGCACCTTCGGTTTCACCCCGCACGCGTGCAGGACCTTGAAGCCGCCGCGCTGCTCCACCATGGTGAAGCCCTCAAACAACTCCGCAAGCAGCGGCTCGTAGGGCAGGTGTTTGTTCGCCACCAGCCAAAGCGCGCCCTGCGGCCGCAAAGCGCGGGCGGCGGCGGCGATGAAACGCAGCCCGAGCGAGGGATCGGCGTCCCGGCCCTCGTGGAAGGGCGGATTGGAAACGATGAAGTCGTATTTCGCCTGCCCCACCCCGGCGGTGACATCCCGCCAGAAAAGACGCGGGCGCAGCGGCACCAGCACGTTGCCGAGGTTGCGCCGCGCCGGCTCCAGGGCGCGCGCATCCACTTCATAACCATCCAGCGCGGTGACATCCGGGCAGCGCTTCAGCACTTCCATGCTCAGAAAGCCCCAGCCCAGGCCCAAATCCGCGCCCTGCCCCGCCAGCGTCTCCGGCAGGCAGCGCGCCAGCAGCATCGACCCCGGATCCGGCCGGTCCCAACTGAACAAACCCGGCCGCGACCACCAGCCACTCTCGGGCAGACGCTGCATGGCCGCGCCCGTGCGCCAGCGCTCCAAGGTGGCTTCGTCGCCCGTTTTCTCAGTCTTCTCCGTCGTGAACACGCGGCAGTGGTGCTTGGACAGGCTCTCGACCGCTGCGCCGGCGACAGCGCGCCAGGCGTTCTCCAGCCATTTCGCGCCGAAATCATTGCGCACCGAGACGCGCAACCGCCCGCCCGGACGCACCCAGCGCCAGGCCTCGGCCAGTTCCCCGAGCTGGCACTCGCGCTGGCGGTCCGGCAGCAGCCAGACCTCGGCGAATCCTTCGGCGGCCAGGCTTTCCACCGGCACGGCGCGCAGGCCCGCCTGCTCCAGCGCCTCCGCGCCGCGGCGATTCCAATGCGTGACGGTCAACCGCGCACGCCAGCTTTCCAGGGCTGCGTGCGGCCACAGGCCAAAGCCCAGCACCCGTCCCTCCGGCACCCCAGCCGGCTCCTCCTCCGCGCGCAACGCGAACATCAGCGCCTCCATCGCCTCGCTCATGGCCGCAAAAAAATCGACGCCAGTTGGAGGCCGCCACGCGGCGGCCTCGCCGGCTTACTTGCCCGCCTTGTCCTCAGCAGCGGCGGCCGCTTTCTTTTTCTTCTTGGAGCCGGCATTGCGCAGCGCCTTCGGAATCGGATCCTCCTTCTTCTGCAGCGCGCGGCGCAGTTTCCGCAGGGCGATGTTTTGCAACTGGCGGATGCGCTCGCGGGTGACGCCGAACTCCTGGCCGACCTCCTCCAGCGTGCGCGGCTTTTGGCCGGCGAGCCCGAAGCGGGCGTCGATGATCTTGCGCTCGCGCTCGTCGAGCACGGTGAGCAGCCCATCGAGCTGGCCGTGCATGTTCTTGTGGCTGAGCAGCTCAAACGGCGTCTGCGCGCTTTCGTCGCCGACGATCTCGCCGAATTCGGTGCTGTCGTCCTCGCTGATCGGCGCGTCCAGCGACGCGGGACGCATGGAGGCGACCTTGAGCTGGGAGAGCTTGGCGCGGTCGATGCCGATTTCCTCGGACAATTCGTCGTCGGTGGGCTCGCGGCCGAGCTCCTCGCTCATGGACATCGCCACCCGGCGCATCTTGCTGATTTTGTCCACCATGTGCACAGGCAGACGGATCGTCTTCGACTGGTTGGCCAGCGCGCGCTTGATCGACTGCTTGATCCACCAGGCGGCGTAGGTCGAGAGTTTGCCGCCCTTGTTCGGGTCGAAACGCTCCACCGCCTTCATCAAGCCGATGTTGCCCTCAGAGATGAGGTCCAGCAACGGCAGGCCGTAGTTGGCGTAGTCCTGGGCGATCTTGACGACCAGCCGCAGATTGGCCCGGATCATGTGGGAGCGGGCCTCCGGGTCGCCGCGCTTGATGCGTTCGGCAAGCTCCACCTCCTGGTCAGGGGTCAGCAAATCGGTTTTGCCGATCTCCCGCAGGTAGATCTTGATTCCTCCATCCAATTCCATGTTCAACATTCTAAATAGACGCGCTCCAAAAGCCAAATTTTCCGTTCCCCCTCGCTTTTGGAATCGAGGGGGAACCTGATACTACGCAGTTCGAAACACATTTCTTGTCCTTTTTGCAGCAAAATCGTTGCCAACGCAGCGGCCAACCCTCTGAAAACGCCGGACGACCGCGTTTTGGTGCGGCAATAATGCAGTTTCATGGTACCACTCCAGCGCAAAGCAGCCCACCTCGTCAAGAAAATTCCTGCGGCATTCTTAGCCGTGTTCATGCAATAGGAAACCACGAATGGACACGCATTTTGGAGGCCTAATGGCCGCTGCGCTGGAGCACCGGGAGATCACCCTTTGGTGATGACCGCCCATAGGCTCTCTTTTCCTCAGTCCTTCGTGTCTATTCGTGTTCATTCGTGGTTCAACTGCATCATGCCTTTCGGCTGGGTGGGTTGAGTGCCCCTCTTTGTCGTCATGACCGCCTGCGGGCGCCGCTTCGTCTCCAATGCCTTTCGGCTGGGTGGGTTGAGTGCCCCAGGAAGGGCAATCGCGCGCTATAACGAGGCCAGCGAGTCTCCAATGCCTTTCGGCTGGGTGGGTTGAGTGCCCCGACGCGGGCAGAGTTCAATCGCCAGAGGGCGATTATGTCTCCAATGCCTTTCGGCTGGGTGGGTTGAGTGCCCACCTTGCGGTCAAACTCTCCAAGTCGGACCTGCTTCCGCGTCTCCAATGCCTTTCGGCTGGGTGGGTTGAGTGCCCGCTGCAAGCGTGCAGCGCAAGCGACGCGGCTAATCTTGCCGTCTCCAATGCCTTTCGGCTGGGTGGGTTGAGTGCCCCATCGCAACTGTTCTTCGGGCGCTACCCGTCGGGCATTTGTCTCCAATGCCTTTCGGCTGGGTGGGTTGAGTGCCCACGGTGGCGGATCGGGAGGAATCTTCGGTGAGAACCTGTCTCCAATGCCTTTCGGCTGGGTGGGTTGAGTGCCCATTCTACCACCCAATGCTGCCCAACATTTTCAGGGATGGTCTCCAATGCCTTTCGGCTGGGTGGGTTGAGTGCCCTTATCGCCGATGACTGCAATGTGATGGACTACGGCCCTGGGTCTCCAATGCCTTTCGGCTGGGTGGGTTGAGTGCCCGCTCGACGATCTCGCGCAGCATCCAATCCGGAGACATGGTCTCCAATGCCTTTCGGCTGGGTGGGTTGAGTGCCCATTTCTGGAAGCGGATAACCTCTTGGAATTATTTCCAAGGTCTCCAATGCCTTTCGGCTGGGTGGGTTGAGTGCCCCGATGACCTCAAGCCAGACGCCATCCGGCAAGCCCTTCGTCTCCAATGCCTTTCGGCTGGGTGGGTTGAGTGCCCCAGTCCGAAAGAGAATCTTTAGCTACCTTGAGGACATCGTGTCTCCAATGCCTTTCGGCTGGGTGGGTTGAGTGCCCGGGGCTGACGATCGGTGGGGGGCTGACGGAGACGGCGCGGTCTCCAATGCCTTTCGGCTGGGTGGGTTGAGTGCCCCTGACCGTTTTTTCGAGAACGATTTTTGGACGATAAGGTCTCCAATGCCTTTCGGCTGGGTGGGTTGAGTGCCCCGTAAAGCGCTATCAGGAAGCCGCGTCCCATTGTGGGCGGTCTCCAATGCCTTTCGGCTGGGTGGGTTGAGTGCCCCCGCCAGGGACTCAAAGAGGAGGATTATCTATATGAATATTGTCTCCAATGCCTTTCGGCTGGGTGGGTTGAGTGCCCCTGCAAGCGTTGGGGCCTGCTCGAAAGACGGGGCCGTAAAGTCTCCAATGCCTTTCGGCTGGGTGGGTTGAGTGCCCGCTCTCCCCAGAGGCAGTAAGGGGCCAGAGGCTTGCCTCGTCTCCAATGCCTTTCGGCTGGGTGGGTTGAGTGCCCTTATCGCCCTCCGCCTCTACCAGCCCAAGTGGTAGAGCGTCTCCAATGCCTTTCGGCTGGGTGGGTTGAGTGCCCATACTACAGCCGGAGGAATGTATATCGAATTGGGCGAGCGTCTCCAATGCCTTTCGGCTGGGTGGGTTGAGTGCCCCGGAAAATTCATCGTCACCCTTTCGGACGGAGTGGATCAAGTCTCCAATGCCTTTCGGCTGGGTGGGTTGAGTGCCCATACTACAGCCGGAGGAA
>CAZKMS010000046.1:10602-33361 GCA_964553805.1 uncultured Verrucomicrobiaceae bacterium
ATATCGAATTGGGCGAGCGTCTCCAATGCCTTTCGGCTGGGTGGGTTGAGTGCCCGGCATCATCGCCCTCAGACTCTACCAACCCAAGTGGGTCTCCAATGCCTTTCGGCTGGGTGGGTTGAGTGCCCACTTATCCGATAGATGAAGCGGTGGAAATTTTCCGGAAGTCTCCAATGCCTTTCGGCTGGGTGGGTTGAGTGCTCGTCCTTCATGACACAAGCGCCTTGTCCGACAAGGAGCGTCTCCAATGCCTTTCGGCTGGGTGGGTTGAGTGCCCCAGGAAGGCGTTTACCTAATTGTCTCATCCCTTGTCGCGTCTCCAATGCCTTTCGGCTGGGTGGGTTGAGTGCCCTTTACGGAAAGCTTGCGTCACAAGCGAGCGGTCGCCTGTCTCCAATGCCTTTCGGCTGGGTGGGTTGAGTGCCCGCCGCGAGCGCATCGGAAGCGGCTCATCTTGCCGCCGTGTCTCCAATGCCTTTCGGCTGGGTGGGTTGAGTGCCCGGGACATCATCGGCGTCCAAACCACTTCCTCTCACTACGGGTCTCCAATGCCTTTCGGCTGGGTGGGTTGAGTGCCCCGCGCTATCACTACAATGAAGAACTTAAGTGATTTCGAGGGTCTCCAATGCCTTTCGGCTGGGTGGGTTGAGTGCCCCCCTTGAAAATATCATCTGGAGCCGTGACGGTTTCCAGCGTCTCCAATGCCTTTCGGCTGGGTGGGTTGAGTGCCCTGTGGGCGCGTGCTGGCAGGAGCGAAGCGCTCCACGGCGTCTCCAATGCCTTTCGGCTGGGTGGGTTGAGTGCCCCTAAAGTTGATAATATCAAAGGAAACACGGCGGCAGTAGTCTCCAATGCCTTTCGGCTGGGTGGGTTGAGTGCCCCCCGTTCCGCACCCACACATTCAATATTACCGGAGTGGGTCTCCAATGCCTTTCGGCTGGGTGGGTTGAGTGCCCTCGGGAAATTTCCGAGTGGAGCGAAGAATCGGTCGGATGGTCTCCAATGCCTTTCGGCTGGGTGGGTTGAGTGCCCCTCTGTTAGTTCCAAGAATGGAACTTTGAAAGAGCTTAAGTCTCCAATGCCTTTCGGCTGGGTGGGTTGAGTGCCCATCCGCAGCGGCGACGAAGAACTGGCGGGCCTGGGGCGCGTCTCCAATGCCTTTCGGCTGGGTGGGTTGAGTGCCCAATACTTCGACTCCAAAGACGAGGCGGAAGCCGAGTCAGTCTCCAATGCCTTTCGGCTGGGTGGGTTGAGTGCCCACATTAATGTCGTGGGAAAAGATGGGATGAAAACATTTGTCTCCAATGCCTTTCGGCTGGGTGGGTTGAGTGCCCACTGGCGACAGCGCCATCACCGTCCCCGGACTCCTTTGAGTCTCCAATGCCTTTCGGCTGGGTGGGTTGAGTGCCCAGAAGGAGGTTCACAATGGATAAAGAAATGTCTGGCTATGTCTCCAATGCCTTTCGGCTGGGTGGGTTGAGTGCCCAAGGTCCTTCCACGTCTTAAGGACTCCTTCTTCGATGAAGTCTCCAATGCCTTTCGGCTGGGTGGGTTGAGTGCCCTTCGGGGGTGATACCATGGACCCGGCAGTTCACTGGGTCTCCAATGCCTTTCGGCTGGGTGGGTTGAGTGCCCCGGCAGTGACCGCGCACGAAAAGCTGAGCGCTTGCAACGTCTCCAATGCCTTTCGGCTGGGTGGGTTGAGTGCCCCCCCCCACGACATTAATGTCGTTGGGAAAGACGGGAATGTGTCTCCAATGCCTTTCGGCTGGGTGGGTTGAGTGCCCTTCCTGCGTTCGATCAATCGTCTCATTGCGGATTGCAAGTCTCCAATGCCTTTCGGCTGGGTGGGTTGAGTGCCCGTCCAGGCTGGTCACAGCCCAATCTTTCAAGCTTTGGTCTCCAATGCCTTTCGGCTGGGTGGGTTGAGTGCCCGCGCCGCGCTCCAGTAGAGCGGCAGGAACAGGACGAGTCTCCAATGCCTTTCGGCTGGGTGGGTTGAGTGCCCCTGAAGATAAATACACAGACCCCCAAGCCGCCCTGATCTGTCTCCAATGCCTTTCGGCTGGGTGGGTTGAGTGCCCGACCGCTATAACCTCGCTGCCGCTGACGCGGCCAGTCATGTCTCCAATGCCTTTCGGCTGGGTGGGTTGAGTGCCCCACAACGCCCATGCCGCCACCCTTCCGGAGTCTCTTTGTCTCCAATGCCTTTCGGCTGGGTGGGTTGAGTGCCCACCGCCGCCGCGCCACGCAGCCCCAGCCGGAGGCGGCCGGTCTCCAATGCCTTTCGGCTGGGTGGGTTGAGTGCCCCTGGCGCGTCGCTAAAGAAGCCTTCATTCAGGCTTACGTGTCTCCAATGCCTTTCGGCTGGGTGGGTTGAGTGCCCCGGCACTTGCCGCCATCCTTTCTGCCGGACAATCGGGTCTCCAATGCCTTTCGGCTGGGTGGGTTGAGTGCCCGCTGAACAAAAAAGATAAGGTGATGAATCAGGTCATCACGTCTCCAATGCCTTTCGGCTGGGTGGGTTGAGTGCCCACGATAACGCAAGGAAAGAAAGGAATCAAGACAATGGTCTCCAATGCCTTTCGGCTGGGTGGGTTGAGTGCCCTTCTACCTTCTAAGACGCTGATTGTCAATGCTGGCGGAGTCGATTCGATGGCGGGAATGAAAAAAGGCGGCGGGGCCGGTGGTGTCCCTGCTCTGCAGCCCTTCCTTGTTCTGGCCTAACGTGCTCATTTTCAATGTTCGGTGATGGCGATGGCGAGACCCGGCAAAACGGGGGGTTTGATCCCGCCACCTGAGAGCCCTGCCTCAAACAAGGTAGCACACGACTTTCTCACTGCAAACCATGGTGCCGGCGGTGAGGGTGCGCTTGGCGGCTTTGGCGTCGAGCCGGTAGGCGACGAGGCGGTCCTCGTCCTCGTCGATGAGGTCGAGCAAGCGCAGCCAGAGGTCGTCGAAGTCCTCCTCGGTGAGGTGGCACTCGAAGAGACTGTACTGGACGCGGAGGCCAAATTCCTCGCAGGTTTTGGCGACTTTGGCCAGGCGCTTGGGGGCGGTGATGTCGTAGGCAAGGATGGTGAGCATTTGGTGGTCTCCGGGGGCGCTGCGCTGATAGGGGACGACGGGGAAGGCCTCCTGCCACCAGGAGTCCTGTCCGGGGCGGTCAGCGCCGCCGGACGCGGGCCGCGCTGGTGCGGGCGGCGGCGGCTTTTTGCGGCCTGACGGGAAGCGGGGCATGGGGAGTCGGCATTTCAGTTGCTCAATTGATGAGGAAGGGCTCGAATTTGGCGAGGTCGTCGAGGGCGGCTTTGAGCATGACGGCCTGGGCGTCGATCTGCTGGCGCAGGGTGGTGCGGTGGCCGGCGGACTCGCTCATGAACTGGCGGTCCATGCGGCGTTCGTACTGGAGGATGAGTTTGCGCCGGCCAGGGGCGGTGAGGAAGACGCCGCCGTCGCGGTTTTCAAAGTCGTCCTGCTTGAGCATGGCGTGGGAGAGCAGGTCCAGGGCCAGGGGCTCCACGACGACGGGGCGGAAGGGCTCCATCAAATCCAGCGCCAGGGACCAGCGGCCGTTTTCGGTGGTGTGCAGGAAGCCGAGGGCGGGATCCAGGCCGCGGGCATGCAGGGCGGTGACCATTTCCTGATAGACCAGGGTGGCGGCGAAGGAGATGCAGGCGTTGACGGCGTTGCGGGGCGGGCGGGTGGAGCGGCGCTCGAAGGGAAAGGCCTCCGGCAGAAAAATCTCCCAGGCTTTGAAATAGCGGGCGGCGGCGGCGCCTTCGTAACCGCGCAGCTCGTCCACGCTGGTGGCGGAGCGCAGGGACTTGAAAAGGGCGTCCAGCCAGTCCACGCTGTCTTGGGCGGAGCGCAGGGCGGGATCTTCGTCCAGCAGGGCGGCGGTGCTGGGAGCCGGCTCCTCCAAGGTCAGCTCCTCGTCCTGGCACTCCCAGTCACGCCGCTGCTGCAAGTGGCGGCGGCGGCCGAGCAGGATGCGCTGCAAGACGCGGCGCTGGTTGTAGATTTTGGCGGCGACGATCCGGCCGGCGACGGCGTGGGCGAACTCCGGGTCGAGGGTGCGCTGATACTGCCGCAGGCGGGAGGCGCCATGGGGCGGTGGAGCGGGCTGGAAGCTGCCGAGGAAACGGCCACGGCCGTCGAGCCAGCAGACGGGGATGTCCTGCCGCATCAGCTCGCCCAAGGCCGGGCTGGTGATGGTGACGTCTTCGGACAGGAGCAGGCGGTCGAGTTCCCGAATGGGGATGTCCAGCTCCTGCATGGGGGCGTCGTTGGCGAGGCGCTCCAGGACGCCCTCGGTGCTGTGTTCGAGGCGGAGGCGGCCGCCATCGAGGCGGATTTTGACGCCGGGGGTGGTGATGCAGGCGGTGGGCATGGGGGGGTGGGGTGAAATGGGGGGTGGTTTCTGGCCTCGGCCTGCCCCGCTCCCTGAACCCAGTGGAAGGTTGCGGAGACGAGGCGGGCTCTGGCCGGGGGAAAGCGGGTCAGCAGGGCATTTGGCGGTCGTCGCCGAGAGCAAATGGGGGTTCGTTTGCCGGGGAGGCGGAATCGTCGGTAAGTGCGAACGTGTCTGGCTGCAAGGCGCGGCCACCGGTGCGGGCGGCTTGGGCGGCCAGGTCGAGGGCGAGCAGCACGAGGGCAGGAAAGCTGCGCGGACCGGGGTCCAGGGGCAGCCAGAAACGGAAGGCGGCGACACCGCCGAGGGTGTCAAAGGAGAAGGCGGCGGCCTGTGGGACGCGGTTGAGGTCGTTGCAGCGGCGCAAGATGGCGTCGTAATCCGACTCCATGGGATTGAGATGCAGCGGCAGCAGCGCTTGGACGACGAGGGCCAAGGGCACCGGCTGGATGCGGAGCGAGATCTGCCAGCCCTCGAAGTCGGGGTCGGCGGCGAGGGTGCAGGCGAGGGAGTCCGGCACCAGCACGGCGGCGAGCTGGCGCTGGGCCAGAGAGAGCAGGAGGTTGTGGTAGGCGTCGGCGGGGTTGGTCATGACGCAAGGTGCCATGACGCCATCGACGCGCGCGGAAAGGGATGTCCGCGGATGTGGGCGGCTGTCAGCAGCGGCAAACGTGTGTTTGCCTGGGAGGGGGAGGACTCCGGTCCTTCTTGACGGGCTGAGCGTCAGTCCCGCAGGCGGAGCGTGGCCCGGCTGAGTTTCAGCGGCAGCCGCTCGGGGATCTGCCAGGCGGCGGCCTGTTTGCGCAGGGTGGTGCGCAGGTGGCTAAGCTGGCGGGTGATTTCACCCAGGCTCATTTGCAGCGGCTTGAGGCCCAGTGGAATGCCGTGGTCTTCTGCCAGCCAAGTATTGAGCGGATCAAGGATTTGATCCTGCTTGCCCATGCCGGCGACTTCCTGGTGGTGTTCGAGGAGGAAATGCAGCAAGGCCATGGCGCCGGGGCGCATTTTGATGAGCTGGTTATCCACCCAGAAGCACTTGCTCCGGTAGCTGATCTCGATGAGGCGGGGACGGGCGGCGTCCTCTTTCAGCTCGCGGCTGAATTTCCGCCGCAGACCGTCGAAGCTGCCGGGGAAGTCCTGGATGTCCTCAAAGCGGTTGCGCAGGGGCACAAAGGGCACGTCGGCGAGGTGGACTCCGGCTTTGGCGGGCGGGTGCCCCTTCCCTTCCAGGTCCTTCAGCGACGGGCCGGGCTGGGCCGGGAAGTAAAAGCCGGGCATGGTCTCAAACGGCGCATCCACCAGCACATGGGTGAGGCGGTCCGTCTCCCGCCCGATGAGAGTGATGGCGGCATGCAGCAGCGCGCCCATGGTCTTGCGCCCGCCCGCGATGCTGGCGATGAGACGGGTGTCGGGATTGGTGACGACCTGCCGCACCTGCTCAAGGATGAAGGCGGCGGCGAGGTCGTTCTGCTCCGGGGTGACGATGTCCGCCAGGCCGTCGAAGGTGCCGGTCTTGCGGTTGGCCTGGCCGATGACGCGCGCGGGTTCCGCGATGAGTTCGTGGTCTTTGGCCTTCAAAGCAGTGCGCAGGGCTTCCCAGGCGGTCTTTCCGCCAAAGGCGGGCAGCGCGGTGAAGAGCTGCTGCTGGATCTTTTCCGCGCCGACGAGGGTGGTGATGAAAATGACGCGTTCCGGCAGCAGGCGTTTTTTTTCATGCGCCAGCGCCCATACGGTCTCGGTGACGATGGCGGGAGACAGACCGGTGACGGCGATGAGGACGGTCTGCGGCGACGGCGCGGGAGCGGGCATGGAGATTATAAATTTGAAATTTGAGATCATTCCAGCAGACCGTGTTTGCGTTCGAACTGCTGGCGCAGGTGGTGGTCTTTGGGGAGTTTGGCGAGGTGCTGGCGCTGGGTTTCGAGCCAGCGGGTGGAGGCGGCTTCGCGTTCTTTTTTCTTCTGGTAGCTGGCGCGGGTTTGGTCGTTGAGACGGCGCGGGCCTTCGATGTCGGAGTTTTGCAGGCTGTCCGCCCAGGCGCGAAGCTGGCGGGAGCAGGATTCGGCCAGGGATTTCAAATCTGAAATCTGGGATTTGAAATCCGCCAGAGCGGGGCGGCGGGTGAAGAAGTGGAGCATGGAGCGGACTTCGCCGGCGCTGCCGCGGGCGATGTAGAGGAAGCTGAGCAGTTCGGCGGTGGTGCCGCGCTCGAAGCCTTCGGCGATGTTGTTGGAGACGGAAAGGGAGGCGCGGTCGAGCTGGTCCTGTTTGCCGCGGGTGACGCGGCTGCCGGCGGCGAGGAGGAAGTCTTCGCAGCCTTCCGCGAGGCGGAGGGCGTCCTGCCAGACGGGGAGGTCTTCGAAGCGCTGGTAGGTCATGGGGATTTTGGGATTGAATGGGGCGGAACGGGAATGGAGTGATGGTTAACCGCCAAATGCTTTCGCCAAATCGGCAAGCTGGGTCTTGTCCGGGGCGCGGTCGGGGAAAAGCAGAGAATCCCAACGCGTGGTGAGTTCGGATTTTTGAATCACTTCGATGCGGTTGTGGACGGCGAATTGCCGGACTTCATCCGGAAGTTCCGCTTTGCGCACACAGACCACTTGGCCGAGCAAGCCTCCGGCTTCCCGCACAGCAAGGATGTCCTCCTTCATGACTTTTGTTTGGCCGATGGAAAGCTCTTTGTTTATCCGGTTCAGCAATTCATCGGCCTGCAAAGAAAGTTTCTGGCCCTTGAGTTCACGGCGCAGTCCTTCGACAAGAGCTTCCGGGTTTTTCCGATCTTTGCAATCCACGATCCATAGCTTGCCATTCCATGAAAACAAAAGATCAATCTCCGCATGAGGCTGCCGGGTGCCCACGCCGGGAGCTGATTTCACTTTCAGGCGCAAGCTGCGCTGCACCTTTTTGACGCCCAGTTTCAACAGGATGGCGGCGGTGGCGAGCTCAAGGCCGTCACCCTTTTTCTTGTCGGCATCGGCAGTGCCTTGGGCGTCCAGAAAACTCGCCGCATCAACTCCATTTTGGATGCGGCGAAAGCAATCATCGGCCGTCATGTTTGCGCCTTGCTGGTTTAGCGTCAGAGTTTCCCCCTCGCGTTCCACTTCCGAGGCATCCACTTGGCAGCGCAGCAATGCGACGGGATCAAGTTCATCAGCGATGTGTCCATCCACATGCTCCACGGTCGTGATCGCTTCACCATCACGGAAATCAAACCAAGTGATCCGGTTGCGACGCTCCAGATAAAAGGTGCGCACTCCGCGCCGGGCCGCCCAGCGAAAAGCCGCGGTGGCCATGAGTTTGTTGCCGCTGGTGATGTTAAGCACGCAATCACCGAGGTTCCATTGATGGGAGGCCGCCAGTTCGTCCAGACGCTTTTCGATGCCGGAAAAATCGGAATCCGAAAGCGATTCCATGCGGATATGCCCCTGCGGTATGGGTCCTTGTTTATCAAAGAACTTCTTGAGCCGCTGAGTGGGCAGGCGCGATTCATTGGCGTCTTCACTATGAAGCAGCACGAGGCTTGCGGGCTTGAGATGGCAGACCGCCAGCACTTGCGGCCAAATTTGTTTGGAGGTGAGGGAGATGAGTGTCATTGGAACAGTTGCTTCAATTCACCAAAGGGTGCGCACGGGATAAGGATGAATCTTGCGGTCGGGCGTCACCAGCACCATGCCTTCCTGGATGGCTTGGGCGATGAGGAGGCGATCGAAGAGGTCGTGATGGAGGGGCGGGAGCTTGCCGGTGGTCCAGATGGCGTCGTTGCCCAGGGGCAGAAAGGTGATGCCGTGTTTTTCCGTGGCTTCGCGAATGAAGGATTCAGGCGGCTGGGTGAGCGGCAGTTTGCCCTTGGTGAACTTGATCTGGATTTCAATGGCGGAAACCTGGCTGAAAACCAGGGTGTTGCCGCCGTTTTCCAGCGCTTCGCGCGCGGGCTGGGAGAGTTCCTCCGTATGGTCGGTGAGCCAGAGGAAGGTGCAGGTATCCAAAAGGAGGTTCATGGCTTGGCAGGCGGAAAGATTTCGCTGGCATCGAAGTCGCGTTGAATTTCCTCATCGGCCTCGAAAAACTCCGGTCCCACGGGGCAGGAGCCTTTCATCAGCCCAAGCTGGCGTTTGGGCGCGGGGCTGCCGGAACCGGGAAGCGGGCGAATCTCGGCAAAGGGTTTGTTGCGCTCACAGAGGATGACGGTTTCCCCGGCTTTGACGAGGCGGGCGTAGTGGGCGAGGCGAGACTTGACCTCATGGAGGTTGGCACTGGTCATGTTGAGATGGTAAATTCGGTCCGGTTTTTGGTCAAGTTCTATCGGCATCAAGAAAATCCAATCCACAACACCCGCCAACTCCAAATGCTCTCCGCTGCCACTTCTTTCCCGATCTCCGGCCTGAAGCCGGGGGCGTAGTCTGGGGAGAGCACCCAGACTTCGGTGAAGGTGCGGTCTTCGAGGGTGGGCAGTTGATCCGGGGATAGGGTGAGCGCGGGGCGGGCGGTGGCGGGCGTGGGGTCGAAGCCGAGGACGGCGCGGGCGGCGGGCAGGGTGTTGGCGTGGCCCCAATAGGAGAGGAAGCCGTGTTGCGCGGCAGCGGCTTGCAGATCGGCCAGCGGGCGCGGCTCGATGACGGCGCGGCGGCGGATGAGGGTGAGGGGATAGGTGCTGCCGAGGAGGATCATGGGGTGTCGAAGCGGGTGAGGGTGAAATGGCCGTGGCGGCTGGCAGCGGTGCGTAAGTGGTTGGACTCAGTGGTCGATGATGGTGGCGGCGATTGCCAATCGCCGCCACGGAGCGGACATCCGGGGATGTCACGCCGACCCCTTCCGCCGTGGCGGCGACGGCAGCCTTTGCCCGGCGTCATGGCGGTGTCGCCGACCTCCGGATCAGTTGTCCGTGATCGAAGGGATAGGCAGGCGCCGCGCGCCTTGCGGTATCTTTTCTTGGGCGGAAAAGAAGTCGGGATCGAAGCGCGGCAGATCGGGGAGGGCGGGCAGTTGGGTGTGCCACGGTCCGTCCGCAGGCCGACCGCGCAGCAGCATCGCCAAGCCGAGACGCAAGGGGCGTCCGCCGGATTCCCGAACCAGATCTCCGGTGTAGCCGCTGGTGCCCACCACCTGATCCCATGTCCCACCGGGATGGATGACCCACTCCTTTTCTTCCTGTGTGATGGTGGTGCTAAAGGCACCCCCGAATCCGGTGGAGGGGGAAATCTCCACCAAGATTTTGTCGAAACGGAACGGCGCCGCGCTGAGGTTCGTGAAGCGGAGGCCGACGCAATACTCGACCGGCTGGGGCCGGGGCGGGTGCGGCCCCCAGCCGGGAACGCCCATGGCATGGGCCGCCGGGGCGGAAAAAGGATCGTGGACGCCGGCAGGGCAGCTCGGATATTCGGGCGGCTCCTGGAAGGGCTTGGATGAATGGAAGCCCGGGACCGCGAACATCACGGCGCCCGGCACCGTTCGATCCAGCGCCCGCCATGCCAGGATGTCGGGCGCGATGAGTGAGAATTTGGGCCTCGGGCGCTTCATCTCGGAGCATCATGCACCAGCAGGATCAAAATGCGATGAGAAAATGGCGTTTGGGGAGTCCCCACCCGGGGCTTGCGCATCAAAGTGTTTTGGGCCAGGTAAGCTTGACGGCGTTGTGCTATGCTGGCGCATGACGGACTGGATGCCGGAGAACGAGTCGCTGGAGTTGTTGCGCCGTCTGTTTCCGCAAGGATTGGGCGGGGCGGATGTGATGGCGGCGCTGTGTCCGGAGGGTTGGGCGGCGTCGCCCTTGCGCCTGGCGTTTCATCCCACGCCGGAGCAGCAATATGAGGAGGCGGTGCGCTGGCGGGAGAATCTGGAAAGGCTTGGCGGCGTGTTTGGGAATCGGAGAGCGAAAGACCGGACGGGAGCGGATGGCCGTCCCCTCCCCTCTGCGCCGCCTTTGGAGCCGCTGCCGGAGCGGGAGGTTTTTCTGGCGGAGGCGCGGACGAAGCCGGACGCGCAGGAGGAGCCGGATGAAAAAGAACTGGGACGTCTGATGGGATTGTGCCTGTGGGACGTGGTTTCGGACAATCACGATCTCATTCTGCCGGACGGAAGCGTGCGCCACATGGGGTCGTTTCGCGCGACGGCGGGGATCATCGCGGATTTCTTTTATCAAAAGCCGCCGCATGAGGAGGATGCGGAGGAGGTTTGGAATTTCAACGCCTGGGACATGGATTACTGCGAGTTTTACATGGGCACGTGGGCAATCGGCGGGCGCGCGGATTTGAGTCCGGTTTACCGGCTGATTTTCGAGCGATTGAAGGCGCTGGATTACGGCTGGCAGTATGCGTTTCCCAAGCTGGGCGTGGTGCGTTTTCAGAAACCGGAGACGCCGGACGGCAAGCCGGAATGGGAAGGCTACGATCCCAGCGCGGCGCTGGCCGGGCAGGAAAAGGAACGCGCGGAGGAGGCAGAGTTCCGCAAACTGCAAGCGGACCTGGAAGCGGCGCACCGGGAGGATCTGGAAGCGGCGAAGAAGCGTCCGCCGCCGCTGACCGTGCAGGCTTACCGGGAAGTCTTCGGCCACTGGCCCGCGGGCTGGCCGCCGTGGGAGTGAGGGGCGGCGATGATGAGGGGGTCACCAGAGGGTCGAGATGCCGGGATAAGTGGGGATGATGGAGTCAGAAGTGACGATGCGCAGACCGTGTTCCAGGGCGGTGGCGATGAGCACCCGGTCGAAGGGATCCTTGTGCAGCGGCGGAAGGGCGGCGGCAGCGCAGGCGGCAGGATGATGGAGCGGGATTTCCTGGATGCGGTAACGCTGCATGAGGTCCGCGAACCAGACTTGCGGCCCGCGCTTGAGCCGCAGTTTGCCGGATTGGTATTTGATGGCGATTTCCCAGACGGAAACCGAACAGGCGCTGGCTGGTGTGCCGGCTTGCAAGGCGCTGGCGGAGGCGGGAGGAAGGACGCCGTTGGAGAGCGCGATGAGGGCGCAGGCGTCGAGCAGCAGGTTCATCGGAATTCAGCGGGCCATTCATCCTCGGTCAGAGGCTCGGCGGGGTCATAGCCGGGCACGAGGGTGACTTTGAGGTCGGGGTGTGGCGTCAGGTCGCGCACCGGAAGCGCGTAGGCGTGGAGTTCGGCGACGGGTTTGCCGTGGCGCTGGATGATGACGGTTTCCCCGCGCTCGGCGGCGGCGACGAGCTCGGACAAGCGGGTCTTGGCCTCGTGCATGTTGGCGGTGATCATGATTAGCTAAGTTGGCTAGATTTTAGCGGGAGTCAAGAGCGGCGGCTGGCGCGGCTGAGGGTGGGGCGGGATCGAAGCCGGAAATCGCGCCGCCGGAGTCCCTGGAAGGCGGGTTCGCTCCGTGCGGGGTGGCTGATCAAGGCGAGGGGATATCGGAGGGGACGGGAGGCGGTTACAGGGGAAAGAGCTTCAAGCCGTGGGGGACGAAGGGTTGGAAATCCGCCGGATTGACGGTGGCGAGCCGCGCGCCGGCGAGGATGGCGGTGGCGGCGATCATGGTGTCGAGCCGGGTGCGGCGTTTGGCGCCGGTGAGGTGGAACAACTCGCCCGCGAGCCTGGCGGCGGCTTCGTCGAAGGGGAGGATGCCGCTGGCGAGGGCCTGGCGGAGCACTTTCTCCTGAAGGGGATCAATGGGTATTGAACAATACTCGGTCCAAGCGCAGGCTGAGGTGGCGAGTGGCAGTCCTGTGGCTTGCACCTTGTCGGCGGTGGCTGCATGGGCATCGGCAGGGTCCGAGGCGCCAATGAGCAGATTGGTATCGAGGTGGATCATGGCTGTGCGCTGGCAAGTTTGGTGGCAAGGGCTTGCTTGCGCCGTTCACGCTCCTCTTCGATCTCCGCGTCGCGCTCCCGGGCGGCCTTGAGTTCGGCTCGCAATGCATTCCCCCAGCCTGAGGGCATTTGCGGATGCTCCCGCAGCCAGGCGAAGGCTTCCTGGGGTGTCATGCGCGCGATTTCCTCATCGGTCAGCGAGGCCGGGTTGGATGATCCTTCAAGACTCTCGACCGGGGCGGGCAGCGGCGTTTCAGCGGCTTGCAGCGCGCGGCGTAGGGCTTCGGATTTGGAGACGCCCCAGCGTTTCGCCAGCCGCTCCCAGCGGGCGACAGTGGCGGGGTCGAAGGCGACGGTGGTGCGGATGGTCATGGTGGCCATAACGGGGAGACGTTATGCGCATAACGGACGTGGGTCAAGAGCGGTGGCTGAGGCGGGTGAAGCCTTTCAGGAACCAGGCGGTGAGGCGGGAATGCCTGCCGGTGGCGTTCATCCGGGCCACGTCCGCTTGCGCCCAGGCGACGGCGAACCCGCCGAGGGCAGTGGCGATGTCCGCCGCTTTGGTGAGGAGGAGGGTGGGCATGGGGAATGAAATAGTTTAGCGACGGCCATAATCGCCTCGCCTTTGACCACCGGTAGCGGCGGGCTTGACGAGCTTGCTGGGCGTTTGTCCCACGACAACCTGTTTCCGCGATGCTTGTCCAAGCACGCGCTTGTGCGGAGCCTCGAAGATCACCAAGGTGCAATTGCCAGATTGCACTTGAGAACGCACGGGCCGGAAATAAACCGCGCTGGTTTGGCGCGGGCTGGAAGCGCCGAAGGGAGAAGCGGTGTCGTATTTGTATCCGGTGGCTTTGCGGGTGCCTTTGAGCAGGCTGCCGATTTCGCGGGCGATTTGGTCCTCAGAGGTAAGCGCCGTCTGGCGGTGCTCTGTGTGAAAGCCAAGTTGGCGGATTTCGTCAAGGATAGCCGGATCGAACGGCGCATCGTGGCAGACGAACGAACCGAGACCGCGCGTGGCACGCAGACCGATGGCTCCGAGTTGAAGAAAGCACCGGAGCGCGCGATCAAATTGTTGTTGCAAGGGGTGTGCCAGCGTCCGTCTTTGCAGGATTGTCAGGCGGAAGGTGGACTTGGGTGGGACGACACCGTTGGCGGTCCAGCGCGGGCCTTTCGCTCCCTTGCCGGTAGTTCCAGAGACACTGGCGAAGTAATAGACATAGGCATTCGAGGCGATGTCGAGTTGTGCGGGCGGATTCCAGACCGAGCCACGCTTGACGGTATCCACCCGAACCGTGAGCGTGCTGGCACTGGCATCTCCCGCGACTCCACCGAAAACAGTGCGCTCATCGGTTGCACTGCCGCCAAACGCGCGGAACCACCAGCGAAGCTGCCCGCGAATCGCGGGAGCGCGGACTTCTGCGACAGCTTGATTTGCACCCGCGCAGAAGCAAGGCATGAGAAATTCGAGAGTGTACGATTTTTGAATCATGGGATGTGCGTGGCTGTTGGGTCATTGTGGGAGCCAGTCTTTCGGGAACCAGTCTTTTTCCTTGAGTCGCTTGCGAAGGTCCTTGTTTTCTTTCCCAAGCAAGCTGGCTTTGAGCTTTTCGAGCCAGGCGGCGTTTTCCGGTTTTTGCAAAAGCAGGATTTGTGACTCAAATTGATTGAGTTGGCTGGGGCTGTAGAGCTTGTTAAGAACAAGATTCTTGAAGGTAGCGTCGTTGGGATAGTCGCTGGCTGCTATTGCTGTGGCTTGTTCAGCCGCTGCTTTGGCTTCTTCGGAAATAGGTTCAAACCAGCCATAACCCGCCGCCGTTTTTGCTCCGAGACCGAAGAGTCGGAGACCGTGGGCGAGCCAGCGTTTGGCGAGAGCGAGATCGCCGTCGGCGGCGAGGCGGAGGGGGATGAGGGGGAAGGTGAAGTAGTCTTGCTTGCCGTCCTGCGATTTGACGGCGGGGAAATAGACGGGGATGGGGTCTTCGGTGTCGGTGGCGACGGCGTTGGGGTTGTTGCTTTGGTAATATTCGGTGTGGTGCGGGGTGACGACATCGAGTTCGAGGCCGGGATCGGCGTTCGGAGAGGCGGGGAGAAAGGCGATGGTTCCGGCGAAGGTTTTGTGACTGGGGAGGAGGGCGCGGACGTCGGCGAAAAGGTTGCGGACGTGTTGTGCCGCCCTTTCAGGGCTTGAGGTTGTGGGGTGGCCGTTTCCCAGGGCGTTGCCCTGGGCTGAGGTATTTTGCCCCGTTGGGGCACTCTTTTCGCTGGCGGGGGAACAGGCCCAGGCGAAATCGGATTTCCAGGTGGTTTCCACCCATTGGCCGTTTTGTTTTTCGCGATTTTTCTCGTCGCTCCAGTCGGTCTCCACCCAGCCGAAGACGCGGGCGATGGCGGCGAGCATGTGGGCGGGGGTGTCGAAGCCTTCGCAGCAGGGGGCGCAGGCGTCGTCTTCGGCGGGGCGGTCTGTTCCGGCGGCGATCCAGTCGTGCAAGGCTTGCAGGGCCATGCGGCGGGCGCAGCCTTTGACGGCGCTGCCGGGGATGAGGGGGAGACCGTAGCGGTCGAGATGGACGTTGGCGTTTTCCATGACGCCGCCGGCGAGGTCCACCATGAGGCGGGACATGAGGCGGGCGTGGAGTTGGGTAACGTTGGCGGCGGTAAGCCAAGCGGTCCTCGTAAGGCTTTCAGAGGGGACGGATGTGTTTTTGCGTTTCGCCAGTTCGTCAGTGGCATCCAGAAAATTCTGAGCTTCCCGCTTCTTGTCTGGTTTGGCCTTGTTGTCTGACAGGATGGAAGACCATTTGCTTCGGATGTCTTTTGTAATCGAGACAGTCTCAGAGCAAATCTGGGCGAGTTGAATTTTATCATCGTCGTCCATTCCGTCATGACGAAAGACGAATTTGTCTTTGCGGAGGCTGCGGCTTTCCAAGGCTGACGGGTCTTTTGCCAAGGCTTGCAGCGTGTCTTGTGGAGCGTGAATGGGCATGGCGTCAATCGGGGTTTGCAAAGCGTTTCAAATAAGCCAGGTAGGCGAGAGATTCGGCGGTGGCGCGTTGGAGGGTGAGGGAGTCCTTGCCGCTCAAATCCTGAATGAGACCGCGAATGGTGGTTGTATTTCCGGCTGCGATACCTCTGTTCGCAAGGTGCTTTGCCGTGGCGATCATGGCCTCTTTGAGGTGGCCTCGGTTTTCTCCGCCACCTTCAGCGTCAGCGAAAGCGGCGGCTGAGAGGAGACCGTTGTTGAGGATCAAGCTGGGGAGTTTGCTGACGGCTCCGCGCTTGAGTGTTTTTGCTGGTTCGAGCGCGGCGGCGGCGCGGATTTGGTCGAGATTTTGCATGGCGTGGATCAGGCTTGGAGGTCTTGAGTGGTGACGGTGGTGAAGCCGAGGCCGGTGGAGGCGTCACCCCCGAATTGGAAGACTTTCACTTTGTCGATTTTGTCCGCGAAGGCTTTCAGGGCTGCTGTCGCGTCGTTCTTGGCTGGTTGATCGTCTTCTTTCGGCGTGTATTTGAATCCACCGTTCGGCACGCGGCTGTTGGTGGCGCTGAGGACGGAGTAGAACAGGGTGTCGGCGGGGACGTTTTCCTGGTTGAAGAGGCCGGCGCCTTCGGCGGTGCCGGTTTCGTCGGAGATGCGGACGTGCTGGGCGACTTCGCAGGCGGTGGTGACGAAGTGGCTGAACAGGCCGTTGGAGAGGATGACGAGGCGGTCGGTGATGGATTGGAAGAGGGCGTCGTCGGGGATGAGGGCAGCGAGGGTTTCGGCTAGTTCGGTTGGGTAGGTGCCGGTGTGATCGAAGCAGTATTCCTCGAGGACGATTTTGTCGCCGGGCAGGGCGAGCTTGGAATCGTTGCCGATTTTGAAGATGGCTTGGTTGTCTTTTGGTTCGTTTGCAGCACTCTCGAATTGTTTGATCTGTGTGATGGCTTCCTCCTTCGCCTTTTTCAGATCGTCCGTGTCCTTTTCTGACGGACTGAAGACACGATCCCGCGCGGCGCGCTGGAGAGCCAGTGGACTGGTGATCCAGGCATAGCTGCCACGGGCGCTGCGGATGGGGAAGGCGAGGATGCGGGCTTCGGAGAAGATGAGGGAACCGGCGAAGGAGACATTCGCGTCGTCGGAACCGAACAGCCATGCCGCACCGGATTCATCAATCTGATCAAACACATGCTTGTCGCCTTCTTTTTTCGAAGTGATGCGGACGAGTTCGTTCTTTTGGTTTCTCAGAGTGACCGGCCACTGGTCGGCGAAGCTGCCTTTCAGAGATGATGCGGGAATGATCGGAAACCCGGTATGCCGCTCGCGCTGGATGGGCTGGTCGATGGCGCCGACGCTGGCTCCGGCGCCGACGTGGAGGGGGGTGCGGGTGAAGAGGTAGAGGAGTTTGGTGATCATGGTGTGGTCAAGGATGAAGGCTAAAGGATGAAGGATGAAGTGTGGGGATGTCCGGGGAGATCGGGCGGGACTTACCAGAGGGTTTTCACACCGGGATAGGTGGGGATGATCCGGTCGGAGGTGACGAGGGTGAGGCTTCGTTGCAGGGCGGTGGCGATGAGGAGGCGGTCAAAGGGATCGGCATGGAGCCAGGGAAGGTCGCCGGAGGCGCAGGAGGGGGAGAGTTCCAAAGGCAGCAGGCGGAGGCGGTGGTGCTGGATGGCGAGGGCGAGCCATTGCTCGACGGGAGACGAGAGGGTGAGTTTCCCCTTGCCGGTCTTGATGGACAGTTCCACGGCGGAGACGACGCTGAGGCAGACGTCGGCGGCGGGCGAAACGAGGGCGGCGCGCGCGGCGGGACTGAATTCGTTCCCGCCGCGGGTGAGGGCCAGCAGTCCGCACGTGTCGAGCAAGTAGTTCATTCCTGCATCCAGTCGGGAAGTTCATCGGGTTGGAGGGGCTCGGCGGGATCGTATCCGTCCGCCAGAGTTGCCTGGAGATCAGGATGTGGCTTCAGGCGGTCGAAGGCTTTCCCCGCCTCGGGCTGGTAGGCGTGGAGGGTGGCCACGGGCTTGCCGTGGCGCTGGAGGATGACGGTTTCGCCCTGCTCTTCGACGGCTTTGACGAGTTCGGAGAGGCGGGTTTTAGCCTCGTGCATGTTGACGGTGATCATTGTTAGCTAAGTTAGTCCGATTTTTTTGAGGGTCAAGCGGGGTGGAAGTTCCAGGTGCCGCAGACGCCTAGGCCGAAGCCTTTTTCGCCCATGAGGGTGCTGCGGCGGTTTTGGATGGTGTGGCCGCTGCCTCCGGTTTGTCCGTTATTCGCAAGCGGGACGCTCGCGATACTCTCAGGCGGGGACGCCTGAGTTACGGTGCCGTGCCAGTTGAGGGCGGTGGCGAGGGATCGGGCGGCTTCGGGGCTGGCGCACTCGAAGTAATAGACGGAGCCGGCGGGGACGGCGAGGTGGGTGGCGCGGGCGCCGCCGGTGTTGAGCAGGGTGCCATCTTCGTTATGGGTGTCGGTGAGTGCCCAGCCGGTGACGAGGATGGGTTTGCCGGTGATGACGGCGACGAGATGGGCGTCGATGGTGGTTTCCAACTGCCGGTGGAGGCGGCGGCGGTAGTCGGCGCGGGCTTCGCCTTTTTCGCGCGCTGGACGCGGAGCGGCGGGGTCTTTGAGGAGGACTTGCAGGGTTTCGGGATGAATCCAGCTTGGCAGCCAGCCGCCGGGATGTTCCGGGATGGCTTGGCTGGGGTTGGCTTTCAGGTGTGGATAGATCGCGGGGGTGAGCAGCACCCATTTCACGAGCCATTTGCCGTTGTGCCTGGTGAAGCCATCGGTCTTTCCGAGAGGGAGCGGCAGGGTTTGCGCTTTTTGGCGAAGGACGGTGCAGGTGCGCTGTTGGCCTCCGGCGAGAATGTGGTTTTCGTGGCCGGAGTTGAGGAAGGTTTTTTCGAGAAGATCGGTGTCCGCGAGGCGGCCGTCTTTTCCTTTGTCGAGACAGGAGGCGATGAGACCGATGCGGAAGTCGGGCCGAAGGCGCAGGTAGGCGGCGGAGTAGATGCGTTCGCCGTCCTGGGTGCCGGTTTCGGGATCGGTGCCGATGCCGACGGTGTGTTCGGCGGCGAAGAGGGAGTCGTCCCGGAGGAAGTGTTTTTTCCGTTCCTCTTTGCGAGCCGTTTGTTTTTCCTCCGGCTGGTCTTTCAAGTCATCGGAGAGATCGATTCCCGTTCCGTCGAGATAGGCCTGCCAAGCCTCAACACCGAGCCAGGTTTCGGCTTTGTCTTTGCTGGGAGGAAGGGTGTTGACGACGGGTTTGAGTTTCGGATGCAGCGACGAGGCGGTGTCGATCAGCTCATCCGCCAGGGGACGGTGGGTGACGGTGCTGCTGTGGGCTTGGGCGGCGTCGGCGGGACGGGGGAAGAACCATTGGTCGCCGGAACCGTCGGTGCGGATGGGAAAGGGTCCGGCGCTTTGCAGAGAACCGAACTGGCGGCCGTGCTGCTCGCGGTCGGCGTTGAGTTCCCTGCCGCTTCGTTTAACGGTGTGGGAGTGCGGAGTGAAGTCCCGGAACCGCGCGCGCCGCAGGGCATGGTGGAGGGCGGAGTCGAGAACATGAGGCAAGGGCCAAGCGGCGCCATGTCCGGCGCTGGAGCCTTCCATGGGGCGTCCGTCCTTGAAGAAGAGAACGTCGGTGGGTTGGAGGGTGAGGATGTGCTGGCTCATGGGTTCAGACGGTGGCGGGTTGAGGTTTCGCGGCGGATTTTTCCGAGCCGCGCACGGACCAAGCGGCGGCGCGGAGGAGGTTGATGAAACGGGTGAGGCGCTGGCTGAAACGGAGGCCCTGGTCTTGCGCGAGTTCGTGCCAGTAGGCGGTGAAGAGATCGCGCTGTGCGGCGTCGAGTTTGCCGCCTTCGTTGCGGTCCAGGCAGTGGTCGAGTTCCAGCCGCAGGATGTCGGTGAAGGTCTGCCCGAAGTCCGGAGTGTCTTTGATGGACTCCGAGGTGTAGGGAGCAAGCAGGGCTTCGAGTTTGTGAGGGAAGCGGCCGTTGAGTTGCCCCTGGAGCAGGGCTTGGCTGAGGGCGTGGAAGAGGCGGTAGCCCGCGGTTTCGTTGCTGGTGGAGTGGCCTTTGGAATCGCGTTCCGCCCAGCGCGCGCCCCATTCGAGGATTTCGCCGGAGCGTTTGTAGATGGTGAGGGCGACGGCTCCGCGTTCGAATCCGCCTTCGCCGGTGGGGCGTTTGGCGCGCTTTTCGGCGGCCTGGGCGGCGCGGACGATGTCTTGCAGGGGGGATTTGAAATGGGCGATGGCGATGCCGACGGAGACATCGGCGCGAGGGCCGGGAACAATGGCGGGGAAGGTGACGGGATCGGAGATGAGGCCCTTCATCGGACCGTGAGAGGCGCTGGATTTCTCATGAAGCTGGAGGAAGCCTTCGTGCTGGAGGTTGAAAAGCGGGGTTTCGCGGTCGGACTTTCGGTCTGTGCCTTCGCCGGTGAGTTTGCCTTTGATCTGGTTGAGATACTCCTTTTCCCCACGAAACGCGGCGCGCAGGGCGCGGGCGCAGTCGAGGGCGTCTTCGGCGGGGAGCATGGCGAGCACGTCGTCGCCGCCGACGTAGATCAGGCGGCCATCGAAGGCTTCGACAATGCGCTGGACGGCCTGGAAGGAGAAGTTGCCGAGGGCTTCGGCGAACTGGAGGTGCCAGGACGGGGTGACGGCGCGGGGGGCTTCGAGAAAGTCTTTGGCGTTGGTGTGGTAGAAAGCTTGCGCCTTGGGGGAAAGCATCTCGCCCACCGGCGGGGTTTTCGAGCCGGAAATCCACTTGCCCATTTCGTCGCCATCAAGGGCGAGGATGGCGAAGTATTTGTCGCCGTGGTCGCGTTCGGTTTCGTTGTCGGATTCCTCGCTTTCGTCGAAGGGGCGGCCTTTGGCGATGGCGTGAGTGTTGGGCATGGGATGGCCTTCGCGGAGCGTTTCGCGGGAAACGCCGATTTTCACGGGGAGGAAGGTGTGATGCCAGAATCGTTTGATGAGGGTGGAGGCTCCGAGGAGTTCGCCGGGCTTGAGGGTGCCTTTGCTGATGCCGAGAACGCTGGAAGAGTAGGACTGGGCGGCGGCATCATCGCCGGTGACTCGGAGCACGGCTTCCTCTTTGCCGTTGAGGGCGTCCTTGTTGAAGTCCTTGCCGGACTGCCAGCGGCCTTCGCGCCAGGCGTCGAAGGAGCGGGTGGCTTTGACTCCGTCGTGGAGGAAGGCGATGAGGGCGTTGAGCAGGGACCAGCCGGTTTCGGGGCGGATGTTGTATTGCGGCTTGCAGGCGGGGATTTTCACCATTTTCAGAACGGCATCGACGGCGGCACGAGGGGTGTAGTGTGTTTTCTCGTCGTCCTTGGGCAGGAGGCGGTCCGCAGTTTGCCGGAGTTCTTCAATGGACTTGGGAATGGGCAGGGTCTGCCATTGGATTTCCAGCATGCGTTCGACCTGCTGATCGAAAACGGCTGGACGAAATTCGAAGACGGAATCGTCGGGGTGTTTTACAAGTAGATCACGGACACTGCCGGCGATGTCTTTGAGTTCCTTGCGGACAGACTCAGCCAGTTTCTTGGCGTAGTTTTCAATGCTGATTCCCGATTCCGGGTGGAAGGCGGGAAGCAGGGCCATGAAACGGTTCGGCAGCGAGGGCGTAAGGAGCTTGGAGAGGTTTCCTTTGGTGTAGCCGAGGCCTTCCCAGATGGGTTTTTCGCTGAACCTGACTTGGGAAAAGACATCATCCTTGAACTGGAGATCGATCAACGGCTGATCGAGCAGGTTCGGGAAGATGAGATGATCCGGGCCGATTTCACGGGCGATCTTCCCGAGGGCGTGGCTGACGAGCCAGGAGAGCAGATACGAACCGCTCCAGAGATCGCGGGTGGAGCGGGCGGCGGCGATGAAGTCCTGCACGGGACCGATGGAGAACAGCAGGAGACGGGGGGCGTGTTTGGGATCGTCTTCCAGTTCTTTGGAGGGCAGCGAACCTTGGAAAGCGGTGGTGATGTTGAGATGATTCCAGATGGTGTGATCGGGAATCCGGGTGTCGGCGGGCAGGCGGGTGAAACGGGGATCGAGGGAAACCGCCCAGTTCCGCCAGAACCTCCAGATGCACAGGAAGGCGGCGCGAGAGTCGTCGTTGTTAAGGAGGAAGGGATGGGATTTTTGAGTGATTTCGAGGGCCTCTTCGGCGCTTTTGAAGGGATCGTTCGGCAACGAGACCCCGCCGAGGGGATGGGGGAAGGCCGGGATTTCATCCAGCGGCTGGGTGATTTGCGCCGGAGGGGGAAAAGGAAGTCGATCCGCGGCGGAGGCTCTCCAGTCGGCGGCTTTGTTGAAATACTCCGTCACATCGAATTGAAAGATAGCCTTGATCTGGGCAGCACGGTTTTCGTGATCGCGAATGTCCGTCGCCTTGTCGGGCGTGTCGTGAAGCAGGGCGTTGATTTTGCGGCGCCAGTAGGAAGTGGTGTGGTTGGTCATTGCAGGAGTGAATATTCGATTCGATGACGTGCGTGCGATCATGCTTTGCTCAGCAGACGGGCATTCGCAGACTAGCTGGGCGGATCATGCAAAAACGCGGCGAGTTTGCGTTTCCAGAAAGGGGGGCGGCGGAGTCGGACATGGGGGAGTATGGCTAAAAGATCGGAGTTTGTCTTGCGCGTGGATGTCCGGGGATGTGCCCGTTTCGCTCCGGCGGCTCAATTGCGGCAGCTCATTTTCTTCTCAGGGAGATTTCCATGACAAGATCGAATGCCATGCAGCACAAAAAAACCCGCCGGGCCTGGCTGGCCGCGGCGGGTGAATAGCGGAGATATCCGGATTTGGAAGCGGCCTCAGCCGATCTTCGGCAGCTCGAAACCGGCGGCGTATTCTTCCTGCGTCAGCTTGTTGGCTTCGTCGGCGAACTCGCCGGTGAAACGCAGCGTCTTCGAGTCGAACTCGAGCCAGGGACCAGCAGCCGCCATGTCCTCGTTGAGGTCGATGGTGTTGGCTTTCAGGTTTTCGACGAAGTCGGCAAAGGTCTCGAGCGCGGCTTGGTCGCCGTTGAGACGCTCGCGCACTTCCTCCGATTTGATCTGCTTGCCGAGGCGGTAGGAAACGTTGGCGATGTGGGCCAGCGCGGCGGCGTGATGACCGTGGGAGACGTGCAGCACGTCCTTGATCAGCTTGCCGGCGCGGACGGACTCGATGAAGTTCGACATGTGGTCCGGGCCGTCCTGGAAGTTGTCAAACTTGTGGATGGCCTTGCCGTCGTTGTCGTAGGCCTTCGCTTCGGCCACGTAACCGCCTTCGCAATGGATGAGGTTGCCGATGCGGATGCCTTTGAAGGCTGGCTCCCAGCCCTTCTGCCAGCGCAGTTCGGAGCGCGGCATGCCGCGGTTGTCGAACAGCAGCGGGGCGCCGTTTTCGTAGTCGTAGAAGGCGAGCTGGTTGTTGGCGGTCTCGCCGTCGTCATCGTAACCCCAGCGGCCGCCGAGGCTCATCACGCGCTTCGGCAGTTCGGTGGGATTGCCCAGCGCCCAGCGGGCGACGTCGAGCTGGTGCGGCCCCTGGTTGCCGATGTCGCCGTTGCCATAGGCCCACTGCCAGTGCCAGTCATAGTGGA
>CAZKMS010000047.1:0-33142 GCA_964553805.1 uncultured Verrucomicrobiaceae bacterium
GAAGAAGTCTTCCGGTTTGATTTGCAGGACACGCTGGTCTTCCGCGTCACGCTTCACAATACCACGGGGCAGGAACTTCGCTACGATCCGGGCGCTTTTGTGTTGAAGGTCGGTGAGCGGCGTTTCAACACCTCCATCAGCGACGCCTCCGGCATCATCCCGCCCAAGAAGGACGCCGTGGCCTACTTCGCCGTGACGGGCACTGCCGACGGCAGCCGCAACGACCTCTCTGTCGAGAACGATTTCGTTATCGTGCTCGAAACAATGGCTGCTCCCAAAGCGGAGCAGGCCAAGCCCAACCCTTCAACCAACAAAGGAGGTTCGAAATGAATCCGCGCGATGCCGTCTCATTCCTGAAATCGCGCACCGGCGCGTTTCTGATTTTCCTCGCCTTGTGCGTGATCGGTTATTTCCTCGTCCGGGGTTTCCAGCCGTTCGGCCCAAAGGAACCCCCGCTCGAACCTCAGGCGAAGCAGCGCCCGCAGGTCGTGCAGTCCGTCACCAAGGACATGACTCCGTTCCGTCCTCCACAGGAGGCTCCGAAGCCTGCTCCACTGCCTGTCAGCAAACCGGAAGCCAAACCAAAGCCCTTGCCGCCTTTGAGTCTTTTCGCGCAACCACCTGCACCTCCTGATCTCGGAAGCCACTTGAGCCAGGGCTACGCGCCGTTTGGTCGTCTCATCTCCTGCCAGCTCGTCAATACGGTGGATTCCTCTGCGCTCGATACGCCGATTATCGGCCTTGTCACCGAAGACGTATGGCACGATGGACGCCTGATCGTTCCCGTCGGCACCGAAGTTCACGGTACCGCCAAAGTGGATCGGATGCGCGAACGCATTGCCAGTCAGGGCCAATGGACGTTGGTCTGGCAGGACGGCAAAGAAATGCGTCTTTCCGGCATCGCTCTTGACCGTGAGAAGGAAGCGAGCGGCGAAGGGTGGGCCATCACCGATGGCAGCGCCGGATTGCGTGGCCAGCTTTTGAAAAGCGACGACTACGCCGAAATCAAACTGTTCGCCGCCTCCTTCCTCAGCGGAGCCGCAGGGGCTTTCACCGAACGTGAAACCACGCTGCTCGGCTCACAGGCCACCGCCACCGTCGGCAACGCCGGATTAGGCGGCATCCAGCAGGTGCTCAACACCTACGCCAAGCAGATCATGGATACCATCGAGCGCGAGGGGTTCTACGTCCGCGTCCCCGCTGGCAAACAGTTCTACCTCTACGTCACCGAAACAATGGACGCCGCCAACGCCTCCGTTGGCGGCACCCGCATTCCTCTTTCCACCACCAAGCCATGAAACCATCCATCCTTGTCATCCCCATTGCCATGTTGCTGGCCTCATGCGCCAGCAAGCCCGCCCCGCGCATCGTCCCCGTCGGGCCGGAGTCTTCGGGCCGTGTCTTGCCACGCGGAGAAACCGTCAATGTCCGTCACCCCGAGGTCATTAAAGCGTATCCCGTGGGCCGTTACGTCGAACCGCGGAAGCGGAGTGTGATGCACGAGGCTCATACCATTTACCGGGTGGAATCCACATCCAAGTGGAATCTCACGCGCCTGTCGGAACCGCCGACCATTCCCATACCCACAACGGTGGCATCCAAACCTTCAGGAAGCGAACTCACCGTGGAATTGAACCGGCAGCGCCAGGCCACCCAGGCCGTCATGCAAAGCGGTCAGATTGTGTCCGACAAGCTGACGGCGATGACCGCCGCGCTGGAGCAGAACCGCATCCTCGCTGCGCAAAATGCAGCCATTCAGGAGGAACTGCGCTCCACCAAACGTCGGTTGGAGGCGCTTGAAGACGAGATTCGTTCCAAGCCCTTCGACGCGGCCAAGCCGGACGCCAAACCGGACGATGATCCGTGGTGAGCACTCATCACCCAACTTCTTTATCACCCCCACCACCAACCCGAACCGTTCTAGAAAGGAACTCATGCTATGATCAAGAAAACGAAACCTGGCGCCGCCGATGGCGCGGCCGACGACAACGAGACCTCCCCCACGTTCCGCGACAACGCGGAAATCAACGCCAAGATCGACGACTACATCAAACAGAATCCCAAGTATTGGGAGTACCTCCAATCCATGCCCCGCGAGCGGCTGGAGCGCGCCATGGTCCTTGCCAAGGTCCAGCAAGCCAACCGCAAGCAGCAGATGGACAAAGGTGTTCTGCGCAAGATCGATCAAGACCCGGAACTGAAGCAAAGCCTGGAGAAACTCGTCAAAGACCTGCCCGAAGACCAGCGCCAGAACGCGCTCGTCCGCATGGGCAGCAAGGTGTTACGTGACATCGGCTTTTACAAATCACGCGCGCAGCAGCAAGGCAGCGTGAAAGTCTGACCCACCCACCACGCCAGGACTGCGGCCTCGTACGCTACCGGCTTCCGCTCCGCACGCCGTTCGCTGACGCCGCCGCAGACCTGGCTTCCTTCCTCCCGCCACCCCTACGCCACCGCCCGGAGGAAACCCTCCGGGCGGTCGCGTGTCACGCTGTCTTGTTCCAAATCGAGAACATCCTGTTTCCCATGCAAATCGGGAAGGCCTTGCTCCCGCGAGGGAGCGGGCATTTTTAGATGGCCATTTACGCTTGCTCCAAAAAAGGCTATGATTAAGCGCAAGGGCAAGGTCTCCGCTCCACCGGATGCCGAACAACTCAATTTCTTCGATCTCTTTCAAAACCATGAACGCGACGAACACCGCATTTCCGATCAGCGCCTACGGATTGATGACCGAGAAACATTGGCGGGAGTTCCGTCCCAAAATGGTGCGCGAACTGGAGGCAACGGGCAAGCTGGAGGAAGCCCTTTACGAAGCCCAGGAGCGGACGCTGGACGAGCTGCTGCCCTTGGAGGACAAGTTGGTGGCGGACGGACTGACGATGGATCAGGCCAGTCGTCAGGCTTGGGAAATGGTGCGGGAGCGATACATTCTCCTGCCGTCCGAGGACGAACAGGAGGACTAAGCCGCCCTGCCGGTTATCGCTTCGGCCCTGGCGATCACTTGGGGGCAGGCTCGCTCAAGGAGAAGTGCCACGGCAATTTCCGCGCCATTGAGGTTCTCCGTGAAATCGAAGCCGCACGGCGCAAAGCCACGCCGGAGGAACAGCAAACGCTGGTGCGTTATGTCGGTTGGGGTGGTTTGCCCCAAGTTTTCGCCACCCACGAAGACAGCACTTGGCAGGCGGAACGTGACCGCCTCCGCGAACTGCTCACGCCGGAAGAATACCGTTCCGCGCAGGCCACGACCCTGAACGCCCATTACACTTCCGCCACGGTGGTTTCCGCCATGTATGAAGCCGTGCAGCGGTTGGGCTTCACGCACGGGAAGATCCTCGAACCCTCCGCAGGCATCGGCCACTTTTTCGGCCTTATGCCGGAGGCGATGCGTTCGCAGTCCACCTTGACTGGCATTGAGATTGACCCGCTCACCGCCCGCATTGCCCGCGCCCTCTACCCGGATGCCAGCATCCGGCAGCAGGGTTTCGAGCATTCCCAGCTTCCCGACGGCGGTTTTGATCTGGTTATCTCCAACGTCCCTTTCGGCAGTTACAAGGTCTTCGATCCGCAGTTCAATCAGCACAATTTTCTGATCCACGACTATTTCTTTGCCAAGTCGCTGGAAAAGGCCCGCCCCGGTGGATTGATTGCGTTCATCACTTCAATGGGCACGATGGACAAACAGGATGCCCGTCTCCGGGACTACCTCCACGAGCGGGCTGAGCTTTTGGGAGCCGTCCGCCTCCCGAACACCGCGTTCAAACAGAACGCGAACACGGAAGTGACAACCGACATGGTTTTTCTTCGCCGCTTGCACGAAGGGGAAGCACCGTGCGGCCCCGACTGGCGCGAACTGGCCGAGCATCAGAACGCCGATGGCGTCTCCTTCCGCATCAATCGCTACTTTGCCGAACACCCCGCCATGATGTGTGGCCACATGGCCAGCGAGGGCACCATGTATTCCGAGGGGGAACCGGCCCTCGTGCCGGACGGGCGCCCACTCGATGCCGCGTTGTCGCAGGCCGTCTCCCGTCTCCCCAGCGCCATCTATCGTTATGTTGAAAGCCAGTCCGCAAATCAGGGAGGCGACCCGGAGGAAATCCCCGCGCCGGATGACGTCAAGGAAGGCGCTTTCACCTTGCACCAGGGACAGGTGGCCGTGCGCAAGGGCAGCACGCTGGTTCTCTCCCGCGGACTTCCCGTCGAAACGGCGCGCCGCATTCACGGCCTGATCCAGATCCGCGAATCCGTGCGCGAGGTTCTCCGCACCAAACTGGAGGAAAGCGGCGAATCCGCCATCCTCGCCGCCCGGCAGCAGCTCAATGTTCGCTACGACCAGTTTGTCGCCCGATTCGGTCCCGTCAGCACGACTGGCAATCGCCGCGCCTTCCGCCATGACCCGGATTATCCGCTCCTGTGCTCGCTGGAAAACTACAACCACGAAACTAAGCAGGCGGCCAAGACCGCCATTTTCCGCGAGAGAACCATCCATTCCGCCGCTCCCGTCCTAAAAGCGGAGACCGCCAAGGACGCCTTGGTTGTCACTCTCAACGAGCGGGGAACGGTGGACTTGGAGCACATGGCCGCTCTGCTGGGAAAGGAAGTTTCCGACCTCACCCCGGAACTCAAAGGATTGATTTACCTCGATCCTGAAACCCACCGCTGGGAAACCGAGGACAGTTATCTGTTCGGTAATGTCCGTGAAAAGCTGGCGGCCGCGCAACGCGCGGCGCGGGACGATCCACGGTTTCAGGAAAACGTGGAGGCGCTGCAAGCCGTGCAGCCGGAAGACCTCCCGCCCTCGCAGATTGAAGCGCGTCTTTGCGCGGCATGGATACCGGAAACCGACGTTGAAGCCTTCGCCTCCTTCCTGCTTGGGAACAATCCTGTGACCGTCAGCCATTCGCCCCAAGTCGGCGCATGGTTCGTGCAGGGCGGCCCGCAGGCCAAGGTTTCGGTTGCCAATACCACCGAATGGGGCACGGCGCGGTATTCCGCGCTCGATTTGATTCAGGATTGCCTGAACCTGAAAACGCCCACGGTCTATGACCGGGACGAAAACGGGAATCCGTTCGTCAACGCCACCGAGACGGAAGGCGCACGCGACCGGCAGGAGAAGATCAAGGAAAGATTCAAAACGTGGGTGTGGGAGGATGACGACCGCCGCGAAAGGCTCTGCCGTCTCTACAACGATCAATACAATTCGGAGCGCCTCCGCGTCTTCAACGGCGCTCACTTGACGCTGCCCGCCAGCAGTCGCCAGGTCACGCTACGCTCCCACCAGAAAGATGCCGTCTGGCGCATCATCCAGAGCCGGAACACGCTTCTGGCCCATGCCGTGGGCGCGGGCAAAACCTATACGATGGTCGCCGCCGCCATCGAAATGAAGCGGCTCGGGCTGGCCTGCAAACCGATGTTCGCCGTGCCGAATCACATGCTTTCACAGTTCGCCACGGAGCTGCTCACCCTTTACCCCAACGCCACCATTCTCGCCGCTGGCAAAGACGATTTTGCGAAGGATCGGCGCGCCCAGCTTTTCAGCCGCATCGCCACCGGCAACTGGGACGCGGTGATCGTCACCCATTCCAGCTTTGAAAAAATCCCGCTCTCCACCAGTGCCCGCAAGGACTTCATCGAAGCGCAGATTGAGGAAATAGAGTATGTCATCCGCGAACAAAAATCCGAATCACGCGGAACGCGCTTGGTCAAGGAACTGGAACGAGTGCGCAAACGGCTTGAGTTCAAGCTGGATTCCCTTTCCGCCGAGGAGAAGAAAGACCAAACGCTGACCTTTGAGGAACTTGGGATCGACAAACTCTTTGTCGATGAAGCCCACAAATTCAAAAACCTCTATTACACCACCAAAATGACCCGCGTGGCCGGGCTACCTCAAACGGCATCGGAGCGGGCATTCGATTTGTTCTTGAAGGTTCAGCACATTCAGGAGCGCAACGGCGGCGGGGGTGTCGTCTTCGCCACTGGAACGCCGATTGCGAACACGATGGCGGAGATGTTCACCATGCAGCGTTACCTGCAAATGACCTCGCTTCGTCGTCTTGGACTCCAGCACTTCGACAGTTGGGCCGGGACGTTCGGGGAGACCGTCACCGCGATGGAACTTAGCCCGGACGGGGCCGGGTATCGCCTTCAACACCGCTTTGCGCGTTTTGTGAATGTCCCGGAACTCATGCAGCAATTCCGCCAGACGGCGGACGTGCAGACAGCGGAAATGCTCAAGCTGCCCATTCCCAAACTGGAAACCGGGCGGCCTATCATCGTCAGCGCCCCGTGCAGTTCCCGCCTTCAGAAATTTGTCGAAACGCTGGTCAAACGGGCGGAGCAGATCAAAGGCGGAAAGGTCAATCCGAAGGATGACAACATGCTCAAAATCACCTCGGAGGGGAGGTTCGCCGCTCTGGACTTCCGCCTGATGGCTCCCGCCGCGCCGGATGCCCCGGATTCCAAGGTGAATCTCGCCGTGGAAAAGATTCACCGCATCTGGCTCGATTCCTCGCCTCAGAAAAGCGCCCAGCTTGTTTTCTGCGACCTCTCCACGCCGAAGAAAGGACAGCAACGGGAATTTTCCGTGTATGACGACATCCGCGCCAAGCTCATCGCCCGCGAAATCCCTGAAAAAGAAATCGCCTTCATTCAGGATCACGACACGGACACCGCCAAGGCCGCGTTGTTCAAGGCCGTCCGCGAGGGAGACGTGCGCATCCTCTTGGGCAGCACTCTGAAAATGGGCGAAGGAACCAACGTGCAACACCGCCTCATCGCCTTGCACCATCTCGACGCGCCTTGGCGTCCCGCCGACATTGAGCAGCGCGAGGGCCGCATCCTTCGCCAAGGCAACACCAACGAGTTCGTCAGTGTTTTCCGCTATGTCACCGAAGGCAGCTTTGATGCCTATATGTGGCAGACCTTGGAGACGAAGGCGCGTTTCATCGCTCAGGTGATGATCGGTGACGCCACCATGCGCAAAGCCGAGGACGTGGACGCCACGGCCCTCAGCTATGCCGAGGTGAAGGCCATTGCCAGCGGCAATCCGATGGTGATTGAAAAAGCCCAGGTGGACGCCGAAGTCATCCGCCTCAACCGGCTGCGCCGCCAGCACAGGGACGGCCAGCATTCCATCCGGCTGCGGATCAAGAGCGCCGAGCACAACGTCGCCGTGGAGGAGAAATTCCTTTCCAATCTTCAGCAAGACCTCGCCACCCGCACGCCGACGCGCGGCGACAGTTTCACGATGACCATTGACGGCAAACACTATGACGAACGGGTCGATGCCGGTCGCCAGTTGATTTTTATCGGGCACGCCCTCAAACCCTTTAAGTCCACGCACAAGATTGGCTCCATCGCCGGGTTTCCCATTTCACTCCATCGGCTGGACGCCCGTATCGAATTGCGCATCCACGGAAAAAACACCTATCAGGCCACCGTCAGCGACAGCCCGCAAGGCACCATCGGTTCACTGGAGCACGCCCTTGGTGATTTTGAATCACAGCAAACCGAGTCGCTGGAGAATCTGAAACGGCAGGAAAAGCGGATTGGAGAATTGAAGGCCCAGCTTGGTGCGCCTTTTGAGCATCAGGAAAAGCTGGAAACCGCCGAGAAGCGCCAACAGGAAATCATCGCCGCCTTGGACCTCGCCAAGAATCAGGCAAGCACTCAGGTGGACGATCAACCCGAGGCGGAATCAGAATCCCAAACCTCCGCTCGTTCGGTGCGGCAGGGGGTGAAAGTTTGATCGCTGGGGTGGTCCGGTGCTCGCTCCGGGACAAGTGGAAATCCGGCATAACTCCGCTTCGCTCCGGCCCTGCGGGCACTTATTCCGTTTTCCTCTTGCCCTGCGCTGTGCGCCGGAAAAGAGTCTCGTATGGGCTTTTTCCGAAGGAAAAATCTCTTTGCTTTTTCTCTTTAGAACCGGCTTGTCATGAAACGGTCGAGCGTTTCGTAGAGTTCCGGGTCTTTCGGGTCGATGGGAGGAAAGAGGGAGGACACGGGCACGTCCAACACCTTGGCGAAGAAGAACAGTTCGTGGTCTCCCACCCACAGCAGCCGGGCCTCGATCTTGGCCAGCGTGCCGCGTGATCGGTCATACCCGGCCATCTGCAATCTGATGGCCAGTTGTTCTTGAGTCATCCCGCGTTGATACCTAATCTTTCTCACCTGCGGGCCGATTATGTTTCTGTATCGGGTTTTCATGGTGGCTGATGTAAGTCATGGTCGCCAATTCTATCCCCTTACCCGCCCCTGCTAAATTCCCAATCGGGAGCAATCCGGTGGGTGTTGCTGGCTGGCTTCTTAACGATCCGCTTCCGTGACTACGCGTCTGGCAGCGCAATGTCATGGAAAAGCGGCCCTGCCCCGCCGTCCGCTTCCATGATTGCGCACCAATGATGCGGCGGGTTGCTCAAAGTCGGGAGCAGGGTCCGAAGCATATCATGGCAGGATCGGGGCATGATGTCGCCATCCGATTATGAATCCTTGAGCCGCGAGGAGCGCATCCGGCGTATCGGGGCCATCCTCGGCAAAGCCGTCACTCTCCGGCTGGAGCGCGAGCGCGCTGCCAGAGAAGGCGGCGGGGGAGTTTCTCTGGTATCCGATGAGGCAAGACCATCCGGCCATGAGATTTCCGCCCCGGACCTGCCGGACGAACCTCTGGCCAGCGATGAGCTGACCCTGATGCGCAAGGTGGCTACCCTCGGCTATCTCCACCCCCGCGATGCCGTCGCGTTTTTCGGAAGCTCCCGCACCACCGCCTACCGGCGGTTGCAGCACCTCGACCGGGGCGGCTGGCTCGTCCGCCACGGTCAGGGAAAGGCTTCCCGCTACCATCTCACCGATAAGGCCCACTCGGCCCTGAAACGCATGAAACGCATGAAACGCATCGTGCGGGACGGAGAAGCCGGAGATTCCGGCCATTGACCCCGGCCCGCACGACCCGCCGTGGAACGATTCAATTCAACTGCTCAACCCATGCCGCTCGCAATCCGCCCGCATCCGCTGGAACGCCTCCGCCCGTTCGGGGGCGGGAGTCTTGGCGACGCCCATCAACTGGCGGACGCTGAAAGCCTTGATGAGAGCGGGGGCAGTCAGATCCGCGAGGTAGTCCTGTGCGTCCTTGGGAAGATGCAGCAGGCTGAACATCTGCGTCATTCTCGCTTTGCTAAGGCTCTCTTGTTCACCAATTTGCACTTTGGTCAGCGCCTTGTCCTCATCCAGACGCCGCTGCCAGTCGAACACTTTCCAGATGGGATGCCGCGCCGCTTCGTGATTTTCCTGTTCCGTGTCTCCCGACGGCTCGCCTTTTGCTGTGGATTTGAGGGAGAATTGGAACGGCTCCGCCACGAAAGGAGCCAGATTATGCTGGTAGTAGGGAAGGCCCAAAACCAGCTTGACCTCGAAGGAAGTTCGTAAAGTATGAGCGCGCGCACCGCCATTCGCTGCCCTTGGTTGCGGCTGGCTGCGGTGGCTTCTCCCAACTCCCGCATGTCCAGCAGTCTCGGCACTTTGTTTCGCATCTCCACCTGGGGAGAGTCCCATGGACCTGGCATCGGCGTGGTGGTGGATGGCTGCCCGCCGCGGGTGCCGCTGACCGTGGCGGATCTGCAAAAGGAGCTGGACCGCCGCCGGCCCGGCCAGAGCAAGATCGTGACACCGCGCCAGGAGGCGGATGCGGCGGAGATTTTAAGCGGAGTCGAAAACGGCCTGACCACCGGCGCGCCCATCGGCATCCTGGTGCGCAACACCGACCAGCGTTCCTCGGCCTACACCGAGATGCAGACGGCCTACCGGCCGAGCCACGCCGATTACACCTACGACGCCAAGTATGGCATCCGCTCCGTCTCCGGTGGCGGGCGCGCCTCGGCGCGCGAAACCATCGGCCGGGTGGCGGCGGCGGCCATCGCGCGCAAGGTGCTGGAGCGCGATCTCGCCGGCTACGAATGTGTGGCTTACGTCAGAACGATCCGCGATCTGGTGGCGAACGTCGATCCCAACACGGTGACTGCTGATGAAGTGGAATCGAACATCGTGCGCACGGGTGACGCGGCGATGGTGGAGCCGATGATTGAACTCATCACCGCCATGCGCAGCGAGGGCAATTCGGTGGGCGGGGTGGTGGAATGCGTGGTGCGCGGCGTGCCTCCGGGGTTGGGTGAGCCGGTGTTTGACAAACTGGAGGCGGATCTGGCCAAGGCGATGATGAGCCTGCCGGCGACCAAAGGTTTTGAGATCGGCTCCGGTTTTGACGGCTCGCGGATGACCGGCCGCGAGCACAACGACGAGTTTTACATGGACGCCGGCAAGGTGCGCACGCGCAGCAACCGCAGCGGCGGCATCCAGGGCGGCATCAGCAACGGCGAGAACATCGTCTTCCGGGTCGCCTTCAAACCCACGGCCACCATCCTGCAGGAGCAGAAAACGGTGAGCAACACCGGCGAGGACACCACGCTGGCCGCGCGCGGCCGCCATGATCCCTGCGTGCTGCCGCGCGCCGTGCCGATGGTGGAGGCGATGGTGCATCTCGTGCTCGCCGACCACTGGCTGCGGCAGAAGGCGATTGCGGGGTGAGCGGTAGGCGCGCTCGCCTGTTTGCCATCACCGGTCGTAGTGAAAGCGGCATTGCAGGATGATCACCGTTTGATCCTCGACGCGGTAAACCAGCCGGTGTTCCTGGGTGACTCGGCGCGACCACCAGCCTTTCAAGTTGCCCTTGAGCGGTTCGGGTTTGCCAATGCCCGTGAACGGATTGCGCAGGGTGTCGCGGATCAGTTCGTTCACACGTGCCAGTACTTGGCGATCCTTTTCCTGCCAATGAAGGTAGTCGGCCCAGCCTCCTGGCAGCCACATCAATCGCATAACTGACCGGCTTGCAGTTTGCCTGCGGCGTAGTCGGTCAAACCCTGGCGGATGCGCTCCGCGTTCGCAGGGGTGGAGAGCAGATGCAGGGTTTCCTCCATCGCCGCATATTCCTCAGCCGCCAGCATGACCACGGTGCCGGCGCCGTTGCGGGTGATGGTGATGGGTTCGCGATTCCGCATGGCGGTTTCCATCAAACCGGCCAGTTGGTTGCGCGCTTCGCTGTAGGAAATCGTCAGCACGGCGGCATTTTACCCATTGAACAGAATTCTGTCAAATGCGGCTTCACAACCAACCTGTGCGTTGCAACTGGCTGGTCAGATCCATCTGGCGCTGCAACTGCTCCGCGTAGCGCCCGGCCTTGGCGGGATCGGGATGGCAGCGTGTGCCTTCGTCCAGTTCGACGAGGCGCTCGCAGAGGGTGTCGTAGCTGACGATCTCGCGGTCGCCAGCGCCTTCGTTGGCGCTGGCGTAGGCGGCCTGGATGGCGGCGCCGAGTGCGGCGCCCTCACAGGTGGAGAGGGTGACGACTTCGGCGTTAAAACAATCGGCGGCGATCTGCCGCCAGACAGGGCTTCTGCTGCCGCCGCCAGTGAGGCGGATCTCGGCGGGATTCATGCCGAGATCACGGAAGCGTTTCAAGCCGTAGGCAAGGCCGAGGGTGGCGCCCTCGACCGCGGCACGGGCGAGATTGCCGGGAGTCAGCCGGCCGCTGCGCAGGCCGTGCAGCACACCGCTGCCGCCGGGCAGGTTGGGTGTGCGCTCGCCATTGAGATAAGGCAGGAAGATGACGCCCTCGGCCCCTGCTGGCGCGGCATCGACGGCGGCTTCGAGCTGTTTCAAATCCCAGTCGAACAACTCGCGCACCTGCTCGGTGACGACGGTGACATTCATCGTGCAGACCAGCGGCAGCCATTGGTCGGTGCTGTCGCAAAAGGCCGCCACCTCGCCCTGGCCGTCCACCACCGGTTCGGCAGCGACGCCGTAGAGCGTGCCGCTGGTGCCGAAGCTGGCGGTGATGACGCCGGGCTTGATGTTGCCGGTGCCGATGGCGCCCATCATGTTATCACCGCCGCCGGCGCTGATGATGACATCGTCCCCGAGTCCCCAATGCGCGGCGAGTTCGGGCCGCAGACGGCCCTGCACGGCGCGGCTGCTGCCCAGCGGCGGCAGCATGTCATGGACTCTCGGGTCGATGAAGTCGATCAGTTCCCGGCACCAAACGCGGTTGCGCACATCGAGGATGCCCATGCCGGAGGCGTCCCCATACTCCATGCGTTTGATCCCGGAGAGCCAGAAATTGAGGTAGTCATGCGGCAGCAGGATGGAGACGGTGCGGGCGAAGTTCTCCGGCTCGTTCTGCTTCAGCCAGAGCAGCTTCGGAATGGTGTAGCCGGGCAGCATGGCGTTGCCGGCGAGCGCAATGATCCCGGGCTGGCCGCCGAAATGATGAGCCATCTCCTCGCACTGCGCCTGCGTGGAGGTGTCGCACCAGAGTTTGGCGGGGCGCACCGGCTGATCGCCGGAATCAAGCGTCACCAGACCGTGCTGCTGGCCGCTCACACCGATGCCGACGATTTTGTCGCGGTCAGTTCCGATTGACCCCAAGCACTGTTGAATCGCGGCGTTGGCGGCATCCACCCAGGTTTGTGGATGCTGCTCCAAATGGCCGGGTGGCAGGCCCGGAATCAAATCGTAACCCTGCTGGCTGCTGGCGAGGATGGCGCCGCTCTCGAGATCGAGAACAATGGCCTTGGTGCTTTGGGTGCCGCTGTCGATGCCGAGGTAAAACATGCGCTGGAATTTTCGTGGCGCGCAGTGTGAGGGAAACGTGAAATGGATGCAATCCCTCAATGCGGCACGAATCGCAGAATTCGCGTTATTATTTTGCTGCGGGATTCCACCAAGCGTTCAGCGTCTCTCGCATCGCTTTCAAAGTGCTCAAGTGAGCAGGGTCGGCGGCGAGATTGTTCTTTTCACCGGGATCACGCGCGACGTTGAAGAGCGCGGGACCGTCCAGGTAGTCGTTGTAGGCGGGTTTGCCCTGGCGGCGGTGCGGCAGGATCAGCTTGAACTCGCCATGCCGCACCCAGCGGTAGGCGACCTCGCGTTCGGGGTGGCCGAGTTCGCTGGCATCCCCCGGATAGATTTCGCCGAACACCGGTCCGCCGGGCAGTTCCGCTTCGCCTTTGGCGGCGGGCAGCAGGCTGTGGCCGGGCAGATCGTCAATGGCGTCCGGCCGGCCGGCGGCATCGAGCACGGTGGGCAGCAGGTCGATGCTGCTCACGGGCTGCGGGTGGGTGGCCGGTGAAATGACGCCATCCCAGCGCAGGAGAATCGGGGTGCGCACGCCGTCTTCGAAGGGCGAGTACTTGCTTTCCTTGATCGGCGAATATTCCACCGGGCGCTGCTTGTTTGTTTTGGTGCTTGGAGTCCAGCCGTTGTCGGAGACAAACACAAACAGCGTGCTGGCGGCGAGCCCGCGTTGCTCGATCATGCCGACCAGCTCGCCCACCGTGGCGTCGAACTGGCTGATCGAGGCGAGGTAAGGGATGCGATGCGGCGGCATGCCGCGGTCTTGGTGGCGGTCGTAAAACTCCTCCGGGGAATCATGCGGCTGATGCGGCAAAAACGGCGCATACCAGATGAAGAACGGCGCTTTGCCAGCGTGGCGGTCGAGGAAATCCGCGATCGGTTGCATGGTCTCGCGGCCAATGATGAGACCGTGGTCGCCATTGCCATGGGCCGTCAGTTCGCCGCTGGCGAGCACGCGATTGCCGCCGAAGTCCTGGCCGGGCGCGGGTTCAAAGAGCGTCATGCCCTCGCTGAAGCCGGCATTGGAAAAGTGACCTTCCCAAAACTTGCCGGTTTGCAGCGACTGATAACCGAGGCTACCGAGCACGCGGGGCAAAGTCGGCAGTTTGCGGATTGTCTCAAAGCTCGGGCTGCGCGCGCGTTCGTATTCGGCGCGCGAAGTCATCTTGTTGAATGCGGCGTTGCCGGGTGGCGGATGATTGTAGTGCAGGCCGCTTTGATGCGGATAACGCCCGGTGAGCAGGACCGCCAGCGAGGGGCTGCACAGGCTGGAGGGCACGTAGGCCTGGGTGAAACGCGCCGACTGCGCCGCCAGCTTGTCGAGATGCGGCGTCAGGGCTTCGTCACTGCCCATGAAACCGAAGTCGCGATAGGCGTGGTCGTCGGCGACGATGTAAACGACGTTTGGCGGCGTGGCGGCGGCGTTTGAAACCGTCGCGGCGAGAAGCAATAGCAGGAGGCAGGGCTTACGCATGAACATTTGACACGAAAAAGGCACGCAGAGGCGGGGAGAGGCAGAGACGCGGAGAGAAGGGGAGGTAGAGGCAAACGTGAGTTTGCCTTGGGCGGACAGCCATGCTGGCTTGCTTCATGCGTAAGCCCTGAGCAGGAGGACGAGGAGGCGGAGCATTGGTTGATAAAGTGGGGCAAGCTGCCAGCTTGTCCGCTCGTGCAACCAAGATGGTTGCACCACTTTAAACTCATCCAGCGAACCCTTCCGCCACGGCCTTCCAGTTCACCACGTTCCACCAAGCGGTGACGTAATCGGGCCGCTTGTTTTGATACTTCAGGTAGTAGGCGTGCTCCCAAACATCGAGACCGAGCAGCGGCTTGCCAAGATCGCTGTCCGGCACCACGCCGTTCATGAGCGGGTTGTCCTGGTTCGGGGTGGAGACCACGGCCAGCTTGCCATCGTCTTTTTGGATGAGCCAGGCCCAGCCGGAACCGAAGCGTTTGGCCGCCGCTTCCGAGAACGCGGTTTTGAAGGCATCGAGACTGCCGAAAGTGCTTTGCAGGGCCTCCGCCAGTTTGCCTTCCGGTCCCGACGGACCGCTGCCCGCGGGTGCCATCCATTTCCAGAACAAGGAGTGGTTGAGGTGGCCGCCACCGTTGTTGCGCACCGCGGTGCGCGCGGCCTCTGGCACGGCATCGAGATGGGTGACCAGCGCCAGCGCATCCGTTTGTTCGATGCCGGCGCCTTCGAGCGCGGTTTTCAGGTTGGTGATGTACGCCTGGTGGTGCTTGCCGTGATGGATGCCCATGGTCATGGCGTCGATGTGCGGCTCCAGCGCCTCCGGCGCGTAGGGCAGGGCGGGCAATTCCAAGGCCAGCGCGGCAGCCGCTTGCGAAGGGGTGAGGACAGAGCCTGCCATGGCAGCTCCGGTGACGGCGACAAAAGAACGGCGATTCATGATGTTTGGTGGTGGGGAGAGGGGTTCGATAACGACTTGCGTGCAACGCCCGCAGAATGGCTTTACGTTCACAAAACGCATTCCGCCGCCTCCCAATTTTTCATGTCACCGCACTTTGCGCCAGCCGATTACTTCCGCGTCCTCGAAAAAAACGACCTCTTTCCCGGCTCCACGCGGCCGCTGGAGATCGACCTCGGCTGCGGCGATGGCGAGTTCACCGCCGGCCTGGCGGCGCATCTGCCGGGGCGCGATTTTTTGGCCGTGGAGCGCTTGAAAGGCCGGGTGGAAAAAACCGCGCGCAAGATTGCCGCGGCGCGTCTGGACAACGCGCGCGTGCTGCGGCTGGAAAGCGCTTACACGGTGCGCTGGCTGCTGCCTGACCGCGGTGTGGCGCGCCTGCACCTGCTTTGTCCCGATCCCTGGCCGAAGAAGCGCCATCACAAAAACCGCCTTATCAACAGCGACGAATTTCTCGATGGCCTGGAGCGCATCCTGGAGCCGGGCACGGGTGAGTTCCTGCTGAAAACGGACCACGCGGAGTACTATCAAAACGCTCTCGAAAATTTCGCCGCGCGCCCCGCCTTTGAACGGCTGCCCTGGCCGGAGAACTTGCTGCCACCCGTGCTAACAGGTTTCGAGCAGCACTGGCTGGCGGCAGGTTGCACGATTCACCGCGCGCGCTGGCGGCTGAAGGCTTAACGGCCGGCGCCAGCTTCGGCGCCCTTTTCGGCCTCTTTCGTTTTTCCCCCAGCGTCTTCAGGCGCTTCGCGGGCCGCCTTGGCGACGACACGATCGATGAAGAACAATTTGATCAGGCTGGTTTCGGGCAGGGCAAAGGGATAGGCATCGGGCTGGCCCATGCTGCGGGTGAGTTCGTTGGCGAGAACGGTGGTGGCGAGCCAGCGGCTGGTGGCGGCGGCGAAGTCGGCGGCTTCCTCCCGGCTGGCGCCAAACACACCTTCAAAGGGTCTCGGGTCGAGCGGCTGCTCCTGCAGACAGCTATGCAGATCCAGGTCCTCCGCGGTCTCAAGCGTGGCGTGCCGGTGCATGAAGTGCGCCCAGGTTTCCGCCCAGTCTTCCCAGGGGTGCATGGTGGCGTAGGCGGAAATGAAATGGCTTTGCCACCCCGGCAACGGACCGGAGGCATAGTGCCGCGCCAGAGCCTGCTGATAGTCTGCGCGTTCATCGCCAAACCGCCGGCGAAACTCCTCCTGCGCCGGCTGATCCTTCACCAGCACATCCCAAAAGTAATGCCCCACCTCATGCCGGAGATGGCCCAGCACGGTGCGATAGGGCTCGCTGAATGACTCGCGCGCCCGCTCGCGCTGGTCGTTGTCCACCTCGCTGACATTGAGGGTGATCAAGCCGTCGGCGTGGCCGGTCATGACCGGCGGGCCGCCGGGCAGCGGCTCGAGAAAATCAAATGCCAGCGGCGGCGCTTTGAAACGGTTTTGGGAACCAACCGGGCTCCACAGATCGAAATGAATCAAAGACCGTATGACGCGGTGCTTCGCGGTTTCGATTTCGCTCAGGCGGGCGACGTTGATCGGGAGCTCCAAATTGGGGATGGTGCGTGTGGACGCGCAGGAGGTGCAAAGAGTGGCGCCAGGCATGGCGGTCCAGTTGCAGGCGATGACGGTGCGCTGGGCGCAGGCATTCGGGCCCTCTGGAGTGGCTTTGGGCGGGAGGGTGACGAAATCGGCGACGGCGGGATCGTAAGCCACCTGCCTGCCGCATTTGAGGCAGACGGTGTTTTCAAAGTGAAGAACGTTGCCGCATTGACAGGAGAAGGTGCGCATGGACGGTCGGGAACGAAAGGCGGAGAAAACCGGCTCGGGAATTCCCGCACCGGCTTCTTTTTCGGCGCCTGTTGGCGATTGGCCATCAGTGTATCTGCAAACCTGTTTTTGCAAAAGCCTTATCCGTTCTGGTTTGAAGCCGGCCTTCGCGCGTGCCACGTCCACCCTCAATCGGGGTCACAGGCCCCGGCTACAGACAGACCCGACTACAGCACAGACCCCGCAGTCCCGCCCATTTTTGAGGCGGGTTGGGGATGACAGAAGCCAGAGAAAACGGCGCTTAACGCTCCTCGGGAATCCGGGAAGATTTCGCGATGAGATAACCTGCCGCGACAGCGATGCCGATGGCAGCGAGCGGGTGGTCGGAAGCCCACTTGCAAGCGCGATCGAACTGGCTGCGGGCGAGGTCATTGGCGTGCGCCGCGTGCTTGGCGACTCTCTGCCGGGTTTCATCAAAGGCGTCGTGAGCATACTCGCCTGCGCGGTGCACGGCTTGGCGGGCGGGCTCATAGACTTGGTCGTGGGCGGCATTGAGCGCGGTGTTGCTGATTTTGCGCGCGTCTTTCTTCAAATGAGTCGCGGCGGTTTGCAGGCTGGAGGCGAGGTCAGAGGCGGTGGTCATGGCGGGCGTCAGGGTTGGGGGTGGATTGATTGATTTGAGACGAGGAAAAAAGGTGATGCGCGACGGGATCGGCTCGCTCAGTCTCTCAGTGCAAGGGCAATGCCAGATGCCATGCCGCGGCTGGATGGCTTGAGATTGCAGGGAAACGCGCTGCTTGACGGCTCTGCATGGCCGTTCTCGGCAAGGCAAAAAGCCCGGACTGGGTCCTTGCGTCATGCAAGTTGCAAGGCGTCGAGCGTGGCAGGCGCTGGCTTGGCAATGAGCAACCGAGTTTTTTTCAGGAGCTCGTGTCAGAACGGAATCTCGTCATCCTCCAGGCCGTCGGTGATTGGCCCGTCGCCATAGTCTTCGTCTTTCTGAGCTGGGCGCTGCGCCGGCGCGGGACGGCTGGAGCCGCTGCCGCGCTGGCCGCCGCCATAACCACTGCCGCCCTGACGCGGGGCCGGCCGGTTGCTGTGGCCGCCCTCCTCGTCGTCGCCACCACGGCCGCCGCCACCGCCCTCGCGGCTGCCGAGGAACTGCATGTTCTCGCAGACCACTTTGATCTTGCTGCGCTTCTGGCCGCTTTGCTTGTCCTCCCAGGTGTCCATTTGCAGGCGGCCCTCGATGTAAACCGAGCGCCCTTTGCCCAGGTACTGCTGGGCCAGTTCGGCCTGCTTGCCCCAGAGGGTGACATCGACGAACGTGGTCTCTTCCTGGCGCTCGCCGTTGTCGCTTTGATAGTAGCGATTGATGGCCAAGCCGAGGTCCGCCACCGCAGTGCCCTTGGGAGTGTAGCGCACCTCGGGATCGCGGGTGAGGTTCCCGATCAGCATGACTTTGTTCAGGTTGGCCATAGTGACCGCATTCTAGGGGCGGGACCCGCCCGGCGGCAACCGGGAAATTTGCTTTGCAAGCGGGCTCAGCCTGGAAAGGGTAGGCCCGCACCCGCATGGAACTCAACCGCACCTGGACTCTCATCCTGCCGACCCTGGCGGGTGTGTGGTCGGCGGTGGCGGCGGTGATGTGGCTGACGGAGGATCGAGTCTCCTCTCCGGACGAGGTGATGGAACTGATGCAAAACGCGCCCTGGCTGGACAATCCCAACCTGAACGACACCCGGCGCCTGACCCACCTCGACCAAATCATCCTCAATCAGAGCCGGCTCGACTTTGATCAGCGCCGCCGCCTGCGTGAGGACGGCGAAGAGGTGGTGAAGCATTTTTTCGACTCGCTCTCGGAGAAGGAGCAGCATCACTATGCCGACGGCACCGTGGAGCCGCACTTGCGCAAGGTGCTGCGCATCCTCGACTCGATGAAACCGGAGGACCGCAAGGCCATCGCCGCCCGCCTGCGCCGCGAGACCGGCGGGCGCGCTGCAAACAACGGTGGCCGTCGAGGGGAAGGCAGAGCCACGGCGGAGGGCGACCCCGCGGCGGAAGGCGAGTTTGACGACATGATCGGTTTTGGTTTGGAAATGCAGTACCGGGATGCCAGTCCGGCGCGCAAATTGGAGATGGCGCAGATGCTGGAGAACATGCAGGCCTTTCTGCAGGGGTTCAGACGCTGAACCGAGAAAGCCGGAGCACAAAACACGCATGGCCCTCATCGAAGTCCAGCATCTCACCAAGCAGTGGAAAGCCGGCAAGCTGGCGCTGGATGACGTCGGCTTCGAAGTCGGCGCGGGCGAGATCGTCGGCCTGCTCGGCCACAACGGCGCCGGCAAAAGCACGGTGATGGGCATCATGCTCGGCATGGTGCGGCCGGATCAGGGCCAGGTGCGCATCGGCGGGCATTCGGTGCAGCGGCAGCGCGCGGCGGCGCTGGGCCAGATCGGGGCGATTTACGAGGCTGCGGCCTTTTATGACTACCTGACCGGCTGGCAGAACCTGCGCGCCCTGTGCAGCCTGTCCGGTTACTGGGATGCGGAGGAGGCGCGTCGCGTGCTCAAGCTGGTGCGCTTGCACGACCGCGCCGAGGCCAAAACCGGCACCTACAGCCACGGCATGCGGCAGCGGCTGGCGCTGGCGCAGGCGCTGCTGCCGCGGCCGAAGTGCCTGCTGCTGGACGAACCGACCGACGGACTCGATCCCGAGGGCATCACCGAGTTCCGCGAGTTCATCCTGCGCCTGCGTGACGAGACCGGCATGACCATCCTGCTCAACTCCCACTTGCTCTGGGAGGTCGAGCAAATGTGCGACCGCTGCGTCATCCTGCGCGAGGGCAAAAAGGTCTATGAGGGTGTTGTGCCCGGCCGTGGCGAAAACACAGCGCGCTACAAACTCGACTCCCCCCACGTGCACGAGGCGCGGGTGGTGTGCGCGCGGCTGGAGTTGAAGATGGACCGCGACGGCGTCATCGAGCTGCCCGCCGGCCAGGAGGGCCATGAGGTGCTGCGCGCCCTGGTCGAGGGCGGCGTGCGCGTGGAGAGCTGGCGGCCGCACAAGCAGTCGCTGGAGGAGCTTTACCTGGGGTTGAGAAGGAGATAAGCAACGCCGCGCATGTTCCTCTTCCTCCAACAATGGCGCGCCGAATGGCTCAAGCTGCTCGCCCGCAAGCGCACCTACATCGGCTTCATCGCCTTCCTGCTGTTGGAGGCGCTGGTGCTGGTGATGTTTCACCTGCGCGGCTCGGAGCGCTTCAAGACCTTGATCGTGCGTCAGGGGCAGATGTTTGAGGAGTACTACTCCGCGCTCACCGTGGCGCTGATTTTGCTTGGCGCCTCGGTCTTCCTGCTCGGCGGCATTTATTTGACGCTGGTGTCGGGTGACATCGTGGCGAAGGAGAGCGAGGACGGCCACATGCGCATGCTGCTGGCGCGGCCGGTGAGCCGCTTTCGCCTGCTGCTGGTGAAGTACCTGACCTGCGTCGGCTACACCTTTCTGCTGGTGCAGTTCATCACCTGGAGCGCGCTGCTCATGGGCGTGCTGCTGCTCGGCTGGGGCGGCGGTTTTTTTGCCTTCGCGCCGGAGGCGGGCATCACGGCGTTTTATGACTGGTCCACCGGCTTCGCCAAATACACCCAGGCTTCGCTGCTGCTCTCGCTGGCCATGGTGACGGTGTGCAGCGTCGGCTTCACGTTGTCCTGCCTGCCGATCAAACCCGCCGCCGCCACCATCGCGGCGTTGTCTTATGTGCTGATCGATTTGATCCTGCGCAACATGGGCTTCATGGAGGACTACAAGCACCTGCTCATCACCCATCACATGCAAAGCTGGGCGCGGGTGCTGGCGGAGGAGCCGCAGTGGCCCGTCATCCTGCGCAGCTTCACCGTGCTGATGGCCATGAACCTGACTTTTTTCCTGGTGGGTGTCGGCGTCTTCGACTCCCGCGATCTCAAATCATGACTGTGCTGCAAACTCTTTCCGAGCTGCGTCAATGGCGTCGCGACGCCCCCGCCCCTGTCGTGCTGGTACCCACCATGGGCGCGCTGCATGCCGGCCATTTGGCGCTGGTGCGCGAAGCCGGCCGACTCGCTGGCTCCGCTGGTCGTGTGGCCGTCAGCCTGTTTGTGAACCCGCTGCAGTTTGGCCCGAACGAAGACCTCGACCGCTACCCGCGCACGCTGGAGGCCGATCTGGCGGGCTGCTGCGACGCGGGCGCTGATCTCGTCTTTGCGCCGCCGGTGGAGGAAATGTACCGGCCTGACCGCAGCGTCAAAATCATCGAGAGCGCGCTCTCGCAAACGCTCTGCGGCGCCAGCCGGCCCGGGCATTTCGACGGTGTCTGCACGGTGGTGGCGAAGCTGTTCAACCAGTTCCAGCCGCATGCCGCGGTGTTTGGGAAAAAGGACTTCCAGCAGCTCGCCATCGTGCGGCGTCTGGCGCGGGACCTTGATTTTCCCGTCGATGTGCGCGGTGTCGAAACCGTGCGCGAGGCGGACGGGCTCGCCCTCAGCTCCCGCAACCGCTACCTCAGCGCCGAGGAGCGCGTGCAGGCGCCCGCCCTGCGGGCGGCGTTGTTGAAAGCCCGCGCCGCCTGGGAGGAGGGCACCAGCGGCGCGGCCAATTTGCGCCGGCTCATCGCGGACCACCTCGCCGCGCACGCGCCGCTGGGGCGGGTGGACTACATCGAGGTGGCGGACCCGGACACCCTGGAGCCGCTGCACGTCGCGCGGCGGGACCTGCCCGCGGTCATCGCCTTGGCCGTGTTTTTCGGCGGCGCGCGGCTGATTGACAACATCGAGTTGGGAGCTTGAGCCGGAGGGTGGGATTGCATTCCGGTTTCAACGTGACAGATTCGTCAGCGCATGGAGAGCGTGCGGTTTGACTTCATCATTGTGGGCAGCGGCGCCGGCGGGTTGTCGGCGGCGCTGCATGCGGCCAAGCATGGCACGGTGGCGGTGGTGACGAAGCGCGGCGCGCTGGATTCGAACTCGAACTGGGCGCAGGGCGGCATCGCCTGCGTCACCAGCGATGAGGACAGCATCGAGCAGCATGTGCAGGACACGCTGATTGCCGGCGCGGGTCTGTGCGATGAGACAGTGGTGCGGACCATCGTCACCGAGGGGCCGGAGCGCATCGCGGAGCTGGTGAACTGGGGGGTGGACTTCGACCAGCGGGAGGCGCAGGACGGCCACCTGGAGTTCGATCTGACCAAGGAGGGCGGTCACTCGAAGCGGCGGGTGCTGCACGTCGCTGACGCCACCGGACGGGAGATTTCCGAGAAGCTGCTCGCTGCCGTGCGAGCGGAGCCGGCGATCACGCTGCTGGAAAACCACTTCGCCATCGACCTCATCACCACCGCCAAGCTCGGCTTTGTCTCCGAGGACCGGGTGCTGGGCCTGTATGCGTTGCGGGAGGAGGACCGCGTGGTGCTGACGCTGCTGGCCGACCGTGTCATCCTGGCCACGGGCGGCTGCGGCCGCGTCTATCTTTACACCACCAACCCGCGCGTGGCCACGGGCGACGGGGTGGCGATGGCGTGGCGCGCGGGGGCGAGCGTGGCGAACATGGAGTTCATCCAATTCCACCCGACCTGTCTTTATCATCCGGCCAAGCGCTCCTTCCTCATCACCGAGGCGATGCGCGGCGAGGGTGCGCGTTTGCTGGACAAGAACGGCAACGAGTTCATGCACAAGTACGACGCCCGCGGCTCGCTGGCGCCGCGCGACATCGTGGCCCGCGCCATCGACCACGAGATCAAGCGCACCGGTGGTCCCTGCGTTTATCTCGACATCAGCCACAAGCCGGCGGACTTCATCGTCTCGCACTTTCCCACCATTCACAAAAACCTGCTGGAGGTGGGCATCGACATCACCCGCGAGCCGATCCCGGTGGTGCCGGCGGCGCACTACCAGTGCGGCGGCGTGCGCACCGATCTCAACGGCGCCACCCGCATCCGCGGTCTCTGCGCGGTCGGAGAGGTGGCCTGCACCGGCCTGCATGGCGCCAACCGGCTGGCCAGCAACTCGCTGCTGGAGTGCGTGGTGCTGGCGCATCGCGCGGTGGGTTACCTGCTGCACAAGCTGCCCGTCGGCCGCGAGGCGCCGCCACCCATCGCGGTGCCGCCTTGGCAGAGCGGGGAGGCGGTGGACAACGATGAGCTGGTGGTCATCTACCACAACTGGGATGAAATCCGCCGCCTGATGTGGGACTACGTCTCCATCCTGCGCACCACGAAACGGCTGCAGCGCGCCGCCGCCCGCCTGCGCAATTTGAAGCGCGAGGTGCAGGAGTTTTACTGGAACTTCCGCCTCACCAGCGAGCTGCTGGAGCTGCGCAACCTGGTGGAGACCGCCTCCCTCATCGTCGAGTGCGCCATCCGCCGCCACGAGAGCCGCGGCTTGCACTACACGCTGGACTATCGGGTGCCGGATGACGCCCGGCCGCCACAGGATCAGGTGGTGCGGCGGTATTGAGAATGATGGCCAGTGAAGGCCCTGACCCAGCGGCACGCCCGTTTGTGGTGAAGTAATCGTGGAAAAGGCTTGCGACAGGGGCGGCGTTTTTTGAAACTGCCCGTCCGGCCGGAACTCTCCGGCGTAACCACGTCTGCAACCTCACCAACCTTGTTTGTTTTATGAGCCAAATCGTTCCCATGATCTCCTCCGGCACCGCCGGTCCCCTCGGTGTTCTGCACCTGCCGCGCGTGTGGCTGAAAGCCTCCCTGCATGCCGCCGGCAAAATCCACTCCGACTACACCGTCGGCTGCGGTTACGACAAATTGACCACGGACAACCTCGGCATCGCCTGGGATGACTTTTACGCCTTCATCAAGGACAAGAAACCGAGCTACGCCGAGTGCGAGACCTGGGTCAAAGCCTATCCGGGCGCGAAGCTGACCAAGGCGGACATCTACAAGCACAACCAATCCATCCTGGGCTACATCCACGATGATGAGACGCGCAAGAGCATTCTCTCCGCCGCCGGTTTTCCGGACGATGGCTCGGTCAATCCGGGCGCGGTGGATCTCAACAGCGTCGATGACTGGGCCATCTTTCACGCCCAGGAATTGAAGTGATCCAGGCGCGTCTCAGCGCGTTTTGAGTTGATCCGTCCGTTCGCGGCGGCCGGCTGCGGCGAGTTGCCCGGTCCAGGCCGCCGCTTTTTCTTGCGGCACTTCATCGCCCGCCGCCTGCAGGCGCTGCATCGCGGTGGCGAGGGCGCTGCTGTGGCGTGTTTCAGCGGCCAGCTCGGCAAGCCGCAAGCGCAGGCTGGCATCAAGCTGTTCGGGACGCAGGCTGAGCAGATGATTGATCGCCGCGCCGGGTTGGCCGCCGCGCAACCAAGTGTCGCTGAGCAGACGCTGCGCTTCGGTGTCGCCGGGATGCTGCTGCAGGTGGCGTTTCCACAGCAGGGCTGCTTGAAGCGGCGGCAGGGCGGCGCTTTGCACCTGCAAATGGAGGCGGGTGGCGTTCTTATCCTGCGGCTGCCGGCGCAGATGCGCCTCCAGCAACGCCTGCGCGATGGCGTGCTCGCCCTGCTCCAGGGAAAACGCCGCCAGCATCAGCGCGTGCGATCCGGCCGGGGGCGGCCGGATTTCATCCAGACGCTCCAGCAGATCGAGCACCTCGCGCCGGCGCTCCAGTTCCATGGCCGCAGGCAGGGCAGGGAGCAAATGCCGCGGGTTTTCCAGCCAGGCGAGGTGAAGATGAAGGTCCACGGCGCGCGAGTCTTCGCCAGCGGCCAGGCAGGCTGCGCCAAGGCGGCGCAGGCCGGTGAGGTAAGCGGCCTCGGGCGGCGCGGCGTCCGCCAGTTCGCGCCAGTGCAGGCGATGCGTCAGATGACGGCGCAGATGCGTCTCCAGCGGCGTCACCAGTTGACCGGTTTGGCTGGCGGCTGCGGCGACCGTCCAGGCCAGCTCAATCACTTCTGGCGGCGCGGCGGTTTCTTGATCCAGCAGCGGTTGCAGGACTGCCCAGGCTGGGTTGGTTTGATTGTCCAACAGCAGCAGGCGCGCCAGGGCGGTGCGGGCTTCCTGCCGCTGGCTGGCGGGGGTGTTGGCGGGCGGATCGTCCAGCCAGTCCTGCAGCATTTCGATGGCGCTGGCGGGTTGTTGCCCGGTCGTGGCGAGTTCTACCAGCGTGCGGATTTGCTCCCAGCCAGCACTGGGGTGGCGGGCGGCGTCGGCCAGCAGTTGCAAAGCCAGCGCGCGCTGGCCCTGCTGATGAGCGTGAGCGGCGGCGGCGTTGAGCAGCCGCAGGCGAAGGGGGTTTTCCTGCGCCAGCGGCAGTTGCTGGATCAGCTCAGGCAGCGTGTTCAGTGGCGCGGGTTTGTAACCGGTCAGGCTGGCCTGCAACAAGGCGGCAAACAGCGCGCTGCCGCTGTCGAGGCCGGTATCGATCAAAGTCATGGGCCGTTGCTCCGGCGGCGTTGGCAGCCAGTCGAGCAGGCGGGCCAGGATCGATTCTTTCAAGCCCTGGATTTCCATCAGCGCGTCCGGTGGCGCGCCCTCCGGCAGGCTGGCGAGGTACTTGCCGAGGATCGCAGGCCCCGCTTGGCGGAGCTTCGCATTGGCGTGCGGCTTAGCGGCGGGTGATGGCGAGCGCTGGCTGGAAGCGATGACCGCGCCGCCGAGCGCGCAGGCCAGGCCGCCGTAAACAAGCAGACGGAGCTTAGCGTGCGGCATACGGTTTGGCGGCGGTTTGGCTGGGCTGCAGTTGCACGGAGGCGAGCGGTGGCGCTTGGAAAGTGAGGCAGCCGCTGGCATTGGCTTGCAGGCGCGTCTGATGGCCGGAGGCGTTGACTTGATACCACGCGTCCGCCACCAATCCGCCGAGGGTGACCACGACAGGATCGCGCCCCGGCACGCGGAAGCGCGTGTTTTCCGGTTTCAGGATCATAAATTCCACGGTGCGGCTGGCTTCGACCAGGTGTGGCTGCGGCGGCAGCGAACCGGCGGGGGCGAGCACGATCTCGCTCAGCTCGCGGCCGGACAGATGGAGGTAAAGCTGGCCGTTTTGCTGGCTGTAGCCGCAGACGCCAAAGCTGTGGCTCAGGTCGGGCAGGCCGCGGTCCGCAGGCAGGCGCAGGGTGACGGCGCGGCCGGTGCTGAAGATGCGCCAGTGATTGTCCGCCAGGGTGTGGATGCGCACGTTCGCGCAGTCTGAGCGGAAGCGGGCATAGGCGGAGGCGGTCATGGGGTGCAAGGGTTGCTCCGCGCACCATGTCCAGATTTGCCGCAGGGCCTGGACGTTGGCCGGTTTCTGTAAATCCGCCAGAGCGTAAGCCAGATGCACCGGGCCGGTGCGGCGGCTGCCGGGGGTGGTGGTGTGCTGGCGCAGCCAAGCTTCAGCGATCGCCCCGGCGCTGCCCGGCGCGGCAGGGCGCGGAGTGGCCTCGATGCTGATGTCGTCTGGCCGGGCACCGCCCAGATGCCAGCCGGATTGCCAGGATCCCGGCAGTTGCCAGCCGCCGCGACTGGCCAGCAATTCCGCGGCTGCCAGGGTGGGCTGGGCTCCCTCCGGCCACAGCAGGAACGACATTTTTTTGCTGGGCGGCAGCAGGCGGTGCAGGAAGTCAAAGGAGCCGATGGTCTCGCGTTCCAAACTGAATTGTCGTTCCGGGATCACCGCGCGCAGCGGGCCGGGCTGGAAGGCGCCGGCCTGCCAGCACAGGGGCCGGCTGAAGCTGTTGGAGGCGGGCTCGACCTGGGGCAGGGCAAACAGCACCCGCGCCAGCGCTTCGTAGCGGCCCGCCTCGGCTGGTTCGCTGGCCTGTGACCAGCCGCGAATGTCGGCCTCCGCGAGAGCCACCGTCACCGGCAGGGCAGGGACCTTTTCCAATTCGTCACGCAGCACCTCGCCGCAAAGCCGGCCGCCCGGCAGCCAGGACGGCTCGCAGAAACCGAGACCCTGCACGGTTGAGAGGTAAATTTGGAGGCCCGCCAGGGTGCTGTTGTCCGGGACTGGCGCGGCATTTTGGCGCTGCAGGGCTGCCTCCAGAAATCGGAACGGGTCCAGCGGCGCGCTGCGCGTCAGCCAGGCCCCGCCCCAGGACGCGATGAAGCAGGCGTCGAAGTGCGCGCGCCTGCCGGCGCCGTCGTCGAGCCGGTAGCCCAAAATGGGCGTCGCTGAAATGCCAGCCTGCAAGTCGAGACTGACCAGCGGGCGCTGCTCCGGCAGACGTCCGCGTGTGAACCAGTCGGCGCGATAGCCTGACAATGCCGCGGCGGCGTGCTCGCGGCCGCTGCCGCCCAGATCGAGGGCGGCGGCCAGGCTGCTCCAGGCGGTGGCCGAGGTGAAGGGCTGCCCAGCCAGCAGCAGGGGCACCTCGTTGGTCACAGCCAGTTGCAGCCAGCCCGCCAGCGCTTCTTGCGAAGCCTCGGGAAGGGAAAGGTCGGGATCAAGGACAATGCCGGCCGGTTTTGGATGCAGCAGGCGCGCTGCTTCGGCGTTCCCGGCGTGCCAGTCGGTGAAGCTGAGGTAGCGCGGCGTCAGGCCATGCCAGCGCAGCACCGGTTCCAGGGTCTGCGCGCTCCAGGTCTGCCGGGCCGGCTTCACCGCCGTGCCCTTCGTTTCCGGGTCCCAGCCGTGCAGCACCAGCACCTCGGTGGGCTCAGCCAGATGCGGACCGAACACCTGCCCGCTGAGGTCCGAGCCGGTGATGAAGGTGGCGCAGCCGATGCGTTGCAAGCGTGCCGCCGCGGCGGTGTTCGCACGGGCGTCGGCGGGGTCGCCCAATTCCGCGGCGTAGATTTTTAAGTCCAGGCTTTGCAGCACGCGGATGCAGCGCTCGCGCACGGCTTCGAGCTCTGCGGTGACGGGCCGCGTGACGCCGCGCTCGTCGAGTTCACGAAAGACCCCGTGCAGGAACACCCCATGCAAGGAGCGGCGTAGCTCCGGCAGCAGATCGACCCCGCCTTCCAGGACCAGCAGCTTGTCCGGGAAACGCTGCCGCAGGCCGCGCACCAGGTGAATGAAGGCCGCGCGTTGTTTTGCCGCCACCTCCGGCTGCTGCGCGCTCAACTTTCCCAGCAGGTCGGCGCCCTCGATGACAAAGCCGCTGAACCCGCGCACGGCGGCCCGTTTGGCCTGGACCTCGATCATTTCCGCCGCCCAGCCGGGGTGCAGCACGTTGAGCAGCACACGATTCCAACCAAACTCGTTGTTTTCAGGCAGCGCCATGCTCTGCAAAAGAGCGCTTTCGCCGGCCGCCGAGTTCGGCGTGACCGCCACCACCGGCAGTCGCGCCAGCAAGGTGTGTCCCAGGGCGAGGGCCGCGCTCAGATCCGTTTGGCACTCGGGATCGAGCATGCAGACGTTGTTGGCCAGTAATTCGATGCTTGGCGGCGCGGCCGAGTGGTTCACGTAGAGCCGGGTCTCCCGCATCCGCAGCGGCCCCGCCGAAGCGCCTTCTGGCGGGCACAAGCACCCCATTAAAGCGACGAGGAGGAGGAGCCGGCAGTGCGAATAAAGAGAGCGGGAGAGCATGGCGAGAGCGGCTAAAACTCAATTTTGAGATTTTTTGCATATTAGAGTTTCAAATTGTAGATTCAAGAATAAACGAAATGTTTTACAAAAAGATTACCCCGCCATAGAGGGGTGGAGAGCCTCGGATTTGCGGTTGAAGCGCAGCTCGAGCGGCTTCAAACGTGTGGCAGCCACCATGAACCGCCGCCGTCTCCTCGCCTCCAGCCTCGCCGCTTCGCTTGCCTCGCTTCCGTCATTCGCTGCCAGCGGTCGCAGGCCGCGCATCCTGCTGCGCAACGGCTGGCAGAGCCAGAACATCGGCGACATCGCGCACTACATGGGCATGATGGAGCTGCTGAAGCTGCATGGTGTGGACGCGGAGGTGCGTTTCTGGGCCAGCAACATGGAGAACGGCGCGGGTGAGCTGTTTCACAAAAACTTCCCGGAGGTGCCTTACTTCAAGGACTCGGAGAGCGTGGCGAAGGCGTTCAAGGAGTGCGATTTTTTCCTGCACGGCTCCAGCTCCGGCTTCGGCGCCTGGCGCGATGCCAAACGCTGGGTGGAGGAGACGGGAAAACCGTTCGGCGTCATGGGCATCTCAATCACCGACACCGGCGATGAACTGATGGCGATGCTGAAAAAGGCGCAGTTTGTGTATTTCCGCGATGGTGTTTCCGCCAAGCGTGCAGTGGAGGAGTTCGGCATCCCCACCCCGCCGGCGATGGGCTGGGGACCGGACACCGCGTTTGGCATCGTGAAGCTGGAGGACGACGCCAAGGCGGACGCCTACCTGAAGGCGAACGGGCTGGAGCCGGGCAAGTTCCTGTGCTGCATCCCGCGCTATCGCTGGACGCCGTTTTGGACGATTCACAAGGACCGCGCGGTGGACAAGGTGAAGCTGGCCCGCAGTGAGGAGATGCAGGAGCACGATCACGCGCCGCATCGGGAGGCGATCATTCGTCTGGTGCGCGAGGCCGGGGTCAAAGTGCTGGTCACGCACGAGGACCAGACCCAGATCCCGCTGGGCAGGGAGGTACTCTACGACACGCTGCCGGCGGACGTGAAAACGAACGTGGTGTGGCGCGAGGACTACTGGCTGACCGATGAAGCGCTGAGCATTTACCGGCGCAGCCTCGGGCTTTTTGGCAACGAGATGCACAGCCCGATCATGTGCATCGCCAACGGCATCCCTGCCGTGGTGGGCCGTTGGGACGAGCAGACCCACAAGGGCTTCATGTGGCGTGACATCGGTCTCGACGACTGGCTTTTCACCATGGACGACGAGGAACGCATCAAACAGATCCCGGAGACCGTGCTCGCTTTTGCCAAAGATCCCGCCACCGCCAAAGCCAAGGCTGAGAAAGCGCGGCAAATCGTGCTGGTCAAGCAGCAGGAGCAGTTTGCGACGCTGAAGCAGGCGCTGGCCGCAGCCATGAAGGGCTGACCGGCCGCCAGGGCTTGCGCATGAATATTAGGCACGAAAAAAGCGCACGCAGAGACGGGGAGAGGCAGAGACGCGGAGAAAAGGCGAGGTAGGGGCAACCGACCCGCCGCCGGTTCGCCCGCGTTTCCACTTTTCGCCGGGCGGAGATTGTGGCATGCTCGCTGGCATGAAACCATGGCGGCGTTTGTTTTGGGGTGCTTTCACCGGGCAGGCTCTGGGGGTGGATGGTGTTGGTGGACGGTCGCGGCGGCCTGGTGTGGGGTGCAGTCCGCGGGTGATGCTGGCGCTGCTGATGATTGGCGGCGCGGTGGCGATGCACTACCTCGGCACCACCAAGCATGAGAACGAGTTCACCGGCCGCCATCAGCGGCTGGCGCTGCCTTCGGAGAAGGAGGAGATCGCCATGGGCCTGCAGGCGGCGCCGCAAATGATTCGCGAGATGGGCGGCGAGCACCCCGACGCGCGGGCGCAGGCCCTGGTGGACAAGGTGGGGCAGAAATTGATCGACTCCACCGCCGTGCGGGAAACCGGCTACCCCTTTGATTTTCACCTGCTCGCCGACGATCGCACGGTGAACGCGTTTGCGCTGCCGGGCGGGCAGATTTTCATCACCTCCGCTTTGTTCAAGCGCCTGCAGTCCGAGGATCAACTGGCGGGCGTGCTGGGGCATGAAATCGGGCACGTGGTGGGGCGGCATTCGAACGAGCAGATGGCGCAGCAGGGGCTTTGGATTGGCATCGCGCGCGGCGTCGGCCTGCTGCTCTCCGACGGGCAAAGCATGGGCGGTATGCAGGTGGCGGACATGCTGGCGCAGGTGCGTTTGAAAAGCTACGGGCGCGATGACGAGCTGGAGTCGGACCGCCTCGGTGTGCGCTTCATGGCCGAGGCTGGCTACGACCCGGAAGCCCTGATCGGGGTGATGAAGATCCTGGAGGAAGCCTCCGGCGGCGGGGGCGGGCCGGAGTTTTTGAGCACCCACCCGAATCCAGGCAACCGCATCGAGCGCATCCGGGCTGAGATCGCCAAGTTGCGCGGCGAGACCCGTTGAGAGGCGAAAAAATTTTGAAAAAAGCGCAAAAAGCGGTTGCGGCCTTTCGAAGGTAAGGCATTATCCCGGCCCTCCACGGCCTCGGCCCTTCTTTTGGGTCGAGCGAAATACCCTGATTCATTCAGGCTTTTGCTATCGGCGCAGTTCCGGAAAAGACTGTGAACCTCCCTGACAACGGGAGGCTTCATCGTCCCCCCTGGAACGAGCCGGCAGGTCGAAAGGCAACGCTTCTCGAATCATGCCCACCATCAATCAACTCGTCCGACACGGCCGCAAAGACAAGGCGGTCAAGTCCAAGTCGCCTGCGCTCGCCAAGTGCCCGCAGCGCCGCGGTGTGTGCCTCCAGGTCATGACCCGCACGCCGAAGAAGCCGAACTCGGCTCTGCGCAAGGTCGCCAAGGTGCGCCTTACCAATGGTTACGAGGTCATCGCCTACATCGGCGGTGAGGGCCACAACCTGCAAGAGCACAGCATCGTCCTGGTGCGCGGCGGTCGTGTGAAGGACCTTCCGGGCGTGCGCTACCACATCGTGCGCGGCACCCTGGACTGCCTGGGCGTGGACAAGCGCCGCCGCGGCCGTTCGAAATACGGCGCCAAACGTCCGAAGCCGGGCGCCGCCGCTGAGGCAGGCAAAAAGAAAAAGTAATCCCCGTCTGATCTCCGCACCCCACTCCTAACTCCCTTTCAAGCCATGGCTCGCAGGAAACGTGTATATGACAAACCGACGGTCAAAGACTCTCGCTACGACAGCGAGCTGGTCGGACACCTCATCAGCCGCGTCATGGTCAGCGGCAAGAAATCGACCGCTGAGAACATCGTCTATTCCGCCATCGACATTCTCAATGAGAAGTCCGAGGCGGTTGACCCGCTTGAGCTCTTCACCCGCGCGATCGAAAACGTGAAGCCGAAGGTGGAAACCAAGGCCCGCCGCGTCGGTGGCGCCACCTACCAGGTGCCGCTTGAGGTGGCTCCGTCGCGCTCCGAATCCCTGGCCATGCGCTGGCTCATCAACTACGCCCGCACCAAGCGCGGCGTGCCGATGCACCGCGCCCTCGCCAACGAACTCAAGGACGCCTCCCAGGGCCAGGGCAACGCCGTGCGCAAGCGCGACGACGTCCACAAGCAAGCCCAGGCCAACCGCGCCTTCGCCCATTTCCGCTGGTAATCCCGCGGACCGAAAAATTCCCCCAACCTTTTTTCGATCCCTTTTTCAATGTCGAACCCCAACTCCCCCAATCGTGAATTCCCCCTGGAGCGCACCCGGAACATCGGGATCTGCGCCCACATCGACGCCGGCAAGACGACCTTGACCGAGCGCATTCTGTTCTACACCGGCATGATCCACAAGATCGGCGAGGTGCACGACGGGGCGGCGACGACGGACTGGATGGAGCAGGAGCAGGAGCGCGGCATCACCATCACCTCCGCGGCGGTGAGCACCTCCTGGAAGCAGCTCAAGCAGGAAGGCGTGTTCAAGCTGCGCGAGAACGAGAACATGCGCGTCAACATCATCGACACCCCCGGGCACGTGGACTTCACGGCTGAGGTGGAGCGCTCCCTGCGCGTGCTCGATGGCGCCATCTTCGTGCTTTGCGGCGTGGCCGGCGTGCAGCCCCAGTCGGAAACGGTTTACCGCCAGGCGGAAAAGTACGGCGTGCCGCGCATCGCCTTCGTCAACAAGATGGACCGCACCGGCGCCAACTTCGACAACGTGGTCAAGGATGTCCGCGAAAAATTGGGCGCCAATGCCTGGCCGGTTCTGATTCCCATCGGCGCCGAGGACTACCTCACCGGGCAGATCGATGTCGTCAACCAAAAGGCGATCATCTACTCCGACGATGACAAATTCGGCTCCACCTACACCGTGCGCGAGCTGGAGGGTGATGAGATTGCCAAGGCCAAGGCGGCTTATGACGGTCTTGTTTCCGCCATCTGCGATGTGGATGATGAATTGGGCATGATGTTCCTTGAGGAGCAGCCCATCAGCGTGCAGGATATCAAACACGCCCTGCGCCGCGCGGTGATCGCCAACAAGATCATTCCGATGGCCGGCGGCTCCGCCTTCAAGAACAAAGGCGTGCAGTATCTCATCGACGCCGTCATCGACTACCTGCCGGGCCCGCTCGACATTCCGCCGCAGCAAGGCCAGTCCGTGGACGATCCGGAGGAAAAAGTGGACGCCAATCCGGATGACAGCGGCAAATTCATCGCCCTCGGCTTCAAACTCTGGTCCGACAAATTCGGCCGCCTCGTGTTCTTCCGCGTCTATTCCGGCTGCGTCAAAAAAGGCGACACCATTTACAACCCGC
>CAZKMS010000048.1:0-32722 GCA_964553805.1 uncultured Verrucomicrobiaceae bacterium
GGGTTCTGACGTAACTCCACACCCGCACCTCATCGATGGCGCCAAAGAACGAGCCGGCGCGCTGGGTGGAGGTGTTCATCGCCGCGCCGATGGCAAAGGCATGGTTGCTATCATAACGTGGCATGGCGCCCGGCACCGTGGTGCGCATGCCCACCTGCTCCCCGTCCAGGAACAGTTTCCAGACGCCCTCGTTGCCATCATAGGTCACCGCCGCGTGATACCAGCGCCCGTTCTGAATCGGCTCGTGGGTGCCGAACACCGGGAAATTGGCCCCGCCGGCCACCACGCCGGGCGTCGGATAGGCTTCAAAGTCCGCCGCTATCAGGCCGTCCATGGTCACACCGAAGAGGTAGTTGCAGTCCGTCGTGTTGTTGTCGCTCTCCCCGCGGCCCTTGGCGATTAAGGGATGCACCGTGATGCCGCCGCTGCCCGATCCCGCCGTGGCGCCCGCGCCCTCCTTGCGGAACCAGCACTCCAGCGTCAGACCGCGCGTCGGCGGCCCGCCCACCCCAAACTGCGGCGCCACCACCGGCGTCCTGGCGTGCTCGACCAGCCCGTCGAAAAACAGCGCCGTGTTGTCCGGCTTGTCGAGCGGATCATACGTCACCCGCACCCCCACCGGCGTGCTGTAGGGCGCCTGGCCCTGGTCGTCCCAGGCCTTCGCCTGATACAGGTAGAGCCCGCCCTGAAGACCGCTTTCCTCGAAATCATAAGGCGGCGTCAACGCCTCGCCGAGGTAACGGCCGTTGCGGAAAAACTCCACCTTCTCGATGACACCATCATAGTCCGAAGCCTCCGCGCTCACCGTGAAGGAAGCCGGAATGCCGTAAAAAGTGGAATTCTCTCGCGTGGGCGCCGTCACCTCCACCTCTGGAATCAATGGCGCGCCGAAAAACACGAAGCTGAAAATCTCCTCCCAGGGCGACCCGCCGTTCTCCAGCACCGGCAACGACGTGTCGTTGGCGATGTCACACGCTTGAATCACCCAATAGCCATTCTCGTTCCATTTGTAGCTGACGATGTTATCCTCCATGTTGCCCGCACCGCCGCCGCTGATGACCAGCGTGCCGGTGTTGGGGTTCTGGTCCGGAATGGTGAGGTGCCAAGTGCCCGTGGCCACATGAGCGATGCTGTAGTCGCCGCCCTTGACCGCCGAAGTTCCATTGTTCAAGACCCGGCCCATGGCCAGCAAGTTCTCCTGTCCTACCATGCTTTTCGGGATGTACACAAAGGTCACCGGATCCTGCTCGGTGCCGGCGCCGTTGGAGCCGTTGTCTTTCACCCGCAGAGTGAAGGTGCCGTCGGCGTTGGCCACTCCTGAACCGTAGTTATCCTCATTTTTGGCGTGGTTGACCAGCACAATTCCGTTGGCGGGAGTGGCGCCGGGGTCATGGGATCGCAGATCGAGCAGATAGCGCCCCCCAGCGGTGTTGATCAAATGCGTCCCCAAAACCAGCCCTTCCGTGCCGGTGAGACGATCCACCATCGCGCCATTGGCGCGGTTGAAAATCCAGGCATTGCCGCCGGTCCAGATGTGGTAAGGAAAGTAGGCGAAAGACAGGTTGACGTTCACCTCACCGCCGTTGGCACTCGCCAGCCCCGGCGCGTACGCGCCCGAAGTCGCCAGGAAATACGAGGTCGGCAGACCCGTGCCCGGCGAGGCCGCCGCCGACACCGTGGCACGGAACGGCCCGATGCCCAGGTTGCTGTCCCCGAAAGCGCTGTTGTCGCGCCCGTTTTCAGCCACCGAGGCGATCACCGTTCCGGCCTCGAAATCGTTGTCGTGGAAAAAGGCGAGGAAATAGTCAGCCTTGCTCGACGACATCCACACCGGCTCCCAGCGCAGCGTGCCGCCCGGCCCGCGAAACATGGTCATGGAGGTGGAGGTGTTCAACTCGTCGTTCTGCCGCACCAGCAGGGTGCCAAACTCCGTGGTGGGCGGCGGCACTGGCGGCGGCTCCTCCTGGGCGGCAATCGGCAGGCAGGGCAGCACAGCGGCCAGAGCCAGGAACGGAACACGAATCAATTCTTTCGTGGTGGTGAGGAATCTCGGAAGCATCATCGGCGGCCGTTCCCTTGCCCCGTTTCACCACTCCTCGCGATTCGTTTTGGGTGACAAAAACGACAGTGACCTTTTTGTCACTCTTTATGATTTGATATCACAATCTGCATCATTAGCCTAACAATCAACCCGCTACTTTGAACGCGCCAGGAAGCCAGGCCGCATGCTCGGCAGCAGCGACAAAGACCACGAGATTCAGCCCGGAACTCAGTGCTCCCCGATTGCAAACGAGGGCCAGTCGCAGTCGTTCGAGAAAAGCGCGGCGTCAGAAGATCTCTGGTTCAGGCAGCGCGGGGCCGTGTTGAAGAAAATCGAAGTCAGCGCCTTCATCGGCTTGCGTGACATGCTCGACATAGAGTTTCGGATAACCGCGATGGTAGCGCGCGGGAGCGGGCTGCCAGGCGGCGCGGCGGGCGGCGAGTTCCGCGTCGCTGACCTGGAGGTGAAGACTGCGGTTGGGGACGTCGAGGCTGATGAGGTCGCCGTTTTTCACGAGGGCAAGGGGGCCGCCGACAGCGCTCTCGGGGGCGATGTGGAGGACGCAGGCGCCGTAGGAGGTGCCGGACATGCGGCAGTCGCTGAGCCGGACCATGTCGCGCACACCCTGCATGATGAGTTTTTTCGGGATGGGAAGCTGGCCCCACTCGGGCATGCCGGGGGCGCCGACGGGGCCGGCATTGCGAAGGATGAGAACGTGGTCGGCGGTGACATCGAGGTCGGGATCCTCGACGGCGGCTTTCATGGCGGGGTAGCTGTCGAAGACCAATGCGGGGCCGGTGTGGGTGGTGAGGGCGGGCGTGGCGGCGGCGTGCTTGATGACGGCGCCGTTGGGGCAGAGGTTGCCATGGAGGATGGCGGTGCCGCCGTCGGGCTGGAGGGGATTGTCCGGGGTGCGGATGACGTCGGGGTGGTGAATCACGGCGCTGGCGATGTTTTCGCCGAGGGTCTGGCCGGTGACGGTGGGGACATCGGTGTGCAGGAGGCTGCGCATGCCCTGAAGCAGGGCGGGCAGGCCGCCGGCTAGATAAAACTCCTCCATCAGATACTGGCCAGCCGGGCGGATATTGGCGAGGAGGGGGATGCGGCGGGAGATCTCGTCAAAGAGATCCAGCGGCAGCGGGATGCCGAGGCGGCCCGCCATGGCGACGAGGTGGACGATCGCGTTGGTACTGCCGCCGAGGGCCATGTCCACGGCGATGGCGTTTTCAAAGGAGCGCCGGTCAACAAGAGTGGACGGTTTGCGGTCGAGCCAGGTGTTTTCCACGATCTGGCGTCCAGCGGCGGCGGCCATGCGAGTGTGGGCGCTGTCCACGGCGGGGATGGAGGAGGCACCAGGGAGAACGAGGCCAAGCGTCTCCGCCAAGGCAGTGAGAGTGGAGGCGGTGCCCATGGTCATGCAGTGGCCGGGGCTGCGGGCGATGCCGTCCTCGATCTCGCACCACTCATCCCAGGAGAGGTTGCCAGCACGTTTTTCGTCCCAGTATTTCCAGACATCGGTGCCGGAACCAAGCGTCTCACCACGAAAGTTGCCCTTCATCATGGGGCCGCAGGGCATGTAGATGACGGGGAGATCGGCGGAGAAGGCGCCCATGAGCAAGCCGGGGGTGGATTTGTCGCAACCACCGAGGAGAACGGCGCCGTCGATGGGATGGGCACGCAGGACTTCCTCGGTCTCCATGGCCAGGAAGTTGCGGTGGAACATGGCGGTGGGCTTGGTGAGCATCTCGCCGACGGACATGACGGGGATCTCCATGGGATGGCCGCCGGCCTGGAGGATGCCGCGCTTCACAGCGTCGGCGGTGAGGCGGAGGTGCATGTGGCAGGAGTTCAAATCGCTCCAGGTGTTGAGGATGCCGATGATGGGCTTGCCGGCGTAGTCCTCGGCGCCCCAGCCGGCCTGCTTGGCGCGGGAGCGGTGGCCGAAGGAGCGGAGTTCGTCGCGGCCATACCAGCGGCAGGAGCGGAGTTGTTCGGGGGTCTTGCGGGCGGCAGCGGTATCGGACATGGGCAGACAGAATTGACAGGATTTGGCAAAGATTCACAGGATTTTTCAAGGGGAGCTGAGGGCACCCCGGGAGCGTATCCAATAAGCCGGAAAAACCATTCCAACCCAACCCGCTTGCCACCATGAAATTCACCATCCATCGCACTGCCGAACAGACCCTCTCCCAAGAAGACCAAGCCGCCAAGGAAGCCGCGATGAAGCAGCGCGCCAGTGCTGCCCAAATCGCCCAGAGCGGCCTGGACACCCGCATCAAAGGTCACGTTGTTACGCTGCAAACCGCGCGCCACCAGCGCAAGCGCGACGCCAAACAGGAGGACTGACTCAGGGCGGTGGGGGTGTGATGCTCCACCATCCGGAGAGAACCGGGCTGCTGCGGGCGGTGGTGAGCGGCGGCTGGGCCAGTTGGTCCAGCAGGAAGAAACCGCCGCCGCGGTTGAAGCCAGGCAGCAGCAAGCCCTCGAAGCGCACCGGCCGGGGGAGCAAAGCGCCGGGGCGCTCAGGGTTGAGGTCAAAGAGTTTGAAGCCACCGCTGACGACACCGGTGCCGGGGCGAATTTTGACGGTGAGGAAGGCGCCATTGCCCAGCGAGCCGGGCTTGGGAAGCTGCAAACTCGCGGCGGGCAACAGCGGCGCCTGCATGGAGGGCGAGGGACCCGCACTGGCCTCCACGCCCGCTCCGCTGAAGCTGATTTGCGCCGCGCTCCAACCGAACACGGTGGCGCCCGTCGCGGGTTTCTGCCAGCGCGCGCCGCGCACCTCGAGCGTCACCGGCCCCTCCAAACCGGTGCCGAAGCCATCGGCATAAAGCCGCTGTCCCGGCCGGGTGTCCTGCTGCTTCACCCACTGGCCTGCGCCGGCGAGCATCCCGGCCGGGCCGATCTGGGCGGAGACGCGCAACGAGCCGCTTTGACGCGGGCTCAGCAGCCGCCAGAGCGCGGTCTCGCCCTGCGGCCCCACGAACGAGGCGAACGAAAACGCCTGCCCGAGCGCGGTGCGCCCGCTCCAGCGCGTGTCGCCTGCCTTGCCCGCCGTCAAACGCGCGTAACCGGCCCCCTTTGGCACCCCGTCCTCATCCGCCCAGCCAGGGTGCAGTTCAAGAAGCGTATTGAAGCTGCCGGTCCGGGGCTCCGACACCGGCTGCCGCCGCTGCCAGACGCGCCGCCAGCCTTCGTCGATGCCCCAGGTCTCCATGCCAACGCTGACCGTGCCGGTGAGGCGGTTGTCATCGTTCAGCACCAGCTCCACCAGCAGCGGCGGCAAACCGGTTCGCTTGATCTCCGCCTCCACCCACACGGTGTCGGTGTCGTCGTTAAACGCCCAGCCGCGGAAGGCGTGGCTTTTCGTTCCGCAATACAAGCGCCCGCTGACTGCGCCTCTCGCCGCCACCTGGCAGCGCAACCAGCCGCCGAGACCGCTGTTGATGAAGGCCTGCCGTCCGCCAAAGCCGACGAAGGAACCGAGCGCGGTGGCCGGCAGCGGCGCGATCTCAAAGCGCAGCGTGTCCACACGGATGCGATTGTCCGAGTCGCGCAGACGCACGCGCAAGGTGAACACGCCCGCGCGCCGGGGCCGGCCGGTGACGAGGCCGCTGTCCGGATCGAATCTCAGGCCCGGCGGCAGATTGCTCACTGAAAGCACCTGCCAGTCACCCGTGAGATCGAGGCCAAGCTCCCGCGCCACCCGCGCGTCCAGCGGAATGACTGGATCAAACCTCGCCGCTCTTGTCACCGTGAGACGGTAGTCGCGCACGGAGACGCCGTCCTGAGCGGTGACCCGCCAGGTGAGCACTTGCTGCCCCACCCGCAACGGCACCGGCACCGACAGCGCACCGGAGGGCACGATCTTTCCATTCAAGCGAATAACCGCTTCCGCGGAAACCGCCTCCGCGGTCGTGTCCAGTTCCGCCACCTCAAAAGGAAACGCCACCGCGTAATGGTTGCGATAAGGCGCAAAGTCCGGCTCAAAAGGTCCGGGATCGATTTCCAGACTGAGCAGGCGCGTCTCCGTGGCGAGGACGCCCGCGCCGCCGAGTGCCAGCACCAAAGGGGAACCCGAATCGTTGCTGGCGATGCTCAGGCTGCCGCTGACCGGACCCGCCACCGCCGCATTCATGCGCAGCGTCAGATCGGTGCTTTCCCCTGGCGCGAGCGAACCCAAAACGGGCGGCTCATCAAAAACAAAACGCGGATCACTGAGCCCCGCCGAGTTCAGAGTCAGCTCCTCATCGCCGAAGTTGCGAAGGCGCAACCGCCGGATGGCACTGGTGCCAGGCCGGATGGCGCCGAAGTCGAGGCTGTCGTCGCCAGCGAACAAAGCAGCGACCGGCTGCGGGTCGTCTTCGTTGTCATCGAGCAGTTCCACCAGCAACACCGCCCCCTCCAGCTCTGGCAGGTAAAAATGCGCCACACTGGCGTGCAGCGAACCGGCGGAAGATCCCGCTGGCCGGCCCAGCGCGCGCACGCGGCAAATCTCCCCGCGCGGCAGCGCCCCGGTGCGCAACCGCCACTTGCCATCCACCCGCGTCCCTTCTCCGATGGGCAACCAGCCCTGCCCTGGCGTTTCCAGTTCAAACCACACCGCGTCCAGACGGGGTCCACTGCCAGTGGCTTCGAGGATGAGTTCCAGGCCGTTGGCGGACTGGCGCAGGAGACGGCCTGCACTGCCGTTTTCCAGCCGCCCCAACCCCGCGCGCGGCAGGCCGTTCAGTTCGGTGAAGTCACCGCCCACCAGCACCTTGCCATCGTCCTGCAGCAGCAGCGCGCGCACCGTGCCGTTGGCTGCGTCTATGAAATCAGGATCCAGGCTGCCATCCGGCAGCAGGCGTGCCAGCCGGGCGCGCGGCTGGCCGTGCATCTCGGTGAACTCGCCCGCGCACAGCACCCGGCCATCTGCCTGTGCCACCAGCGCCAGCACCGCGCCATCGGGAGCGGGAGCAAAGGAGGCGGCGCGCGCACCCGAGGCCTCCAGCCGGGCCAGCGCCGGACACGACTCGCCATTGATGTGAGCAAAAGCGCCACCGACCAGAAAACCGCCACCGGCCAGCGGCAGCAGCGCGTGCACCGAACCATCCGCACTCGCAAGAAAGTCCGCCACCAAGTCGCCATCGGCGCGCAGCCTGGCCAGGCGTTGGCGCGGCGCGCCGTTGACCTCCGTGAAGTCGCCGCCGATCACCCAGCCGCCATCAGGCAACCTCAGCAAAGCCCGCACCGGCCCGTTGGCCTCCATCGCAAAAGCGGTCTCCGTTTCCCCGTCCGGACGCAGCATGACCAGGTGCGGCCGCGGCGCGCCATTGACCGTGGTGAAAGCGCCACCAGCCAGGACCGAACCATCCGGCATGGCCACCAGCGCCAGCACCTCGTCATCCAGCTCCGGCAGAAAAGCCGTATCGAGACTGCCGTCCTCGTTGAGGCGCGCCAATCGCTGCCCCCCGCCGCCGATGCTGGCGAAGGCACCCCCAACGAGCAACTGGCCGTCTGGCAGCATCGCCAGCGCATTCACCGCGCCATTGGCAGCGGCGCTGAAGGTCAAATCCACCTTGCCGCCGCTGCTCAAGCGTGCCAGCGCCTTCTCCATCTCGCCGCCGATCGAAGTGAAATCGCCGCCCGCATGCACCTGCCCGTCCGGCTGCGCCGCCAGCGCGCGCACCGGCGCGTTGGCATTTGCAACCAGCGTGCGGTCCAGGCTGCCGTCCGGGTAATAACGCGCGCAGTAAAGCCTGGGCTCCCCCTTTGCCGTGGTAAAGCGTCCGCCCACCACGACCTTGCCGTCCGCCTGCTCCACCGCCTCAAAGGCAGTCTCGTTCAACTGCGGCAGAAAAACCGGATCCAGGCTGCCATCCGGCAGCAGGCGCGCCAGACGGTTGCGCGTCTCGCCCGCCACCGTGTTGAACTGCCCGGCGAGCAGGATGCCGCCGTCACGCAGCACCCGAATGTTGAACACGGTGTGGTTGGTTCCGGGATCGAAGTCCTCGTCCAGGCTGCCATCCGGCAGGAGCCGCGCCAGATGCGCACGCGCCTCCCCCGCCATCTCATCAAACACCCCGCCCACCAACAGGCTGCCATCCGCCTGCAATGCCATCGTACGCACGGTGCCGTCGGCGCCCGGATCAAATTCCGAGTCCAGCGCGCCGTCTGAATGAAAGCGTGCCAGCCGCGTCCGTGACTGACCTCCAGCCTGGCCAAAGATGCCGCCAACGACGATCTTGCCGTCAGGCAGCACGGCCAAGGTGTAGATCAGGCTGTTGGCGGAGGCCGTGAAAGTGGTGTCCACCGAGCCGTCCTCATTGAGCCGGGCGATGCGGGTGCGCGCCGTCGCATTGATGCTGGTGAAATTGCCGGCCACCAGCATCTGCCCGTTCGCAAACAAATGCACCACCTCCACCCGGTCGTTGCATTCGGCCAGAAAATCATCGTCGATGCTGCCATCGCTGTTCAACCGCGCCAGCCGGGAGCGCGGCGCGCCCGCGATGCTGTCAAACCAACCGCCCACCAGGATTTTGTCATCCGGCTGCACCGCGATGACGCGCACCTCGCCGTTGGGCGCGGGGTTGAACGTGGTGTCCACGCTGCCGTCCGGGTTCAGCCGCGCCAGGTTTGGCCGCGAAACGCCGTTCACCGTGGTGAAGACCCCGCCAATGAGGATTTTGCCATCGGACTGCACCGCGATCTTGGCGAAAATCTCGGCGTCCAAGTCCGCGACGAAACCGTCATCCGCAGCGGAACCCGGAAACGCGCCGGCAAGGCATGAAACGAGGACCACCAGCAGGAAGCCAGGAAGACGGCGAATGCTCATAACGAAACACTAATATTTTTCTTTATCACTCGGCAAGAATAAATTTTCACGCCGGATAGACCCACTAATAACGCGCCTCAACGCCGGAACTTAGCGGCTTGTCCATGATCACCCAAGCCAGGACTTCCCAGCCCGTCTTCTTGCAGGCCGCCGCCAGGGTCGCCAGCAGCATGTCGCGGTCCGCATCATCGCGCACTATGGCCTCCCGCCGGTCCCCGCGCGCGGTGACGTGATAAAGCGCGCCTGGATACTGTATGCGGAGCATGCCTGGGCATGCCGGCGAGGTACCCACAGACCCCGCTTGTCAAGTATTGACCCTGACCCTTTCTTCTAAAATAATTAGAAATTTTTTCCATTATATTTGATTATTATTTTAGCGTCATTAAAAGATCCTTCTGATTAGCCTTTCGTGCAAGCCTGTCTACATAAGAAATATAATCTGAAAACGACAGCCACTCACCCTTAACAACATCAGAGATAATTATTAATTTTCTTAAATTCTTGAAATTTGAATTAGTGGTTGCGTGCAAATTTAGCAACGATAGCGCCAAATCGTTATCACAAGTAAGGTCTTCGACATTATTAAAATCAATTGTTCTAATAGCCATTTTTCCAAACAGGCAGTTTTGAACACGCAGTGTTTTTATGGTGTCAGGAGCAATAATCATGGGGGCTCGTTGAGAGACTTTGAAAACATCCTCCTGAAATCGACATTCAATAAATATCAAATGATTCAGTTGCGGCAAGTCGAAGATTCTAATCATATCATTTTTTTCTATAGAACTTCGATACACACACAATGATTTTAATGTTTTTGGAATGCTAGAAAAATCAAATTCACCCCCCTCAAATGGTAAAACTAAATGCTCTATGTTGGGCGATGCCGCAACTATCCTTTCTACAATAGGTTCCGCCTTAACGCAAAAAAGATCGAGTATTTTCAAGTCGTCTAGATTTCCGATTTTATTCAATGATCTATTATTCAATTTCAGGCGACCAACTGCTAATAATGCATCTTGCTCCCGACTAGATGCTTTCCAAATTTGCGACGTAAGTAATCCGTAGCCAGAATGTTTTGTTATTAGACTGCCAGATATTTGCGGACTTACTACCCATATGATATTTCTGGGATGCCTCCATCCATGGCCAACGCCCTCATCACTAATCGTACTATAAAGCTGAAATGATCTTCTGGCTATATCGTCATCAATGTCACCACGCGGTACAAACATTTGTGTGGCGTCCAAATAAACCTCTCGATAATTATTATCCAACAAATATTCTGGAAGAATTGCGGTATGGTCCATTGTGACGCTAACCCCTTCTCCCTTCGCAAGGCTTGCGCCAAAACAAAGAAACAATAATATTGGAATTATCCTCAAATGATACATATCCATCATCTTGGGGTTGGAGGCACCTGTTTCATTGGTTCTGTGGCATCAGGGCTTGGTGTTGGTGTTGTATGTTTCCCGGGATCAGTTTTTAGAGGCTCGCTTGGCGTATATGTTTTTGACTTCGAGTCGATCGTATGAAGGGGTCAGGGGTCGATTCTTGACAGCCATCGTTGTGCCACCTTGGATAGCTTCAGTTGTCCAGTCCTCAGCCGCTTGATTTGTTGGCAGACGTTCATCGCGCTTTTCATTTCCAATCTTGTTGCTGTCCACTTCCTTGCCACCGCCGTCCTCTGATGCACCGCGTACCCATGTGCAGCTTCCCGGCAATCCCATTCCTGAGGGGCCATCGCTTTACGCCACAACAGCCGCACCAATGCCACCTTGCGCGGGCCCTCGTGCTCAGTCTTCATACTCATCCGCCGGATCAAACGGCGGCATGGGGACGATGAGCAGTTTCAAATGGCCCACCGCGCGGTGGCGGCAGCCGGGTTTGATCATCACCGTGGTCAGCGGCTTGAGCGGAATGATGTCGCCATCCACCTCCAGATGCCCCTCCCCTTCCAGCACCGTGTAGATCTCCGTCATCTTTTTGTGGTAGTGCACCCGGCTGTCCTTGGATATCTCCGTGAGATGCACGGTGGCCAGTTGATTCCAGGGCTCGGCAAAAGCGCGGCGTGCCTGTCCACACGGGCAGGCCACTGGCTTCACTTCATCCAGTTGAGCGACGGCGTAGTTCTTGTCCATGTCAGGAAGCCGCAGCGACTGATGGTGATAGGGCGGGCGCTGTTTCCTCCACAACGCGCGGCTGCAAGTGCGCGGCAGCAGCAGCGGCCTCGGCACGCTGCTCGGGAGTGATCTGAACTTCGAACTCGCGGCACCACCCCTTGATCTCAAGCTCGTTGAAAATCTTGCCGATGACGCGGCGCAGGAGACCCTTCAGGTTTGGCAGCTCCACCTCCTGCAGACTGCGCGTCGCGGCCTCTTTGTAGCTCTCCAACAGAGTCATCGCCTTCTCGTGCGCACCGCTCTGCTCCGCCCATGCCCGAATGGCCGCCTTGTCCGGCGGTGATTCGCCAGCACCGCTCCAGAGCGCTTCCATCACCTCCTTGACCTCGCCTTTCCCGCGCTCCAGCAGCAGAGCCAGGATCACGCTGGGCCGGATGCCCACGCCCGAAGTGGCCGAGTCGTCGCCCAGGTCGTCAAGATCGTCGCGAATCTGGTAGGCAATGCCGAGGTTTTCAGAGTACTGATGCAGCACCTCCTCCACCTCATTGAGTTGCCCTGCCAACGCAGCGCCGATTTTCAGCGCCACCTCGAAGGCTGGCGAGGTCTTGCTGCGGAAGATCTCCAAAACCTGGCGGGAACTCAGTGGCGTCGGATGGTTGCTCCACAAGAGCTCCGCGCCCTGCCCGCGGCACAACTCCCTCTGCCCCTCGGCCGCCACTTTCAACGTGGCGATGCGAATGACACTGGACGCGTCAGTGTCAGCCAGCCAGCGGTAACCCTCACCAATCAGCAAGTCACCCGCATTGAGCGCCACTGCAACGCTGTGCTCCTCATGCAGCGTGGCCTGGCCATATCGCTCGGCATCGTTGTCCTCAATGTCATCGTGCACCAGTGAGGCCTTGTGAAAAGCCTCCACCGCGATGGCGGCTTTTTTGACCGCCTCCGAGATCGGAGCTTCGGGATCCTCCCGCAGAGCCTGGTAGGCGGCGACACAGAGAAAGGGGCGCCAGCGTTTGCCGTCACGAGCCAGCCACTCACGCGCAATCTCCTCGGTTTGATCCGCAGGCGCGCCAAGCAGCGCATCGAGCGCGGGCCGCTCAAACCAGGTTCGCACCTCGTCGTGCAGCGCGTTGAGGTTGAGCCGGCGGGTCTTGTCCTCGCTGGTGAGGTGAATGTAATCCCAGACCCAGTCGATGTCGACGATGGTGTCGATGCAGTCATCCTGCAGCAAAGGCACCGCCACCGCCGGGATCGCCGCCGCCTCCACATAAGGGAACGTGCGCTCAAGCACCGGCAAACAGGAAACCCCAACGATAGCCTCGATCTGCCCGGTCTGGATCAGCGACATGACAATCGCGCTGCCTTCGGCCACCAGCACAGCGTAACCGAGCTTTTCCGCCTCGTTCTGAAAGTCCTGAATCGAGCAAAGACCGCATTGCTTGCAAAGCAGGCCGAATTCATCGAACGGCGCAGGGCATTTGCTTTCGACCCGCAGGCACTTCGGCATCAGCAGCAGTCGCTTCTCAAAGGGAATGGTGGCCAGCGATTCGCGCCAAGTCTCGTTCGCGAGCAGCACGCCGGTGTAATCGCGATACTGCGGGTCAATGCCGTAGACCGCCAAAATTTTGTCCGTGTGCGTTTGCAACTCATCCAGCGGCACCGGCGGCACCAAGCGCGCCGCCTCCGCATACTCGCGCACCTGCGCCAGCACGAGATCCCGCGCCTGCTTGGTCTGCGGGATGTTTTTCTTCGGTGGGCGAAAACGCCGCACCGCACCTGGAATCGGCGGTGGCAGAGCGGCGGAGCGGACGGCAATGGTGGACATGTGGAATCGCGCAGGAAAGCTGGGTGGAACAGTAGCCGGGAAAGCCCGCACTGCCAAGCCGCAAACCGTGTTAAGATAAACCGTCCCCGCCGCCTGAAGTCTTGCAGCAATCAGCCCGGCAAGGCACCAGCGCGGCGCTCAGATCCCAACCGGACGGCAGGAACGACGGCCTCAGTAACCGCCGCCGTAATAGCCGCCAAAGTTGCGGAAGATATTGACCGTGCTGCTGGCCGCCCCCGTGGCGTCGCGCACGTCACGCACAGTATTGACCGCATTGGTGCGCTTCACGCTCTCGGAATACACATTGCGGTCTTCGATGTTCTTTTGCTTCTGAAACTGGGCGTATTCGGCGTTCGAAATGACGCCGTCACCATTGTAGTCAGCCACTTGGTTGGCGGATTGCATCGAGGCGCAACTGCTGAGGGCAAGCGCGGCTAGGGCGGAGAGAGCGATGAGGTGCTTGTTCATGGGTTTGGTTCGAATAAGAAAAAGGAAAATTGGTCGGAATCACCAGCCGCCATACGGCCCCCAGCCCCAACCGCGGCCGTGGCGGCTCTCCGTCGAGTAGCGTTGCGCGGCGTGGATGTATTCGGTGTCCCCGGTGTAAGGCACGTTGTCCACGGGGCCCATGCGCTCCACCTGCTCGACCCGGCTGCCCATGCCTGGATGCGGCTGCACCGTCTGCGAGCATTGCGTGCAGGCGGCAATCGTGATGATGGCGAGCGCGCAGGGAAAGAGTGATCGGTTCATTTGAGAGCAGATTAGAGCAGTCTGGCAATGCAGACAAGAGTTCACGAAAAATTGTTCATTTCTCCCGCTCATCCGCCTCGCCGCCCGCCACATAGAGCAGGAGGCGGTCATGCGCCAACAAGCAGAGATCGAGCCGGCCGTCGGCATTGATGTCGAGCACGGTGTAGTCGTGTGGTTCAAATTCGTAGCCCTTTTTACCGCGGTAGTGCGGGTCCTCCTGGAACACGGGAAAATAAAGCTGGCTCGCCCATTCGTGCGCCTCTGCAGTCTGCGCCCGGAAAAACTCCAGCACGCGCGTCTGAGTGGCGTCGATGGTGACGAGATCGTCGGTTTCGCCGCCGGAGAAAGCCGCCGCCAGCAGATCGGTCGGCGTCGTGTCCTTCAGTTCCGATGCAAACGAGGCAATCACCTCCAGGCTCCGGCTCCCCCCCTCAAGAGGCACCAGTTCAAAACGATCGCGTCCCAAGCCCAGCAAACCCGTCCCTTCCCCGGCTTCGATCACACTGGTGTTGTCCAACGGCACCGGGCCGATCACACGCGAGCGGCGGGAGCGGAACACACGGTCCTTGCCCCGTCGCAACTCATGCAGCTTGCCTTCCTGGCTGTCCGCCAGCAGCACCAGGGTTTCCCGGCCGCGACGGCTGACATGCGCAGCGGCAAGACGGGCGGTGGCCGCGGGCGCATTGAACTGCTCGACGATGCGCGCCTTGCCATCAGCCTCCACGATGAAGGCGCGCGCGATTTGATCTTTGGCCGCGAACAATTCCAGCTTGCCGTCACCATCCAAATCCCCCTGGGTCAGCGCACCCGGCGTCAACTTCGCGGTCAGAGAATCAGGCAAACCTTCGGCTTTTGGCAAAGGGTCCTTTTCACCAGCGCGGTCCATCCGGATTTGCATCGATGCCATCGCGGAAAACAAAACCAAGTCCTGGCGGCCGTCACGATCAGCATCGATGAGGCGCATGGCGGAGATCTTGGCGGGGGCATTGCCAATCGCCACGCGCTCCGCTTTCCAGCTCTTGTCCTTCGCCTGCCAGCGCAGCTCCAGCAGCTCGGTCTTTGTCGTGCTCTGCTCGATGCAAAACACTCCGGCGCCGCCGCGAAAGGCGCCTGCCGTCATGGCAGCCAAACTGCCGGCGCTCAGATGCACCGTGCCTGGATACTCCAAACGATCCTGCCGCCAGCGCGCCAGTCCGACCAGTTTTTCCACCGGGCTGAGCATCACCAGGTCCATCGCTTCATCCCCGTCCGCATCGGCGATGACCAATCCTTCAATGCCGCTCAAAGCGGGGTATTCGACCGCGTCAGCAAACCCGCCCTGCTCAGATCCGGCAAACAACCAAACCCGGGCGCCCTTCGGATCGGCAATCACGACATCGCCTATGCCATCGCCCGTGAGGTCTCCAAACACCGAGGCGCCAGTCCGGGCGTCATTCGGCGGAATCGCGTAACGCAGAGAAGCCGCCTGCTCGGTCGCAGCGGCGTCTGCCTGCGTCACCAGCCGCGCCAGTTGCACCATTCCCGTGTTGTCTTGAAGCCATGTCAAAGCCGGTTTGCCAGCCAGCCTCAGCGGTTGCAGCCAAGTCCCTGACTGCGGCACTTCGATCGCCCATTCCTCGCCAAAAGTGCCTTTCCCGCTCTGCAGGCGCGCAAGCAACCGGGCGCCGTCCCCCGAAGTCGCAAACAGATCCGTCCGGCCATCTCCATCCAAATCCGCCGCCTGCAACAGCATTGCCTCCTTGTCCGACAGCGCATACTCTTGTGGGTCAGGCCAGCGTCCTTTGAGCCCCTGCAGCCACACCAGCAAACGCGTCTCCGTCATCAACGCCAAATCCAACCGGCCATCACCATTCAAATCCGCGGCCAGGAGTGAGTCCGAGTCGCCCGACACGCTGTCGAGCGCATGCTCGCGCTTCGCGCTCCAGTCGCCGGCCTGCTCGCCTTGAAACCGCCAGACTAAGCGGTTGTCGTCCGTGGTGTAGGCGACATCAGCGCGCCCGTCCGCGTTAAAATCACCGGCGGCCAGGGCATACATGGCTTGACCCACCACAAGCGGTTCCTTGTCAAAACGCGACCATTCCAGGACTGGGTTCCAGCGATCACGATTGGCGCGTTTTTCCGCCGCGCCTTCGACTGGGCCGCTCTCCCCTTGAATCAAAAACTCGATGCGCGCCCGGTCGAGATTGAGCAACGCCAAATCAGGCCTGCCGTCGCCATTGAAATCGGCGGCGCGTGGACAGCGCGTGTTCCAGTCAAGCTTGATCACCTCCGGCGCGGTGAACCGAAGGCCCGCCTCGTTCGCTGCCGCGGCAACTGCGACAGCGGCGCACCAAACAGAGAGACCAAGCCGGGCATTCATATGGCTAAAGCAAAGGCCCTCAGCGGCCTTCCGCTGGCAGCGCAATCATGCGGACATGGGCCGCGTCCGGAAGCGAGTAGCTGCCGCTGCTGCTGATGCCAAAGTAGCGGTCAAACACTTCGTCGTCCGGCATCGCATTCGGATCAAACCACGGTTCAGAAGCAGCCTCGGCCTTTGCCTTGTCTTTGCCCTTCCCTTTTCCCTTGGCTTTGCCCTTGCCGGCGGTTTGCGCGCCCAGGGTTTGCTGGGCCTGGCTGACCGCGCTGATGATTGTCTTCATCAGCGCGCTGCCATCAGACACACTCACAGCCGTCCGGTTGCCCGGCAGCGCGTCCATGGCGGCGCGCGCGGCAGGCTCATCCCACAAGGCAGGACCGGAGGGATCGTCGATTCGGTTGAGCACCTTGTGCAGTGCGTCGGGCGCGCCGGCGCTGATCAAGAAGTAATCCTTGGTCACCGTGTAGGCGAACTCGCCACCCCCCCCCGCCTGGTCCATGCCCGGCAGGCTAGCCTTCAGCTTCCAGATCTTATGACCGGCGAACTCGGATTCCTCGAACATCCCCTGCCCGTTGCCCGCCAACCCTTTCAACGTTTCCAACGACGCATTGAAACGTGCTGAATCCTTGAGTTGGATGCCAGTGACATCACTTGTCATCCCGGGATCCTTGGTCACGACGCTGAGCTGAATCACTTGATCGTCCATGACAGCAAACACGTCGTCGCGCAGCTTGACGCCCAGTTCCTGCTCCATGGCCCCGAGCTGCATCTGCACCATGCCGCCGATCATGGGGCCGAGTTTGTTCAACGCAGCCAGCAAGTCGTCGTAGAGGCGCAGAAAACTCCACCGCGAGACACTGGCAGCCGCAGCGTCAACGGGCACAAAATCTGGCAGCTTGATCCGGGTGTCCACACCACGCAGCATCCGCACGATCAAACCTTGCGGGTCCTCTTGATGCAGCAAGGCGAAATCCACCTGCGAAGCGTCGTCACGCAGATCAACGGAAAGCCCGAGACCGCGAATCTCATTCAAGCTCAACGCGCCAAGAATCACTTCCGCTCCGAACGGATTCGGCGCCTCTCCGGCGGCTTGACTCGCTGCGGTCATCATGGCGGTGAGTTTTTCCAGCAGGACGGCGGTGTCGATGTACACCACCAAGTCGCCTTCACCTTCGGCGATCTCCTGCAAGCGTTGGTAATGGGAAACCAGCGCGGACTCCGCCGCCGCGCCGCCGCCGCCGAGACCCACGATGGCCTGCGTCATGATTTGGCGGTTGTTGGACTCCAGCAGCACCCCCTCCATCATCGTCCAGCCGATGTCCCAAGGCGTTCCTTCCTCTTCATTTTCCGCCAGGTAACGCACCCTCGCGCCTTCGATCTCGGTGGTGAATGCCTTCAACGCCTCGTTTTTCTTGAGCTTGAATTCGAACTCCTGTTCTTTCGCCGCCACCAATTCGGCCTCCTTGTCAGCCACTTCACTGAAGGCCACGAGATCCGGGCTCGTGCGGCCTGCCGCCACATCCGGCCAGAGGAAAGCCGCCATCGACGCGCCTGGATAATGGCGCAAATCCTCCCGCAGGGTCTTGCCGTTCATCTCCTTGTAGGACTTGATCCAAGGCGCCTCGCCATTTTCAAAAGACGGCGCCAGCCATTTCTCGACCGCTGGATCAACCAGGAAACCGCCGATCGAGCTCTTGTCCCAGTCCGCCACCAGTTCCGGAACATTTTTGATCGAAATGACCGCCACGGCATTGGCGGGCACCAGCGGCAGCCACTCCTCCCTGGCCGGACACAGGGCCGGCAAGGCAAGCAGAAGCAAGCAATGCAAAACGCGAACGCGTGGAGAGACGGAACGAATGAAGGCGGCAGAGTTCATGATGATGAGTGGAGTTTAAGGGGCAGCGGCGGCAGCGGCCTTTGGCAGCGAGGTCGGCGGGGTCAAATAGCGAAAGCCGTTGTTGCTGTTGCGCGGATCGAACGCGAAAGCCTCCCGGCTGCGCAAAAACAGCTTCAGCAAGCCCGCGGGAATGGCGAATCCCACCCCTTCGACACCCACCCCGGCCACCTTCATGTTGGTGACGCCCACCACCTCCCCGCGCAGATTGAACAAGGGCCCGCCCGAGTTGCCGGGATTGATCTGCGTCGTGGTTTGAATGAACCAGCGTCCGCCATTCTCCCGCGCCCGCACGCTGACGATGCCCTGCGACACGGTGCGCTCCAGTCCAAGCGGACTGCCAATGGCAAACACCCGCTCGCCCTGCACCAGTTCGTCATTTTCCTCCAGCACCACCGTCGGCAGTCCGGCCACGTCATCGTCCTCAATCTGCAGCAGGGCCAAATCCAGAAAGCCGTTCATCGCCACGATTTTGACCTTCTCGTAATTCACCTTTTCCAAACCCCCGGGACGCTGGCGATACATCACCACCCGCACGTCCTGCTCGCCCGCGATGACGTGCTGATTGGTCACCACATGCCCGAGACGATTGATGACAAAGCCGGAGCCGAGACCCGCCGAGGTCTGGATTTGCACCACCGCCTCCCCCACCCGCAGCACGTTTTCCTCGACACTCAACAAGCGGCGCCCAGGCTCATGCATCACCAAGTCATCCTGGCGGCGCGCGTCCGCTTTCTTGGAGCCCTTTTTTTCCTCCGTCAGCAACTCGGCAATCTCCTCACGCGGGATCGCCAGCACCGTGAAACCCAAGTCCACCAGAACGGAATCGCCGCGCTCCTTCAGGATTTCACCGCGAATTTCTCCGCCGCCATGCAGACGAATGTTCGACGCCGGTTGCGCGTGCAACAGCCCCGCTCCAGCGGACAACCAGGCCAAAACGACAGCGGTTCGAAAAGACACGGCGAGCACCCTAGCGGCTTACCGCGGGCTGACCAGACTTTTTTAGCTATTTCCAAAAAACCGGCTCGCGTGTAACCTCTCCACGCCCTGTCAACAGCGGCCATCACGACGTATTTGACAAAATCCTTGCTCCTGCTAGGTTGCGCGCCCTTCCGCACCGGCCAGCTGCCGCAGGATCAGTTTCACACCGACTTCACATGAGCACCAAAAGGACCTACCAACCCTCCAAGCGAACCCGCAAGCGGCAGTTCGGCTTTCGCGCCCGCATGAAGACCAAGAACGGTCGCGACATCATCCGCCGCCGCCGCGCCCGCGGCCGCAAGCGCCTGATTCCGAAAGGCGTTGAAGTGCATTACGCGCGCCACACCCAGAGCTGATCCAGCGCCCACGGCGGCCGGAGCGGCCCCCCTGGCTCATGCGACTCCCCTCCCACCTGCGGCTCAAGCGGTCCGCCGATTTTGCCGCGCTGCGCCAGGAGGGCCGCACCTTTTCGAGCCGGGCTCTCGTGCTTTCCGCCCGCCGCGTGGATGGTCTTTCTCACTTCTGTTTTGGGCTCATCACCGGAAAGAAAATCGGCATTGCCGTCGTCCGCAACACCGTCCGCCGCCGCCTGCGCGAGATCATCCGCAGGCATCAATCCGCTCTCGCTCCCGGCTGGCACTGGGTCGTCATCGCCCGCTGGCGAGCGCCGCAGCTTGACCAGGCCGCGCTTGAAAAGGAGTGGCTGCACCTGGCGCGCAAGGCGGGCATTCTACAGCGCGCCGCCAGCCCTCCTGCCGCGTCATGAAGCTCCTGGTCCGGCTCTTTATCCGCTTTTATCAAAGGCTGCTCTCTCCGGTCATTCATTTTGTCGGTGGCCCCGGCTCCGGCTGCCGGTTTCACCCCACCTGCTCGGAGTATTTTTTGCAGGCAGTCGAAACTCATGGAGTCCTGCGCGGCTCCTGGCTCGGCCTGCGCCGCATCGGTCGCTGTCACCCGTGGGGTGGCAGTGGTGACGACCCCGTGCCGCCGCGAACGAGCCGTTCTTGATTTTTCACCCCCATTCGCCAGACTCCCCCACTCTCAAACCACATGGATCGCAAAGCCTGGATCATCATCATTCTCTGCCTCGCCGGCATGGCCGCCAACTGGTGGTTTGCCAGCAAAAACCACGAGGCTCAGTTGGAGCGGGCCCGTCAGGAAGAAGCCATCAAGGCCGCGCAACAACCCGCTGCGCCTGCCCCTGCCACAGCCACTCCCAACCCGGTTGCTGACTCACCTGACTCCCCCGCCGCACCAGCCGCTCCCGCAGCGGTCGAGCAAACCCATCGCCTCACCATCGGCACCGTCACCTATGAGTTCACGACTCTTGGCGGCGGCATCAAGACCGCGACTCTGGCCGAGCACGACAACGTCGTTCTCAACCAGCACGCCAAAAGCCAGAACCGTCACGAACCCGTCGGCGCCCTGCGCCGCGAAGCCACCTCGCTCGACACCATTGCCTACCAAATCACTGCCAAGGACGACAAAAGCATCACCTTCGAAGGAGCCACCGCTGAAGGCGTCAAGGTGCAAAAAGTCTTTTCCGCCAGCGAAGGCGAACATGCCGATGACCACCTCCTTCGCCTCGAAATCACCCTCACCAATCCCGGCGCCCAGCCCTTCCAGACCGAGGAGTTCTATCTCTACGCCGGCACCGCCGCCTCCCTCCGCCCCGACGAATTGTTGAAGCCGGGTTTCTTCTGGAACAACGCGGGCGATGCCGACTACAAGGACTCCAACTACTTTTCAGGCGGCTGGTTCAGCGATGAAAAAAGCGAGCACCGCGCCAGCCACAGCCGGCTGCGCTACGGCGGCGTCATGAGCCGCTTCTTTGCCACGGTCGTTTCCAACACCGCCAACCCGGACGAAGCCGGCAAGCTCTGGACCTCCCGCTTCCTCATCGACCACAGCCAGGACGCGTTTGCCGAGGTGAGCGGCGCCAACTCCGACTTTGCCGTCGAGGCCGCTGTTTCGCTGCCGCCCATTGATCTCGCCCCTGGCGCCAGCCTCACCAAAAACTACGAGATCTACCTCGGTCCCAAAGAATACCAACGCCTCAAACACACCGACGGCCAGCGCGCCTTCGTCATGTTCTACGGCTGGTTCACGCCGATCAGCAAAATCCTCACCAACATCATGAACTGGATGCACAACCTCAGTGGCAACTGGGGTGTGGCCATCATCTTCATGACCCTGCTCATCCGCATCATCATCTGGCCGCTCCAGGCCAAGTCCCAATACGCCATGAAGCGCATGGGCCTGCTGGCGCCCAAAATGAAGGAGCTGCAGGAAAAATTCAAAGACGAGCCTGCCAAACAGCAGCAGGAAATGATGCGGATGTATCGCGACTACGGCGTCAATCCTCTCGGCGGCTGCCTGCCGATGTTCCTGCAAATCCCCATCTTTTTTGGCTTCTTCAAGGTCTTGCAAAACGCCGCCGAATTGCGCGGCCAGCACTTCCTTTGGGTGCAGGACCTCTCGATGCCCGACACCGTCACCCAGGTCCTCGGGTTCAACATCAACCCCCTGCCCCTCATCATGGGCGTCACCATGTACCTGCAGATGAAGGTCACCCCGCAGCCTGCGACGGCGGACAAAATGCAGCAGCGCATCTTCATGCTGATGCCATTCATGTTTCTCTTCTTCTGCTACAGCTTCGCTGCCGCCCTGGCTCTCTACTGGACCACGCAAAACATCTTCTCCATTTTCCAAACCTGGATCATGAAGCTCTACATGCCCGAGCCGAAGCTGGAGAAAGTCGAGCGCAAACCCAAGATGGGTCCGCCGCCGCAAAACCCTTTCTTCAACCCCATGGGCCAGAAAAAAGAAGGCAAGGACAAAAAGAACAAGCCCCCGCGGCTTGGAGGCTAGCCATCAGAGCGGGCGGCATGGAGTGTTTGGCTGTCAGGCTTTTGTCCGGACGCCTGTCTGGCTTCTGACATCTGCAAATCTGGCATCTCCAGACTTCCATTTTGTCATGGACAAAGCCGCGCCAGCGGGCCATCGAATGACATGACCGCCATCGCTCACGCGCGCCAAATTCTCGACACGATGCTGGGTTACCTCGGCTTTCCGGTGCAAATTGAGGAGCATGACGGCGCCGACGGTCCCACGCTGCAAATCCTCACCGAGGAAGCCGATGCCCTCATCGGTCGTCGCGGCGAGGTGCTCGATGACATCCAATACCTCGTCAATCGCATCCTCGTCCGCCACCTCAAGGGCGCCCCGCGCATCCGTGTCGATGTCGAGTACTACCGCAGCATCCGCGAGGACAATCTCGTCGAGCATGTGCAGCAAATGGCCCAGCGCGTGCGCGCGACCGGCAAGCCGCTGGCGCTTAATCCGATGAACAGCTACTACCGCCGCATCGTCCACAACGTCTTTTTCAACGACCCCGAGATCATGAGCGTGAGCGAAAACAGCCCCGCCCGCTACAAGCGCATCACCCTCAAAAAGCGCCCCACTGCGGCGCCTGCCGCCGGCTAAGCACCCGCGGTCACTTCCGTATCGTCAACGGCGGTGCGGATGGCTCATGTTCACCAGTTGATCCGGCGCCCCGCCGCGCTAACGCAATTCTCCAGTGGCGCGACCTGGAATTTGTTGTAGTCTCATAATGCATGAGCATGGCCACTCTCAGTTCCCAAAGGACGCTGTCATTGACGGCCTGCCTTTGCATTGTGTGCCTGCTCGTTGACTGCGCCAGCCGCGAGCCCAAAAACGGCGAAGGCGACGCCGCCACCGAACAGCAGGCAAAACGAAAGGATGCTTTGAGGTCACCGGATGAACTAGCCATGCTCCTCTCCATGAACTGGCAGGAAGCCTGCAACATCAGTTCACAGCACCTGGAAGTGCCTCCTTATTACCGCGTGGCCGCTGATAAAATCGAGGTGGTCAAAACCAATTCCGAGGGCGGGCCGCAACGGGTGCGGGCCACCGGTAGGGTTTTCATCGACATGCGGCTGCAGGAACCGGTGACCGTCCTGGCTCAAGAGGCCTTTTTGACCGAAGACGAAGCGATCCTGCGCGGCAAACCGCTGCTGCAGCGTGGCGACAGCATCATCGAGGGCCTGCACAACGCCACCGTGTTCTATTTCCTCGGCCCGCGTTTGAAAGTGCTCGGCCGGCACCGCGTCCGCCATGAGGCGGCGTCCTCTGAAACCATCGCCAAGGCCATTCCAGCGGGCTATCGCGGCGATGACTTCGGCGATCCAGGTCCACCTCCTGTCCTGCCGATTCTGCGCGGCCCCTGGGGGAGCGGACCGAATCCGTTGCTGCCGCCCCTGACTTCCGATTCCGTACCCGCCAGCGTGCGCCTCAAGATGCTGGAAGAGGCGCAGGCGGTGGAAGTGACTCCGCTGTTTTTGCCCGCAGGTGGCGAAACGCCGCCGGATGTGGAGTTCGTCGGCCCTCCCGAGGCCATCGGCAAAAAAGCCGGCTGATTGCCCGCAAGGCTTACTCTTCCTCCTCCGCCTGCTCGGAGGCCCGCCCTTTCTTCTGCGGCAGGCAGCGCCGGTGAATCCAGACACTCTGTGTCATGCCCATCAGGAACATCGATACCAGGAGAAAGGTGCCCCCGTAAGAGATGAACGGGATCGGCAAACCAATGACCGGCAGGACGTTGAGATTCATGCCCGCGTTCTGAATCGTGTGGGAGAAAAACATGGCGACCACCCCGACCGCAATGAGCCGCCCCAACTGGTCGCGCGCGTTGTAAGCGATGAAAATGCCCTGCAGCAGCAACAGCAGCATCGCCGCCAGCATGAGCAGAGCGCCGCGGAAGCCAAACTCCTCCGCGATCACGGCAAAGATGAAGTCGTTGATCGACTCGTTGGGGAAGAAGGTGCGGTGAACGGACTGGCCATCCGGCACCTTCACCGAAAGCGGCCCCTTGCCCTCCAGCCCGGCCGAGCCCACCGCGATCTCCAAATGCCGCGGCACCCAGCCTTCCTTCTGCATGTCCACGAGGTGCGAGCGCCCGGTATTCATGTAGAGCGGCGTGTCGATGCGCAGCTTCTGGTAGTCTTTGAGGCCGAAGAAATAGACCAGTGGCACCACGCACAGCACGCCGAGCACCAGCACGATGAGGTAGCGGAATGGAACACTGCCGGTCAGCATCATCGCCAGAAACACCGGCCCCCAAACCAGGCCGGAACCCAAGTCCTCCTTCGCCACCATCGCCGCTGGCACCCCCGCCACCACACAGGCGGTGGCCACTCGCAAAAAGTGATGCCGGAACACCGGCAAGTGGCGTGGCAGATCACCGAAGATCACCGCGAGAATGAGGATGCCCGCGGTGATGGCAAACTGCGAGGGCTGCACTTCGCGTCCGGCGACCTCTAGCCATGCTTTGTTGCCCCCTTTCTCCACGCCAAACAACTCGACCGCCACCAAGCCCGCAATGCCCAGCAGATACGCCGGCACACAAGCCCAGCGCACCCACTTGTAATCGATCAATGCCGCGCCGAAAAAAACCGGCAACCCCGCCACGGCAAAGATGATGTGCTCGCGCCACTTCATCGACAAGGCCGGGCCCTCCTTGTAGGCGGAGGCATTGTAGATCGCATACACGCCGAAGGCGATCAGCGCGGCCATGTTGAGGAACAGAATCCAATTCAGGCCAAGCAGCTTTTTGAAGAGCGGGGTCATCGACTTGTCACATTCACTCCGCTCAGGCCGGCACCGCGCTCAGCAATTTTTGCGTGTACTCCTGCTTCGGCTCCTCGCAGATCTCGTCCGCGCTTCCCGTCTCCACCAAGCGTCCATGGTGCATCACCGCAATGTCGTCGCTCATGTGCCGAACCACCGCCAAATCATGGGCGATAAACAAATAGGTCAACTTGAATTCGTCCTGCAAATCCTTCAGCAGATTCAAAATCTGCGCCTGCACACTCACATCGAGCGCGCTCACCGGCTCGTCACAGATCAGAAACATCGGCTCCACCGCCAGCGCGCGCGCGATGCCGATGCGCTGGCGCTGGCCGCCGCTGAACTCGTGCGGGTAACGCCCGGCGGCGTCCTCAGGCAGACCCACTTTGCGCAGCAGCGAAGTCACCCGCTCCCGCCGCTCGCTCCGGCTCAAGCCGGCAAAGTGAATGCCCAGCGGTTCCTCGACGATGCGTCCGACTTTCATGCGCGGATTGAGCGAGCCCACCGGATCCTGGAAAATCATCTGCACCTCCTTGCGCAACGGACGAAACGCTGCCTCGCTCATGCCCAGTATTTCTTGACCGCGGTAGAAGGCCTCGCCCGCTGTGACAGGTGTCAGCTTCAACAAAGCGCGCGACACGGTGGACTTGCCGCTGCCGCTTTCACCCACCAAACCCAGCGTGCGGCCCTCCTGGACCTCAAAAGTCACGTCATCTACCGCTTTGATGACTTCGCCGCCACGGCCCAGCCAGCCCCCGCGCAGCGGGAAGTGGACCTTCAGGTTTTGGACGCTCAGCAATGCCATGCGCGATGCTTAACACAGCCGCCGTTGAGCGCGACTAAAAAACCAGTGATCCCCGCCTCAGCCCCTGAAGACCAGCTTGGAGAAATACCAGGCCAGCAACTGCGGCCCATAAAACAACCAGATCAGCGCCCCGGCAGCGAGGTAAGGTCCAAACGGAATCTTCGCGCTCCATTCGGCGCGTCCCGTCACGCGTTGCAGCACCGCCACCAGCGTGCCCAGAACCGAAGCGGCCAGCACCGTGAACAGCACCGCTTTCCAGCCCGCGAAAGCGCCGATCATCATCAAAAACAACACATCTCCAAAACCCATCGCCTCCCGCGGAATGACCATGCTCGGCGTCATTCCCGAGAGGGTCTTGACTTCCTCCCAGGGCAGCTCCGCTGTCAGGTCCTTGCCCTGGCGAATTTTCAGCTTCTCCATCCACAATTCAGCGGTGACGCCGCTCCATTCGCGCTCGTTCACGCGCAAGCTGTTGCACTCCACCAGCATGCGGTCACTTGCGCGCGTGAAGATATCCTCCCAGGCCAGCACCTCTTCGCCAAAGCGCACCACCGGCGGCACGTTTTCATCCGGTTGCGCTACCTCCCATCCCACCGGCGGCTCAAACGCGTGTTTTTTCCGGCCAAACGCCAGCTTGCCCAGTTCCACCACCAGCCACAACAAACCAAGCCCCAGCGCAGCACTGCCCAACGCCATGAGAAATCCCCGCAGGTGTCCGGTTTCCTGCTGCAACGCCGGCACCGCCGCGGCGCAGAGCAATCCAGCCACCGTTCCGCCGATGGTGATCTCATGCGGCAGGATGAAGTGCTCAATGTCAATGAACGTGCCAGCCACCAGCAGCGCAATGAACAGCCACAGACAAAGCACCAGCGGCCCCCATTCGCTGATGGCACTCCACTCGCCGCCAAAACGCAGAAACACCGCGTAAAACAACAGGCCAACCAGCAGCTCCACCCAAAAGTAACGCGGCGAAATGGCGCTGCCGCACTTGGCGCAGCGACCGCGCAGCAGCAGCCAGCTCAAGAGCGGAATGTTGTGATAGAACGGGATTTGATATTCGCAGGAGGGGCAAAACGAGCGCCGCGGCTGGTTCACTGACAACCCGCGCGGCAAGCGGTAGATGACCACATTCAGGAACGAGCCAATGCCCGCCCCCATGAAAAAAACGATCAAGTGCAGCAGGGTGTTGAGGATCTGATAACGGGTCATGAGAGAACGCGGGAAGCGCAAAACTTCGCCCTCAACGCCGCGCAGCGGAAGCGAAATTTCGGCGCGCCCGCGCTAAAATGAAAACGGAGAGTCCGCCAGGACTCTCCGTTCACCGAAATGACAGCTCAGACTGGATCAGGCGCCTTCCTTCTTGCCTTCCTCGTTTTTCGGAGCCTCGCCTTCCTTTTTCGGAGCCTCGCCTTCGAGCGGTGGCCGCTGACGACCCTCGCCCTCACCCTGAGACGGAGGACGGCGGAAGCCACCCTCCCCGCCCGGCCCGCGGCCCTCCGGACCGCCGGGTCCACGGAAACCTCCAGGGCCACCTTCGCCGCGCCCCATGCCACCGCGGAACATCTCCCGCATGCGCGCCATGCCCTGCTCAAACTCGTCCTTCGACAGCGAACCGTCGCCGTTCGCATCGAGACGGGAGAAGGCTTGATCACCCATGAAATTGCCACGCTCGCCTCCAGGAGGCCCGCCCTCCGGACGGCGCATGCCCTCGCCATCTGGCCTGCCCTCGGGGCGGCGCATGCCCTCCGGCCGTTCCTCACCCTCCGGCGGACGGCGCATGCCATCCGGGCGGCCTTCCCCCTCCGGCGGACGGCGGAAGCCGCCCTCGCCATCTGGGCGACGCATGCCCTCCGGACCACCGCGCTCACCGCGCATGCGCTCGGCCATGGACTTCATCTCCGCCTCGTCAATGAACCCGTCCGAATTGCCGTCCAATCGGCCAAAAAGCGTTTCCATTTCGCTCGTGCGTGCTTTGACAAATTCATCCTTGCTCACTTTGCCATCGTTGTCGGTGTCGGCCCGTTTGATCATTTCGCCCGGGTTGCCGCGGCCCTCGGGTCCCCCGGGAGGCGGCGGGCGGTTGCCTTCTTGAGCCGGGGCAGCGAGGGCGAGCAATGCGCCACCCATAACCAGGCTGTAGAGAGATGTGTGCTGGGTTTTCATAATTTAGTAATTTAAGTTTGTTCGCTCTATTCGGTTGGGTTGATTGGGGTTGTCGGATCGACGCCGGTTCAAACCCTGAGCATGTGATGTGGTTGCGATGTCAGAAAAAAAACGCGGCCAAGGCGGCATGACGCCGTGTGCGGGATCTGCGCTGTCGTGCTCGCGCGATGGCCTTGCCGCCTTCTCGCGGAATCCTGTTTCGACCCAGCCGTTGCAAGCCGCCCCCGGCGTCCGCCCGATCACGACCAAAGCCTTTAACTACGGGCTTTCGGCGACTTTGTGAAAAATTTCACAAATTCATCTTGCGCGTTTGGCTGCGTTCAGATAATACAGCAATTCCCGACCTTGCCGGCACTCCTTTCCCACCCACCGTTTAATGGTTCTCGAAACCCCAGCCTTGATGCTTCCGCTCGCTGAAGTGAGCACCTCCGCCGTCTCACTTTTTGGCGACCAAGGAACCCTGACCCATTTCATCACCAACTCGGTGGTGGTCGCCCTGCTGGTGCTCGGCGTGCTGCTCTGGGCGGCTGGCAAGGCCACCACCGGCATGACGCTGGTGCCGCACAAGTGGCAGAATATTTTCGAGGCGCTCATCGAGTTCCTTTACGGCAAGATCGAAGATATCGTCGGCCCCAAAGTGGCGCCGAAAGCCTTCCCGCTCCTGGCCACGCTCTTTATCTTCATTCTGGTCTCGAACTACTTCGGCCTGCTGCCCGGCGTCGGCACCATCGGCTGGGGCCACGGCGGCAGCACGATGAATCTGGAGCACATCGACAAGCCGCTGCTGCGTCCCGCCACCGCCGACTTGAACATGACTCTCGGCATGGCGCTCTGCTTCATGATCGTGTGGTTTTTCATCACCATCAAAGAAGTTGGTGTTTGGGGTTTCATCACTCACATGTTCGGCTCCAAGGGCGGCCTCAAAGGCTTTATGGGAGTGGTTGTTGCCGTGGTGTTCTTCCTGGTCGGCTGGATTGAGCTGGTCTCCATCGCCTTCCGTCCCGCCTCGCTTTCCCTGCGTCTTTTCGGCAACATCTTCGCCGGTGAGACCCTGCTGCACACCATGATGACACTCGGTGAAAAATTTGGCCTCGGCGACACGGCCAAGTTCATCGTCGGCGTCCTCGCCCCGCTGCCCTTCTACTTCATGGAGTTGCTTGTCGGCCTGCTGCAGGCCGTTGTCTTCACCCTGCTCTGCGCGGTTTACATCCAACTCTCCACCACCCATGACGAGCATCACGAGGATGAGCATGGGCACGGCGCTGATGCGCATTGACTTCGCTTTTCCAATTTGCCTCCGGGACCATGCCAAGCGTGTGGGCGGCGGACAAAACCACGATAAACCAAACTCAACCCTGAAAGACTAACACTATGATGATGGAACTCGTCTCCATGGCGGCCGCGGCCGCTCCTGCCGTCACTGAAACCGTCGCCGCCGCTGGCGTCAACGGCTCCTTCACCCTCGGCCTCGCCGGCGCCGGCGCCGGCATCGGCATCGGCCTCATCGGCGGCAAAGCCGTCGAAGCCGTCGGTCGCAACCCCGGTGCCTTCGGCAACATCCTGACCCTGGCCATCATCGGCATGGCGCTGGCGGAAGCCATCGCCATTTACGCCCTGATCATTGCCTTCGGCGGCCGTTAACCCGGCTTCCAACTGGCGGGTCTGCTGAGACCCGCCAGCCTCCCTTTTCGCCTCCTCATTTCCCTTCCTTCGCACCTCCTCCGGTCATGACCTTCCTCGCAGCATCTGGCGGCATCGCAGAACAATTCGGCCTCGAAGCGCCGAAACTCATCGCCCAAGTGATCATCTTCGGCGTGGTGTTTTGGGTGCTCAAGACCAAGGCCTTCGGCCCGATCATGGCCATGCTCGAGCAGCGCCGCCAGCGCATCGCCGACGGCGAAACCAAGCTGGAAAAAATCGCCCGGGACCTCGCCGAGGCCGAGCAAAACGCCCGCGTCAAGATCGACCATGCCAACACCGAGGCCGCCCGCTTGGTGAAAGAAGCCAACGAGAGCGCCAAAGCCCTCGCCGAACGCAAGCAGCAGGACGCCGTGCATGAAGCCGGCCAGATCATGGCCAAAGCCCGCGAGGCCGCCCAGCTCGAGCACGACCAGATCATGTCCGACCTCAAGCGCGAGTTCGGCCGCATGGTCGCCGACGCCACCTCCCGCGTCACTGGCAAGGTCCTCAACACCGACGACCAGACCCGCATCAACCAGGAAACCGCCTCGCAGGTCTCCGCCTAACCTTTTCGCGACCCGCCAGCCAGCGACCGCGCCATGAAAATCTCCAAAGAAGCCCGCCGCACCTCCCGCCAGCTCTTCCGCGCCTGCCTGGTGAACGGCCGCCTGGACGAGTCCCACGTGCGCCTGGTGGTGAACCACGTCGCCAGCACCAAACCGCGCGGCTTTATGGCCATCCTCGACTCCTTCGTCCGCCTCGTGCGCAGCGAGCTCGAAAAGCAGATCGCCACCGTCGAGAGCGCCACGGAGCTGGACTTCACGATGCGCGACCAGCTTCAGCAAAGCCTCAACGCCAAATACGGCCGCCAGTTGCAACTGCAATTTTCCGTCAAACCCGAGCTGCTCGGCGGCATCCGCGTCCGCGTCGGCAGCGATGTCTGGGACGGCACTGTCAAGAGCCGCCTCGAATCCCTCAAGGCTCAATTTGCCTGATCCTTCACTCCCTTTCATTTCCACTTTTTCCGAACCCACACCCCTATGAGCAACATCCTTCAGGAGATTGAATCCCAAATCGCCGGCCTCAAGACCGCCGTCACCAAGTCCAATGTGGGCACCGTGCGCGAGATCGGCGACGGCGTGGCCAAAGTCGAAGGCTTGAGCGATGTCATGCTCAACGAGATGATCGAGTTTCCCGGCGGCCTCTACGGTCTGGCGCTGAACCTGGAAGAAACCGAAGTCGGTTGCGTGCTTCTTGGCTCCGGCGAGCACATCAAGGCTGGCGACGAAGTCAAGACCACCGGCCGCCTGCTTTCCGTCCCCGTCGGCAAGAGCTTGCTCGGCCGCGTCGTCAACGCCCTCGGCCAGGCCATCGACGGCAAAGGCGAAATCCAGGGCGAGGCGCAATACCCCGTCGAAAAAATCGCCCCCGGCATCATCACCCGCAAATCCGTGTCCGTCCCCGTGCAGACCGGCATCATGGCCATCGACGCCATGATCCCCATCGGTCGCGGCCAGCGCGAGCTGATCATCGGCGACCGCTCCACCGGCAAGACCACCATCGCCGTGGACACCATCATTTCCCAGGCCAAGCAAAACAAAGCCGCCGAGCAGGGCAAGCTGGCCGGCCACAAGCCGCTTTACTGCATCTACGTCGCCGTCGGCCAGAAGCAATCCAACGTCGCCCGCGTCGTCAAAACCCTCGAAGACGCCGGCGCCATGGAATACACCGTGGTGGTGAACGCCTCCGCCTCCGACAGCGCGGTGAACCAATACCTCTCCCCCTACTCCGGCTGCGCCATCGGCGAGTGGTTCATGGACCAGGGCATGGATGTGTTGATCGTCTTTGATGATCTCTCCAAGCAAGCCGTCGCCTACCGTCAGGTCTCTCTCATCTTGAAGCGTCCTTCCGGTCGCGAAGCCTATCCCGGTGACGTGTTCTATCTCCACAGCCGTCTGCTTGAGCGCGCCTGCCGCGTCAACGACAACTACGGCGGCGGCTCCATGACCGCGCTGCCGATCATTGAGACGCAGGCCGGCGACGTGTCCGCTTACATCCCCACCAACGTCATCTCCATCACCGACGGCCAGATTTTCCTCGAAACCGACCTTTTCTATCAAGGCATCCGCCCCGCCATCTCCGTCGGTCTGTCCGTGTCCCGCGTCGGTTCCGCCGCGCAGACCAAGGCCATCAAAAAAGTCTCCGGCACCACCAAGCTCGACCTCGCCCAGTTCCGCGAGCTGGCCGCCTTCGCCCAGTTCGGTTCCGACCTCGACGCCGGAACGAAAGCCAAGCTCGACCGCGGCGGCCGCATCGTGGAGCTTTTCAAGCAGCAGCAATACCAGCCGAAAAGCCTGCCGGTCATGGTCATCAGTCTCTACGCCATGCAGAAAGGCAACTTCGACGACGTGCCCGTCAACCGCATCCGCGAGTGCCAGGCCGCCTTGGAGGAATACCTCGTCAACCACAAAACCGTGCTGCTCGAAAAACTCGGCAACGAAAAAACCCTCGACGGCAACGAGGACGACGTCAAAACCGCCATCGCCGATTTCAAATCCACTTGGAAGTGATCTAATTTAGGATTCAGGAAGGAAGATTTAGGAAGTAACCCACCACTGATCTCCCGATCCCCAAATCCAAAATGCTAAATCTAAAATCCTAAATCTTAAATGCCCTCCACCCGCGACATCCGCAGCCGAATCAAATCGGTCAAGAACACGGCCCAGATCACCAAGGCCATGCAGCTCGTCGCGTCCGCGAAGATGAAGAAGGCGCAGGATCAGGCCAATCAGGGCCGCGCCTACACCGAGTTGATGAACAAAATCCTCGTCGCCCTCAAGGAAAGCGCCGAGGAGGGCGCGCACCCGTTTTTCAGCGAGGGCCAGGGCGACAAGACCCTGGTTCTGGTCGTCACCACGGACAAGGGCTTGTGCGGCGCCCTGAACACCAACCTGCTCAAAAAGATCGTGCAGACGGACTTGGGCGGCGAGGCGGACTTCGTTACCATCGGGCGCAAAGGATCGCAGTCACTGGCGCGTCTGCGCAAGAATCTGGTGGCCGATTTCCCCGTCAAAGACCCGGCCAAATTTTTGGAAGTGCGCGCCGTGGGCAACTTCATCCAGGAGCAGTTCCTCAACGGCGGGTACAAACGGGTGCTGGTGGCCTTCAACAACTTCGTCAACACCGTGACCCTGGTTCCGTCGATCGAGCAACTGCTGCCGGTGAATCCCGTGACCCTCGGCGGCAAACGCGACTTCGAGGAAACCCGCCAGGAAGTGGACGCCTCCACCCTGCCCGACTACACCTTCGAGCCGGACGCCGCCCAGGTCTTCGCCACCGTGCTGCCGCAATACGTCAACGGCACCCTTTATCAGATGGTCCTGGAGGCCCGCGCCGCCGAGCACTCCAGCCGGATGGTGGCCATGAAAAACGCCACCGACAACGCCAAGCAGCTCATCAAAGACCTCACCCTCGAATACAACAAGGTCCGCCAAGCCGCCATCACCAACGAACTCCTCGAAATCACCACCGCCAAAATGGCCCTGGAGTAAGGTTCTGACTCTCAACCATCAACTTTCAACTATCAACTCTACCATGAGCAACATCGGCACCATCGTTCAAGTCATCGGCCCCGTTGTGGACGT
>CAZKMS010000049.1:0-32668 GCA_964553805.1 uncultured Verrucomicrobiaceae bacterium
ACGGCATCTTCGCCCTCGGCTGGCGCGGCGGCAACCGCCACTGGAGTCACTACGAGACGGCCTACATGCTGCTCGCCGCTCTCTCCACCCCGCTGGTGCTCTCGGTGCACTCCGTGGTGTCCTTTGACTTCGCCACCTCCATCGTGCCCGGCTGGCACACCACCATCTTCCCGCCCTACTTCGTCGCGGGCGCCATCTTCGGCGGTTTCGCCATGGTGCTGACGTTGATGATCCCGGCGCGGAAGATTTACGGCCTGCAGGATCTGATCACCGCCAAGCACATCGACAACATGGCCAAGATCATCCTGCTCACCGGCACCATCGTCGGTTACGCCTACAGCATGGAGTTCTTCATGGCCTACTACAGCGCCAACAAGTTCGAGCTGCAGACCTTCATCCTGCGGGCGAAGGAGGGCCCCTCGGTCTGGTACTACTACTGCATGTTCGGTTTCAACGTGTTCGCGCCGCAGTTGTTCTGGATTCGCAAGTTCCGCTACAACTTGTGGGTGGTCATGTTCGTCTGCATGTGTGTGAACGCGGGCATGTGGTATGAGCGCTACGTCATCATCGTCACCACCCTGGAGCGCCATCTGACACCCGGCTCCTGGCGCACCTTTGACGCCACCTGGGTCGATAACTGGACCTTCATCGGCACCTTCGGCATGTTCCTGATGCTGTTCCTGCTGTTCCTGCGCTTCCTGCCGGTCATCGCCATCGGCGAAGTCAAAGGCGTGCTGCCGCAGTCCGATCCGCACCACGACGCCGATCACGAGAAGGGCGTGCAGGAGGAGGACCTGATGGGTTACCCCGACCGCCACGTGCCGCTGCCCGGCGCGGCCAATCCTGAACCTGGCGCGCCTCCTGCCGGCGCCGCAGCCACCGCCTGAACCCTTTACGTCACCGCATCATCGTGAGCACCACCCTCAAACGCGTCCACGGCTACCTGGCGGAGTTCGACAACGTCCAGGACCTCTACCATGCCGCCGAAAAAGTGCGGGACCAGGGCTACCAGCGCTGGGATGTGCACTCGCCTTTCCCCATCCACGGCATGGACAAGGCGATGGGCAACCCGCGCTCCAAACTGCCCTGGTTCGTGTTCTTCGGCGGCGCCGCCGGCCTGGCCGTGGCCTTCACGCTGCAAACCATCACCCAGACGCATTTTTGGTCCGACATCGGTTTTGGCTTCCTCGAGCGCATGGTCGAGACCTACCCCACGGTGGTGCAGGCCAAACCCACCGACATCTGGACCCTGCCGGCCTTCTTCCCGGTGATGTTCGAGCTGACCATTCTCTTCAGCGCCTTCACCACCCTGTTCGGCCTGCTCGGCTTGATCGGCCTGCCGCGCTTGAACCACCCGCTTTTCGCCTCCCGCCGTTTCGCCAAGTTCTCCGACGATGGCTTTTTCGTCTGCATCGAAGCGCGTGACGCCAAGTTCACCAAGGAGGGCACCAAGACCTTCCTGGAGAGCATCGGCGGCAAAAACATCGAACTCGTGGAGGACGAAATCTGATCCGGCAGCCATCCGCGACCTTGTTGTCATGAAATACTTTTTCCTCAGCTACCTGTTTATCGCGGCGATCATCGTCAGCGCGGCGGGCTTCCGCGGCTCCAGATCCGAGCTGCCGCCGATCGAAATCCTGCCGGACATGGATCACCAGGCCAAGGTGAAATACCAGACCCGCAGCGGCTTCTTTGCCGATGGCCTCGGCGCGCGCCGCCCGGTCGCCAACACGGTGCCGATGGGGTTTGAAATCCCGTCCGCTCCCGCCTCCGACAACGCGCCGCCGCCGGAGTTCGGCTTCAGCAACGGCACCGATTATTACTTCACCGGCAAGATGGGCGACTACTACGGCGACGGCATGCCATCCGAGATCGAGGTGACGCCGGAGTTCATCGCCCGCGGCCAGCAGCGTTACAACATCAACTGCGCCATTTGCCACGGCGCCTCCGGCAACGGCAAAGGGGTGACCTCCCGCTTCGGCATCCTCACCGCCTTCAACTTCCACCAGCCCGGCTCGGGCGATCCCGCCAACGCCGCCGCCTGGCGCGCTGATGGCGCCATCTTCGATGTCATCGCCAACGGCAAGGGCCTGATGGGCGGCTACGCCGCCAACATCACCGTGCGCGACCGCTGGGCCATCGTCGCCTACATCCGCGCCCTGCAAACCGCCGTCCAGGAAGGCCAAGTCACTCTTCAGTAACGCTTCGCACCGCATGAGTCATCACGTCACGTTTCATGACCTGCCCGAGGGCGGGGAAAAGTTCGAGCCCGCCCGCGGTTCCGCAGTCATCGGCGCCTTCGGGGTCGCCGGCTTGATCGGTCTGCTCGGCTCCGCCTGGTTCTTTTTCACCAGCACCAGGACCTTTGCCTATAGCTGGCTGTTCGCGGTGTTCCTGGGCTTCACCATCATTTCGGGCGCCTGCTTTTGGGTGCTGCTGCACAGCGTTTCGAACTCCAGTTGGGGGGTCGTCATTCGCCGCCTGTTTGAAAATCTGGCCAACATGATGCTCGTCATCGGCCTGCTGGCGCTGCCGCTGCTGGTGCCGGCGGTGCAGGAACCGCTTTACGAGTGGATCGTGCATCATCGCGAAGCGGCGCATCACGCGCACGAAACTGGCGAAACCGTGAAGGAAGCCCTGCATCACATGGCGGACAAGGACCCGCACATGCACGTGCTTTACGCCAAGTTCGGCTACCTGAACATCCCGGGCTGGACCATCCGCTTCGTTCTTTATTTTGGCATCCTCGCTTTCATCGCCCACTTGCTGCGAAAAAAATCCGTGCTGCAGGACCAGGATGGCGACATCAAGCACACCATTCGCTCCCGCCAATGGTCTTCCGTGCTGCTGTTTCCGTTTGGTTTGACGGTGACCTTCGCCGCGGTGGACTGGTTGATGACGCTCGACTACGCCTGGTTCTCCACCATGTGGGGCGTGTACATCTTTGCTGGCTGCGCCTGGGCTTCGATGGCCGTGATGATCATGCTGGTGGTCTGGTTGCGCAGCATTGGTTACCTGAACAGGGTCGTGACCGATGAGCACTACCACCTGATGGGCAAGCTGTTGTTCGCCTTCACCGTGTTCTGGGCCTACATCGCCTTCAGCCAATACTTCCTGATTTGGTACGCCAACATCACGGAGGAAACGCGCTTCTACCTGACCCGCAACACCGAGAGCTGGCGCTGGCTGAGCATCTTCATTGTCCTCGGCCACTTTGTCGGACCCTTTGTCATCCTGCTGGACCAGAATCGCAAAAAGAAGCCGCGCACCATGGTGCTGGTCTGCCTTTGGATTCTGTTCATGCACGTGGTGGACATGTACTGGAACGTCATTCCCGAGCGCGGCCCCTCGCTGACCCATGGTGAGCAGTGGTGGATTGCGGGCGCCTGGATCCAGGATGTGTTCGCTCTGCTGGCTGTGGTCGGCACCGTCGGTTATCTTTACCTTCGCGGTCTCGGCCGCTTCAGTCTTTATCCCTGCCGCGACCCGCGCCTGCTCGAATCCATCAACGTCGTCAACTGATCGTCCGTCCGCTTTCCCCCACGTTTGACCATGTCATCTCCTGACAACAATCCCCAAACCGGCGCCACCTTCCTGTGGGTGTTCGGTTGTTTTGCCGGCTTCGCCGCGTTGTTTTACGTGTTCCAGGCGCTGTTTGGCGGCCTCGCTGAGCAGGATGCGCGCGCTGAAGAACGCCTCGCGGCCCGCCAGGAAATCGCCAAGGAACAGACCGATTTGCTCACCAAGATGGGTCTCAATGACAAGGCCAAAAGCGCGGCGGTCTTCACCAAGACCGCCACCACGTTGAAGGCTAAAAAGGCCGCCAAAAGCGCCGCGTTGGTGCCGGGTTCGCCGACCCAGCTCAAGCAGATGGAGGCCGAGGCCGCCGCCGCTCCGCCTGCCGCGGAAGGAGAGAAAGAGAAACCCGCCGCGGAAGGCGCCAAACCCGCCGAAGCCGCGCCGGCCCCCGCCGCCCCGCAAAACTGACGCTTTTCGCCCGCCACTTTCACCTCACCTATGGACACCGCTTCCGCCTCTCCCGAACTGGACACCCAGGCTGACACCGCCCGTCGTGCCAGGATCGACCGCTCAGTCAAGGGCCCGGTTTTGTTCCTGTTTCTCAACGGCGCCTTCTGGCTCATGGCTTCGACGATCCTCGGCGTCATCGCTGCCATCAAAGCCTTCGCGCCGGAGTTCTTGGACTTCTCCTTTCTCACCTTCGGACGTCTGCAGCCCGCGCACCTGACCGCGTTGATTTATGGCTGGGGCATCCAGGCCGCCTTGGGCGTCATGCTGTGGTTGATGGCGCGCCGTTCCGGCCAGGAACTCAAGGGTGGCAAGTCGCTGATGATCGTCGCTGGCGTGTTTTGGAACATCGCTGTCACGCTCGGGGTGCTCGGCATCCTGCTCGGTGGCAGCACCAGCATCGAGTGGCTGGAGATGCCGTCTTATTTGTGGCCGGTGTTCCTGGTTTGTTTCCTGGTTTACGCCTGGCCCATGGTGCGTTTGTTCGCGAGCTCGTTCGCGTCCCGTCCCGGCGGCTTCCGGGTGACTTCCTGGTACCTTGCCGGAGCTTGTTTTTGGTTCCCGTGGGTGTTCCTGACCGCCAACGTGGCCCTGCACTGTGTGCCGGGCGGGCTCGGCGCGCTCGGTGCCGGCATCAGCTCCTGGTATGTGCATGGCGTCATTCTGTTGTTCTTCGTCCCGGTTGGCGTCGGCGCGGCTTATTACTTCATTCCGAAGATCACCGGCCAGCCCATCGCCAGCCAGCAGCTCGCTCAAATGGGCTTCTGGATGCTGGCCATTCTCGGCGGCTGGGTCGGCATGCAACGTTACATGGGCGGACCGCTGCCGGCGTGGATGGTTGCCGTTGGCGCTCTTGCCGGGGTGTTGCTGCTGTTCCCGGTGGGTGTCGTGGGTTTGAACCATCACCTCACCACGCTCGGCAAGCACAGTTTGGTGCAGGTGAGCCCGACCCTGCGCTTTGTGTTCTTCGGCGCGCTGTTTTACCCGGTTTCCGGCGCCATCCTGGCCGTGCTCTCGAACTTCTGGAGCGGTCCTTCCATGCAGTTCACCCATGCCTGGTATGGTTACCAAGTCATCGCGGTGTACGGCTTCTTCAGCATGATCGCGTTCGGCGCAATCTATTACATCGTGCCGCGCCTGGCCGGCTGCGAGTGGCTCTCGGTCCGCCTGATTCGCAGTCACTTCTGGTTCGCCGTCTATGGCATCGTCACCATCGTTGTGACCAGTCTCATCGCCGGCATGCAGCAGGGCGATGACATCAATTCCCCGGTGCGCTGGGATCAGACCTGGATGCCGGTGGTGCTCAACGCCCGGCCTTACCTCGTGGCCCGCGCCGTGGCCTGGGCGCTCATCACCTGGTCGAACATCTGGTTCCTGATCCACCTCACCCTAATGGTCGCCGGTCTGGGTCGCCGCAGTGCCGCGCCCACCCTGCTGCCTTCCCATCACGACGACAACGATTCCGCCCTCCCACACGGAGCAAACGCATGAGTGACTTCCGCAAATTCTCCCTCTCCCTGATCGCCGCCTTCGGTGTGCCCTGGCTGCTGCTGGTCGTCGTCCCGGTGATCAAGTATCAGAACCTCAAGCCCTTGGCTTATGACAAGGATGCCGATGGCGTTGAAGGCGTCTATCCGCCCACGGTCATCCACCGCCAGGGCCAGTTGGTTTACGCCCGCGAAGGCTGCGCCCAATGCCACTCGCAGATGATCCGCCCGCCGCAGCTCGCCCTTGATGGCTGGCGCAAAGGCTGGGGCCAGGACCAGGAGGCGCGTCCGGCCGAGCCGGTGCGCTCCAACACCCTGCGCGACTACCTCGGCGAGCCCTTCGCTTTTCTCGGCACGCAGCGCATTGGTCCGGATCTCACCAATGCGGGCTGGCGGTTCGAAGACCGCGCGCTGCTGCATCAGAAGCTCTACGCGCCGCGTTCACTCCACGATTGGTCGGTCATGCCCTCCTTCCGCCACCTTTACGCTGTCCGTAAAAAACAAGGGCAGGGCAGTGCCAGCGCGATCCAGTTGACCGGCCGCTTTGCACCCAAAAAAGGCTACGAGGTGGTGCCCACGGCGCAGGCTGAGGCCTTGGTCGATTACCTGCTGTCCTTGAAGAAAGATTACCCCATCCCCGGTGTGACCGCCGCCCTCGCCGCTGCCGCGCCCGAGAAAAAATAAGCTGTCGCCTGCCTGTCTTTTTCCCACATGAGCGCCTCCCCCGCACATCCTGATTCCACGGACCTTGACCACCTGCACACCGCGGTCAAGCGTGAGAAGGAAATCCTCGAAGCCAAAGACAAGCCCGCGCCCACCTGGGTGGTTTTTCTGGGCATGATCGTCGCGATTTTCGGCGGCGGCCAACTCGGCGTCATGACCGGCGGCTTTAACTTCGAGACCAGCAATCCCTACGGTTTCGCCAAGAGCCCGGATCCGCGTCCGAAGACCGACGGTGACGTCCGCGACGGCGATCCTTTCCAAGTTGCGATGAAAAAAGGCGCGGGTGGTTATGCTGTTTGCGGGGGCTGCCACCAGGGCAACGGCCTCGGCATTCCCGGGCAGTTTCCGCCGCTGGCGGGCTCCGAATGGGTCCTGGGCGGCACCGAGCGCCTGATCCGTGTGGTGCAGCACGGTCTGACCGGCCCCATCTCCGTCAAAGGCGCGGCTTTCAACACCCCGGGCGGCATGCAGGGCTTCGGCGGCGCCATGTCCGCGGGCGATTTCGCCAACCTTCTGACTTACATCCGCAACAGTTGGGGCAACGAAGCGCCGATGGTCACCAAGGAAATGGTGGAAGCGGTGCGTGAAGCCGAGGGCGCCCGCGCCACGCAGTGGACTTCACCTGAACTGGAGTCGTTTGCGGAGCAGAACGTGCCTGGCGAAATCCCAGCGGGACCTGGCGCCACTGGCGGCACCGAGTGATTGAAATTTGAACTCTCCGAGCAACAGCATGGCCACTTTCAGCAACAGACCCCGTTCCACGACGCACTGCGCGGCGCTCGCAGGTTTGTGGCTGGTGCTGGGCTGTGCTTGCGGGCGCCAGGATGGACATGCCACAGCCGGCTCAGAACCGGTGTTGCCGGTGGCTGGTCTGGTCGCGGAAAGCGTCAGCGTTTCCGGCCGGGTGGTGTTGCTTGGCGGTCCGCCAAAACTGCTCGGCAGGGTGCTCGACCTGACTGGCATCCCATGCGCACCGCAGACCGCGCTTGTTCATCCAGCTTGGAAAATGGATGCTGAAGGCGGCCTTGCGGAAGTGGTGATCACCGTCAGCGGCAGCACCCGGGCTTCCAATGTGGCGGCAAAACCAAGCCAGGTGGAACTGTCCGGCTGCGTTTTTCATCCGTATGTGACTGCGTTGCAGGCGGGCGAGACTTTGTCCGTTCACAACAGCGAGACCTCGGCCGCCCGGTTGTCACTTCAGCATCATGCGGCGGACACGCTCGATCAGGGCGAGATGATGCAAACACATGAGACCGCTCCAGGGCAAGCGTGGGCTTGCGCCATGGCCCAGCCTGGAACCTATCGCCTGGTGGGGGAAGCGCACCCCTGGCAGCAAGCCTGGATCGTGGTGCATGAGGGCATTCACAAGGCTGTCTCGGGACCGGACGGGCGTTATGCGGTTGCGCGCGCGCTGCCGGACGGCGAGTATGTGGTGCAGGCTTGGCACCCCCGTTTCAAAAAGAAACTTTCCAAAACCGTGCAAGTGGTCAATGGCGCCGCCCAGGTAGATTTTGCTTTTGACTACAGTCATTCCTTTGATGCCAGCCAGATGCTGGACTCCTGAATTTCAACGAACACTGCCCGCCACCGATTCCTGATTCTGACCCTCACGCCATGAGCGCCGCCGCCATTCCTCACGATCATTCACACGCTCACGATCATGCCCATGATCATCATGAGCCCGGCTTCATCCAGAAGTATATCTTCTCCACGGATCACAAGGTGATCGGTGTGCAGTACGGCCTCAGCGGCCTGCTGTTCCTGCTCGTCGGCTTCTTCCTGATGCTGCTCATGCGCTGGAGCATCGCCTACCCGGATCAACCGGTGCCGGGGCTGCTGTTTTTGGAAAACCTGCCCGTGGTGGGCTCTTTTTTCCACGAGTTGTTTGGACGCTGGGCGCCAGGCGGCGTGGTCAATGGCGAGTTCTACAACATGCTCGGCGCCATGCACGGCACCATCATGGTGTTCTTCGGCATCGTGCCGCTCGGTTTCGCTGCCTTCGGCAACTACGTGATGCCGTTGCAGATCGGCACCATCGACATGGCCTTCCCCAAGCTCAACATGATGAGCTATTGGTTCTTCTTTATCAGCGGTGTGTTGATGATTTACAGCTTCTTCGTCGGCACCGGCGCAGTGCAAACCGGCTGGACGATGTACTCGCCGCTGGCCTCCACCACTGGCCTTGCGGTCAGCAACGTTTGGAATCACGGCCATACCTGGTGGTTGATGGCGATGGTGTTCAACATCTCCGCCTCGCTGCTCGGCTCGGTGAACTTCATCACCACCATCATCAACCTGCGCACCAAGGGCATGAGCTGGTTCCGCCTGCCTTTCTTCACCTGGGCGATGTTTGTGACCGCCTTCCTCTTGCTGCTGGCCTTCCCACCGCTGGAAGTGGCCGCTTTGCTGCAGCTCAGCGACCGCGTGTTTGGCTCCAGTTTCTTCCTGCCCACGGGTTTGATGGAAGGCGGCCAGCACCTGGACATCTCCGGTGGCGGCAGCCCGCTGCTTTACCAGCACCTGTTCTGGTTCCTGGCCCACCCTGAGGTGTACGTGTTGATTTTGCCGGCCTTCGCCATCATCGCCGAGGTCATTCCCAACAACATCCGCCGCCCGCTGTGGGGTTACAAATTGATGGTGTATTCCGCGCTCGTCCTCGGCTTCCTCAGCTTCCTGGTTTGGGCTCACCACATGTACCTCACCGGCATGGGCACCATGATGTCCACCTACTTCCAGATCACGACGGTGCTGATTTCGATCCCTTCGGTCATCCTGCTTACCTGTTTGATGATCAGCCTCTGGGGCGGCTCCATCCGCTTCAACACGCAGATGCTGTTCGCCTCCGCCTTCCTGCCCATGTTCGGCATCGGCGGTCTGACCGGCCTGCCGCTGGCCTTCAACTTCATTGACCTCGCCCTGCACGACACCTACTACGTGATCGGCCACTTCCACTACGTCGTTGCTCCCGGCACCATCTTCGCCCTCTTCGCCGGGGTGTATCATTGGTTTCCGAAGATCACCGGCCGCTACATGAGCGACAAGCTCGGCAAATGGCACTTCTGGCCCTCCCTGCTCGGCATGAACCTCGTCTTCGCGCCCATGTTCATCCAGGGCATGGCCGGTTTCCACCGCCGCTGGTATGACGGCGGCAAGTACTTCGAGCAAACCTCCGCCGACTGGCTCTGGCTTAACGAGGTGATGAGCATCGGCGCGTTCATTCTCGCCCTCGGCCAGATCCCTTTCATCATCAACGTCTTCAGCAGCATCAAAGGCGGACGCAAGATCGCCAACGACAATCCCTGGGATGCCACCACGCTGGAATGGGCCACGCCCACCCCGCCGCCGCATGGCAACTTCACCTTCGATGTGACCGCTGAGCGCGGCCCCTACGAGTACTCGGTGCCCGGTTCCGGCGAGCCCTTCACCCCGCAGTGGCAGTTGCCATCTGAAAAACACACCCACGCGCCCGTCGAAAAATCACATGCGCATTAAACTGAAGACGATGAGGCAACTAGTCAATCCGATCACGCAGAGACGCGGAGGGAACAGAGACACAGCGTTTTTTCCTTTTCCAATCTCCGCGTCTCTTCCCACTCCGCGCCTCTGCGTGAAACCCCAATTTCGTTAATCCTGCCCAATGGACATCCCTTACACTGTCTCCGCCCGACCCGACACCGGCCTCTACAACGCCAAGGTCGGCATCTGGCTGTTCCTGGCCTCCGAAGTCATGCTTTTCGGCGGGCTGTTCTCCGCCTACATCTTCCTGCGTGTCGGCGCGGACTATCCCTGGCCGATCCACGAGCTTCCGGTCACGCCCGGTTTCGTCAACACCATGGTGCTGATTTTCTCCTCGGTCACCATCGTCATGGCCTGGGCCTCGCTCAAGCTGCGCCGCATCGGCCAGTTCCGGCTTTTCATGGGCCTGACGGTGGCTTGCGCCGCCACCTTCATGGTGCTCAAGGCTTTCGAATACAAAGCCAAGTTTGAGCACTACAGCGTCACGCTCACCGACGGCACCATTCTCACTGGCCACCTGCCGCACGGTTACGAAATCAAATTCGGCGAGGCCACCGAGATGTCGCTGATCATTCAGGGCGAGACCGCGGCCATGGATGCCGATCCGCATGGCTACGTCTTCAAATACCTCGACGGCATGGAGGCGCCGCAGTTCAAACTGGCGGATGGCTCGCTGATCACCCTGGACAAGGACACCTTCGCCAAGATGCGGAAAGAAGCCAAGGAGGCGGCGCGCAAAAAGGCGGAGGAACAAGGTGTCAACATCGCCGCGCCCACCACCATCAAGCTCACCGCGGTCGCGCCCATGAGTTTTGCGGTGAAGCCCTCGAACATGTTTGGCTTTGCCAACATCTTCGGCTACAGCGCCGACAGCATCACCTTCCGCGACGGCACGGTCGTCAAAGGCAGGCTGCTCGACGACCGCATGACCCTCGAAGTGGACGGCATCGACACCCGTGGCGTGGTGGACAAGGAAAAGTCGCTGGCTTGGGAGTCGAAGTACTTTGGCGAGGAGTGGAAGAAGGTGTTCATTTCCGTGCGCGAGCATGCCAAGGAGGAGTTTGAGCACAAGTACCACGGCAAGCGCGATCCGCTCAAGAGCGCCACGTTCCAGAAGGAGAGCTACTACCTGCACCTGCACTCGGACAAGGCGGACGACCATCTGCCCGGCGAGGGGCACGGCCATGGTGCTGCGCTCGGCGCCCCCGCCGCCGCGGGCGAGCACGAGGGCGATGACTCCCACGGCGCGCACCACCATCCGACCGTGGTGCTCGACAAAAAGGACATCACCTTTTTCTCCAACTTCACGCCGAAGCTCAACACTTACTACGCGATCTACTTCACCCTCACCGGCCTGCACGGTTTGCACGTGGTGGCGGGCGCCCTGGTGCTGGCTTGGTTCTGGCTTTGCAACGGCCGCATGCTGCGCGAAAATCCGGAGCATCTGGCCAACCGCGTCGAAGTGGGCGGCTTGTTCTGGCACTTCGTTGACCTGGTGTGGATCTTCCTGTTCCCGCTGCTTTATCTTTTGTGAAAAACTTCAAGAGCCAGCGCCTGCAACGCGGCGTCTGACTTCTTCAAAAGTTCAATGTTCCCTCAATCCCGTTAATCCTGCCCAAAGCCATGGCTGACAACGCTGAAGAAATCCAAAAGTCGATCAAGAAATACTGGGTCATCGGTGGCGCCTTGATCGTGCTCACCATCATCACGGTGGCGCTCTCCTTTTATGAGATGCCCACGCACGGCTTGAACATCCTGGTCGGCATGATTGTGGCCGCCTTCAAAGTCTCGCTCGTTGCGTTGATTTTCATGCACCTCAATCATGAGCGCACCACAATCTACAAGATTCTGGCTTTCACCGTGGTGTTTGCCCTCGTGCTCTTCCTGCTGTTCCACCTCAGTCACGGTGACCCGCTGGTTTTCCCCGGCTTTGACTCCACCAGCGCCAAGGGCCATTGATGCGGCGTATCCATTGCGATGTCCCTGAAGCATTTCCATCTGGTTTTTCTGTTCTTCGCCATCCTCTGTGATGCCGGGTTCTTTTTATGGACCCGCCTCGCGCCGGAGCAGGCTGCCGCAGCCGGCGCTGCCGGTCTGGGAGCCTTCGCGGGCTGGGTGGCCCTCATCCTGATTGCTTACGGCTCGTGGTACCTGCTCCGCAAAAGCCGCACCATCATCACTGGCTAACCCTGCTTCATGAGTCTGCTTTCCCTGCCCATCGCCTGTGCCACCTGCCTGCCTGATCCCAACAGCGCCGAGGCGAACGCGCAGGGTTTTGCCATCCTTGTGATGCTGGGCATTCTCGCCTTCATCTTTGGTGTTCTGTTCTATACCATCTTCAGTTTCGCACGCCGCCAGCGCCGCTACGCCCAACTCGAATCCGCTGCCTAACATCTCCTTCTTCCCCGCACTGTCATGCTCTCAAAAATCAACGAATGGATCGGTCAAACGCCTGTCGCCTCCGAGCACGGGGAACTGCTCGACCACATGCTCGGCATTGTTCACTGGTTCATGCTCGCCCTCTTCGTCGGCTGGAGCATCTTCCTGGTCATCTGCTTCACGCGCTTCCATGCCAGGAAAAACCCGAAGGCGGACTACCATGGCGTGCGCGGACATGCCTCCACGCACATTGAAATTGGCGTCGTCATCATCGAGGCGGTGCTGCTGCTCGGTTTCGCTTTCCCGCTCTGGGCGCGCCAAGCTGACGATTATCCTGTTGGTCCCGACGTGATCAAGATGCGCGCCTTGGGTGAGAAATTCTTGTGGAACTTCCAGTATCCGGGCGAGGACAAAAACCTGGGCATTTGGAATCCACGCTACATCTCCGGCGCCGCCAATCCGATGGGACGCGACATGGCGGACCCCAATGGCAAGGATGACTTCGTCAATCCGGGCACCATGAAGCTGCCGGTGGGCCGTCCGGTCATTGTCGATGTCGCCAGCAAGGACGTGATCCACAACCTGGCGCTGGTGCCGATGCGAGCCGCGCAGGACGCGACGCCGGGGGTGAAATCCCACATGTGGTTCAAACCGACCCGCGAGGGTGCCTGGGACATCATTTGCGGTCAGCTCTGCGGGCCTGGCCACGCCCAGATGAAAGCCCAGCTCGAAGTCGTCAAGGTCAAGGACTTTGAGGAATGGTCAAAGGAGATGTCGGCCTCTGCCGCCAAGAAGGTGGAAGCGGGCCAAGCCGCCGCTCAATAAAAGGTCGTGTCAGCGCCGGCCTTTTCTGGCGGTGCTTCGCGCTGGTTTCCAGGGTGATCTCGGCTGAAGTCTGGACACCAGCCAACTTTCTGGCGTAGATTGCCCGCTGCTTGGATTCATGAAGTGGACGCCTTTTCAGCGCCTTGCGCTCGCAGCTTTCATCTGTGTGGAGGTGCTGCTGTTTGTCGGCGCGGCGGTGCGGGCGTCGGGATCGGGGTTGGGCTGCCCGGACTGGCCTTTCTGCTACGGCTGCTGGGTGCCGCCGACCAGCGCGGAACAAATCGATTTCTCCAAGCTCGACCTGGAAAAGTTTCGCCGCAAAGCCGCCCAGCATGGGCGCGACCCGGCCGCCATCACGGAGGAGACGTTGCGCGCTGAGTTCGATCCCGTGGCGACTTGGATTGAGTACCTCAACCGGCTCACCAGCCTGCCGGTGGGATTGAGTGTGTTGTGGCTTTGGCTGGCTTCGTTTGGCGAGTGGCGGCGGGGCCGGGGACTGGTGTGTTTGGGCGCCACCTCGGCTCTGGTGCTGGTGCTGGTGAATGCCTGGCTCGGCGCGCGCGTGGTCTTGAGCGGGTTGCAGCCCGGCATCATCACCCTGCACATGGCCCTGGCGATCCTGCTGTTGTGCGTGCTCGTGTTCGTCGCCTGGCGAGGCTGCGAGCGTCCCTGGCGGCTGCCGTTGCAATCGTCGGCCGCCCGCAGCGCGACACTGCTCGCGGGTTTGTTGTTTGCGTTCGTGGTGATTGAAGGCGTGCTCGGCAGCCAGGTGCGGGAGATGACGGATCATCTGGCCAAACAGCATGCGGGTGAGCTGCGCGCGCAATGGGTGATGGAGCTGGAGCAGAGCGCTGTCTATTTGGCCCACCGCAGCTTCTCCTGGCTGGTTTTGCTGGCCGCTTGTGCTTACGGCTGGGTTGCCCGGCGCGCTTTGGGAAACTTGCGCTGGCTGGAGTGGAGCGTCATTGCCCTGGTCGTGGCGCAGATGGTCCTTGGCGTGGTGCTGGCACACCTCGGCATTCTGCCGCTGGCGCAAATTTTGCACATCGGCCTGTCCTCGTTGTTGGTGAGCGGCCTGTTTCTTTGGTTGCTGGCAGCAACCAAGGCGCGCGCCGCTTAATCGAAGCGGTTGGCCTGGATCACGTCCGCTTCGCCGTTGATGAAGTTCACCAGGTTCAAGGTGGCGCGCATGGCTTGGCGGGGCACGCTTTCGTAAGTGCGTGAACCGATGTGCGGTGTGATCAAGGCGCGCGGGTGTTTCAACAGCGGGTGGTCCGGTGGCGGCGGCTCCTCGTCCAGCACATCGGTGGCGTAACCGCCAACGGTGCCGGCGTTGAGCGCGGCGATCATGTCGGGCATGTGCACCAGTTCGGCGCGCGAAGTATTGACCACAAGCAGGCCCGGCTTGGCCAGGGCGATGCGATCCTGCCGGATCAAATGGCGGGTGCTGTCGCTGAGGTTCGCGTGCAGGCTGAGCACATCGATCTCCGGCAGCATGGTCTCGACTTTTTCATGACGGGTGACGCCGTGCTCCGCGGCGAAGGCTTCCGGCCAATACGGGTCCAGCGCGTGCACCTTCATGCCGAAGGCCAGCGCGCGTTTGGAGACCTCCTGGCCGATGCGGCCGAGGCCGACGATGCCCATGCTTTTGCTCCAGATTTCATTGCCGGTCACGCGTTTCCACTCGCCAGCGCGCACCGCGATGGCGCTGTCCACCAGGTTGCGCACCAGGGCGAGCAAGAGGCAAAAAGTGTGCTCGGCCACGGTGGTGTGGTTCACGCCCGGCGTGAACAGCACCGGCAGACGGCGCGCAGTGCATTCGGCCACATCAATCTTGTCGAGTCCGATGCCGTATTTGCTGATGACGCGCAGACGCGGCAGCGCCTTGTCGAGCACGGCTTGCGTGATCTCGTCATCGCCGCACAAGAAGGCGTCAAAATCGCCCGCCAGCTCCAGCATCCGGCTTTCTGGCAGCGGACCGCGCTCGCGGTGGACCTCCCACCCCTGACTTTCCAGCAGTTGATGGTGGTCGCCTGGGGTGTCTTGGTAGCTGGTGGTGGTGAGGAGAACGCGCATGATGAAAAGAGGAAAAGGTGAAATGAAAAAACTCAACCGGCGCCGAGCAGCTTCTGCACTGCGTGGACGAGACCCGGAATGGTGTGTTCGGAGGCTTCGGTGTCGACCGTCAGGCCGCGCTCGCGGAGGGCAGCGCTGGTGACGGGTCCAATGCTGGCAATGCGGATGCCAGCGGGCAGGGTGACGCCCAGATCGAAAAAGTGCTCGACGGTGGAGGCGCTGGTGAAGGTGATGACATCGGCGCCCTCATCATTGAGCCGGGCCAACCCTTCCAGATTGTCCTCGCGCTCCGGCCGTGTCTGGTAAGCGATGGCTTCATCGACGATCGCGCCGAGTTCAGTCAGCCCGTTGGCGATCACCTCGCGCGCGCCTGCGGCGCGCACCCAAAGGACCTTCAAATTCTCCACGTTGTGCTGCTCGCGAAACGCCTGCACCAGGCCCTCAGCCACAAAGTTTTTCTCCGGCATCAGATCCACCGCCAGATGATGCTCCTTGATCTTCGCTGCGGTGCCGGGTCCGATGACGGCGATGCGGGCGCCGCCGATGGAGCGCGCATCGTCATAGAGACGGTAAAACATCTGGAAGAAGGCGTCCACGCCATTGGGGCTGCTGAACACGATCCAGTCGTAGGTGTGGCAATCCTGCACCAGCTCGCCGAAGCCGAGTTTGTCCTCGGGCTCCACGATGCGAATGGTGGGAAGCTCGATCACGTCGGCGCCGAGCGCGCCCAGCAGCCGGCTGACTTCGCCAATCTGATGCCGGGTGCGGGTGACGACGACGCGCTTGCCAAACAAGGGCCGGCTCTCGAACCAGTTGATGTTGCCGCGTTCGTTCACCACGTCGCCCAGCACCGCCACGGCCGGGGCTTTGAAACCCGCTTCCTCGACCCGTTGCGCCATGGTGCCGAGGGTGGCGACGAGAGTTTGCTGACGGCCATGCGTGGCCCAGCGCACCAGGGCCATCGGTGTCTCTGGAGCGGCGCCATGGCGCATCAGCGCGTCAGTGATCTCAGTCATGCGCTCGACGCCCATCAGAAATACCTTGGTGCCATCCGCCTGCGCGAGTTTGGCATAGTTGAGCGAGGTATCGGGTTTGGTGGGATCTTCATGACCGGTGAAGATCGTGAGCTGGGAGCAGTGCGCGCGATGCGTGACCGGGATGCCCGCGTAAGCGGGGCCGGCGATGGCGCTGGTGATGCCCGGCACGATCTCAAAACGCACGCCAGCGGCGGCCAGCTCCTGCGCCTCCTCCGCGCCACGGCCGAAAAGCACGGGGTCGCCGCCCTTGAGCCGGGTCACCACCTTGCCTTCACGCGTGAGGCGGACGATGAGATCGTTGATGTCCTCTTGTTTGAGGGTGTGATCACGCGCCTTTTTGCCGACGTAAACGCGTTCGCAGCCGGCGCGGGCGTGGCGCAGCAATTCGGGGTTGCACAGGTAATCATAGACCAGCACATCCGCCTGCTCGATGCAGGCTTTGCCCTTCAGCGTCAGCAAACCGGGATCGCCGGGACCAGCGCCGACCAGATAGCAAATACCAGCTTGGGCGGACTTGGCGGCGGATGGCTTTTTAGCGGGCATGGAAAACGGAGCGATGGGGCGGGCACGGTGGGATGGATTCCGCTCCGGCGCAAGGTTTGATGTGGTTTCGCGACGCTGACAAGCGGCGCGCTCACAGTGTTTTTGGCAGCATGCCGAGCAGAGTCTTGGCGGCGGTTTCGGCGAATGCTGGATCGTTGATCGTGGCGTCAATTTCCAGCAAAGGCACGCCGGGGCGCAGGTGCTTTCTGATCGCATCAAAGAGCGCGGCGTCGGCTTCGGGATCGTGAAACGGTCCGCCTGCTGCGCTGATGATACTGACACCTTGCAACGGCAGCAGCAAGGCCACGGGTCCAGGGTGGGCGTTGACTTTCTCCGCCAGGATGCGGCCCAGTTCGGAGCATTCCTCCGCCGTGGTGCGCATGAGCGTGACCTGCGGGTTGTGATGATAAAAGCGACGGCCGGCAAAGCGCGCCGGCACCGTGGCGGATTCGCCAAAATTGACCATGTCCAGGCAGCCGGGAGCGACGACTGCGGGGATGCCTGCCTTGGCCGCGGCATCGAGGCGAGTGGGCCCGGCGCTGAGGATGCCGCCAACCAGTTCGTCCGCCCACTCGGTGGTGGTGACGTCCAGCACGCCTTGAATGAGGCCGCTTTCGATCAAGCTTTCCATGACGCGGCCGCCGGTTCCAGTGGCGTGAAAAACAAGAACTTCAAAACCATCCTGTTCGATGCGGTTCTTGGCGATGCTGACGCAGTCGGTGGTGTTGCCAAACATGGACGCGGCGATGAGCGGCTTGTCATCGCCCGCGGGGATTTTCGCCTCGACCATGCCGCAGATGGCGCCGGCGGCGCGGCTGAGCAGCACGCGTGAAAGACGGTTGATGCCGGAGACATCGACAATGCTGGGAAACATGACGATGTCCTTGGTGCCAACGTAGGGCGCCACATTGCCGGCGGCCAGGGTGGAAACCATCACTTTGGGAAAACCGACCGGCAGCGCGCGCATGGCAGCGGTGCCGATGGCGGTGCCGCCGCCGCCGCCGAGGGAAATGACCCCGTCGAGTCTGCCTGCCGCCACTTCCTGCGCCAGCCAGGCGGCGACGGCGCCCGCCATGGCCGTCACGGCTTCACCGCGATCCTGGCGCGCAGTCAATGCCGCCAAATCCACCCCGCCAGCCGCTGCCACCGTCTCCCGCGTGACATCGGGCTGGATGGCGGGCGGCGCACCGCTGCCAGCATCGATGAGGATCGCGTGATGTCCGCGCTCGCGAATGCGTTCCGCGACGAAAGCATGCTCGGTGCCTTTGGTGTCCAGAGTCCCTAAAACTGCGATGTTGGCCATGCGACAACAAAGGCTGGATTGCTAACCTGCAAAGGAATAAATGCGCGCCGCGGCAGCCTAAAAACAGGCCGCTGCCAAGTCAATATCGCGCGGCATGCGCGGCTGCGCATGGCCGTTCAACGCCACCGATCCAGTCAGCATGTATTCCATCCCCGCCGCCTCCAGCCGGGTCACGATGTCGCGCAGGACTTGCAGTTCCTCAGTCATGGGGGGTAGTGGCGCGTTCAAATCGGAATTTCAGGGGCAACTTGAATTCCTCAGCGCGGTGACATCACGGGAATGGGCTTGCTCCGGTGCCGGCGGTAGATGGAGAAATCGGAATCAGGAAAAGAGCTTCCGAAAGAGCGGCGTCGCAGGTGATGAGCGGCGCGCAACTTTCCGACTGTTTTCACGGCCCAGGCATGATCTCGGTCCGAGGCGTCAAAAAGGCGACCAGCGTCCCGGCTCCAGCAGATGCTCCGAGTGGAATCGAAAGTGGATCAGCCGGTCCATCCGCCCAGGGCGAAGAAGGCCGCGCCCGAGTGAGCAGGGACTTCAGATCAGTCCGAGTTCGGTGACGGCGTCGCGCTCTTCTTTCAGCTCGGATTCCGTGGCGTTGATTTTGTCCTGGCTGAATTCGTTGACCGGCACGCCCTGGACGATCTCCCACTTGCTGCCGTCGGTGCGGATGGGGAAGGAGAACATCAGGCCTTTCTCGATGCCATAGCTGCCGTCACTGCAAACCGCGACGCTGGTCCAGTCGCCATCGGGGGTGGGGAAACTGAGGCTGCGCACGGTGTCGCAGGCAGCGTTGGCGGCGGAGGCGGCGGAGGAAAGGCCGCGGGCCTTGATGATGGCGGCGCCGCGCTGCTGCACGGTGGAGATGAATTCGCCCTGCAGCCAGGCTTCATCACTGATCACCCCGGTGGCGGGATTGCCGTTGATTTTCGCGTTGTAGAAGTCCGGATACTGGGTGGCGGAGTGGTTTCCCCAGATGGTGAGGTTGGTGACGGCGCTGGAATGCACGCCGGCCTTGGCGGCGAGCTGGCTCTTGGCGCGGTTTTCATCGAGACGGGTCATCGCGAACCAGCGCTCGGACGGCACGTCCTTGGCGTTGTTCATGGCGATGAGGCAGTTGGTGTTGCAGGGGTTGCCGACGACGAGGACGCGCACATCGGAGGCGGCGTTGGCCTGGATCGCCTGGCCCTGGCCAGTGAAGATTTTGCCGTTGATGTTGAGCAGATCCTTGCGCTCCATGCCAGCCTTGCGCGGCACGGAACCGACGAGGATGGACCAGTTGGCGCCGCGGAAGCCTTCGTTGAGATCGGCGGTCGGCGTGATGGATTTTAGCAAGGGGAAAGCGCAGTCGTCGAGTTCCATGACCACGCCTTGCAGCGCGCCGAGGGCCGGTTCGATCTCGATGAGGCGCAGGTTGACCGGTTGATCGGGGCCGAAAAGAGCTCCTGAAGCGATGCGAAAAAGAAGGGAGTAACCGATTTGGCCAGCGGCTCCAGTGACGGCGACAGTGATGGGGGCTTTGCTCATGGTCTGGGTTCGAGTGGGCGTTCAGGGTGGACAGACGGACGGGAAGGGCAAGGGGAAAGTGGCGGCTCAGGCCCCGATTTGACGCAGCCATTCGGCGAGGTTGTAGTAATTGGTCAGGCGGGAGATGCGGCCGTCGAGAATCTCGAAAAAGGCGCCCACACGCAGGTAGTAGGTCTGGCCTGATGCCGGTGGCAGGCCTTCGTCGGTCTGTTGATACACGCCGCGAATGAAAAACTCCGCGGCGGCGCGGGTGCCATCGGTGGAAGGTATGACCACGAGGTCTTCCACCTGCTCGGAGTAGCAGCGGTCCATGCGCGCCAGGAAAGCGCGGAAGGCATCGACGCCGGTTTCGGTGCTGCCCTGGTTGATGTCATGGGCAACGGAAACATGCAGCAGCCGCAGCAAGGCTTCGCGGTCGCCACGATTGAAGGTCTCGTAGTAGAGTTGGACGAGATCGCTGGTTTCGGCGGCGGCGCAGGATTCAGGCATGCTGGAGAGTGCGAAGGGCTGCCTCCAGGTCAACGCCGTTGTGACGAAGGCAAATCGCAAGTTGCCAGGGCATGACCGGCGGCTATTCTGGAGGCCGATGCGATCATTGATTTTCTTTTTTGGGCTGGCGGTTGCAACCGCGCCCGCGATGCTGACGGCGCAGTCGAGTGTCATTGTGGTGGATGCGTACAACAAAAAAATCCATGTGGCTGCGAATGCGACTGCCAAGCGGTCCGTGGGCGGGCTGGCGAAGATGGTGTCCGGCATGGTGACCTTGGATTGGGCGGCCGCGTCCGGAGTGGGAGTCAATGTGCTGGCCACGGTGCCCAATTACGCGCCGCAGATCGCCGGAGAGCAGACGCTGGATTTGCGGCCGGGAGACCGTTTGACGGTGCGTGATTTGATCTATGCCACGATGATGAGCAGCGACAATGTGGCGGCGATCACGCTGGGAGACTTCGTGGGCCGCGATCACCTGCAGCGGCTGGGTCGTCAGGGTGATCCGCTGGGGGAATTTGTGCGACAGATGAACCAACTGGCGGTCAAGGAGGGCTGCAAAAACACGCGCTTTACCAATCCGCACGGTTTGGAAAACACTCGCGCGGCGCCCTACAGCACAGCGGCTGACATGGCGCGCCTGGCTCTCTACGCCGCCGCCCGGCCAGCGATGCGATTCTACACGAACCAGGCCAGCCGCGACTTGGTGGTCTTCCGCGGCGGGGAAAGGATCGCTGTCGGCGTGCGCAACAGCAATCAGTTGCTCGGCAGCGATCGCATCGACGGCATCAAGGCGACCAGCACTCAGCGCTCGGGCGGCTGCGTGGTGCTGTCGGCAGAGAAAGCGCCCTCGGTTTACCAGCAAGGAGACGGCGCCAATGTGATCTACCGCCATCGCCTAGTGGTCGTGGTGCTGGGTTCGAGCAGTCCATTTGGCGAAGGCCGGGCGCTCATGCAGCAGGGCTGGGCTGCCTATGACCAGTGGCTGAACGCTGGCCGTCCCGTCACCGATCAGCGACAGTTGCTGCCCCACTATTAAGCAGGCGCGCTCGTGAGGATGGCGATGGCGCGCCCGATGCGGGCGAGGGTTTTATCGCGTCCGATCAGGTGTGCGATGGTGGCGACGCCGGGGCCGCGATGCTGGCCGCTGAGGGCGGCGCGCAGCAAAGGCATCAATGCGCCGGGCTTCACGGATTGCGCGCTGGCGGCTTGTTGGATCGCGCTGTTGACGGTCTCTTCGGTCCACTCAGCAAGAGCCGCGAAAGCTTCGGCGGCGGCTTGAAGCAGCGTGTTGTTTTCAGGCTTGCCGGCGAGCTTGGCAGCCATGTCGGACTCGATGGCGAAGTCCTCGGTGAAGAAAAAGCGGGTCCACTCCGGCAGTTCGCTGAGGCGGCTGATTTTTTCCCGCACGCTGTGCAGCGCAGCGGCGGCGGCGGGAAGTTGAGCCGGGTCGATGCCAGCTTCCTCTAAATGCGGCAGCGAGGCCGCCAGCAGGGCGTCAGGGGAGAGCTCCCGCAGGTACTGCGCATTGAACCAGTCGAGCTTGGCGGCGTCGAAACGGGCGTTGCTGCTGTGAATTTCACGAGCGTCAAAAAGACGGATCAGCTCTTCACGACTCAGCTTTTCCGAATCGGTGCGCGGGGTCCAGCCGAGCAGGCAGAGGTAGTTGAAGACAGCCGCAGGCAGATAACCCTCGTCTTGATAGCTGGCCACGGCGGCGCCCTCGTCGCGCTTGCTCATTTTGGAGCCCGTGGGATTCAGGATCAGCGGGATGTGCGCGTAGGTGGGCGGCGTTTTGCCAAAGGCCTCGAAGAGGTCGATGTGTTTCCAGGTGTTGGAGAGGTGGTCTTCGCCCCGGAAGACATGGGAGACGCCCATTTCGATGTCATCGACGACGTTGACAAAGTGGAAGATGTAGCTGCCATCCGGACGACGCAGCGTCATGTCCGGCTCCTCCGTCGCGGCAAATTCGACATCGCCGCAAACCATGTCGGGGACGGTGATGGGCCGACGGCTGAATTTGAAGCGCACCGCGCCGCTGTCCTCGGTGTAAGTGCGGCCGGCGGCGGTGAGTTGATCAAGGTAACGGTCGTAAATGGCCTTGCGCTGGCTTTGAAAGTAAGGGCCGCAATCCCCGCCAGCGTCAGGTCCCTCATCCCAGTCGATGCCGAGCCAGCGCAGGCCGTCGAAGATGGCGTTGCGGGCGGCCTCAGTGTTGCGGGCGTCATCGGTGTCTTCGATGCGCAGGATGAAAACGCCGTGATGCTGGCGGGCGAAGAGCCAGTTGAACAGGGCGGTGCGGGCGCCACCGACATGGAGATAGCCAGTGGGGGAAGGGGCGAAACGAACGCGGACAGACATGGGGGAAGGAGTGTGCGCGGGAAGCTCGCGAGCGCAAACGGCAGATGATTGAGCGGCGGACTCTATTGAAGCGTGCGGGACGTGATTTTTTGATTTCCAATGGGCATTTGGCACGCTATCAGGCTCCCTGAATGGCTCAGGTTTAGCCTTGCAACCCAAGGCTTCATTCATCAAAAACGCTGTCATGTCGTCTGTTCCCAGCTTTGTTCCCGAACTGCTCCCCGCTCACCGCTTTCCGGAGCCCGGGGCGAAGTTCACTGAGCGGGGCATCGCCTTCACCGTTTATGCCGGGCGCGCGGATGCCGTGGATTTGTGCCTGTATCATCCGAAGCGGCCGAGTCGCGAAGTGGCGCGGGTGCGGCTTGAGCGGGTGGAGGCCGGTTATTGGCACACGCATCTGAGCGGGCTGCCGGAGGGCGTGCTTTATGGCTACCGCGTGCACGGTCTGTGGGAGCCTGCGCAGGGACTGCGGCACAACGCGCACAAGCTGTTGTTGGATCCCTATGCGCGAGCGATCACGGGCGACTGCAGAGGGCGATTGGACATGCTGACGACACCCAGTCCGCGCCGCCAGCCTGGATCGACTGACAATGGCGCCACTGCTCTCAAAAGCGCGGTGGTGCGCGGCGTGTTCGACTGGGGCAACGACACGCCGCCGCGCCGGCCCTGGGAGGAGACTGTGATTTACGAACTGCATGTCAAAGGGTTCACCGCGCAGCATCCCCAGGTGCCGGAGCCTTTGCGCGGCACCTACGCAGGCCTGGCCGAGCCGGCGGTCGTGGCTTATTTGAGGGACTTGGGTGTGACCGCTGTGCAGTTGCTGCCGGTGCACCAGCATCTCGATGATGGTTTCCTGGTGGACAAGGGATTGACCAACTACTGGGGTTACAACACGATCGGCTTTTTTGCGCCACACGAGGAGTATGGGGCGTCCGCGGATCCAGAAGCGGTTGTGGCCGAGTTCAAGCAGATGGTGAAAGCCATGCACGCGGAAGGCATCGAGGTGATCCTGGACGTGGTTTACAATCACAGCGCGGAAGGGGATGAAAACGGTCCCAGCCTGCTGTTCCGCGGGTTTGACAACACGGCTTATTACCGCTTCATCAAGCGGCAGGAGACGCTGTATTATCATAACATGACAGGCTGCGGCAACGCGGTGGCATCCCATACCACGCCGTCTCTGCGCCTCATTCTCGACAGCCTGCGCTACTGGGTGGAGGAGATGCATGTCGATGGCTTCCGCTTCGACCTGGCGGTAACGGTTGGGCGCGGCCCGGCGGGTTATGACCGGGAGTCCGCGTTCTTCACGGCGCTCGCCCAGGATCCGGTGCTGGCGCGGGTGAAACTCATCGCCGAGCCTTGGGACGTGGGCGAGATGGACAGCTATCAACTGGGCAATTTCCCGGCGCCGTGGCGCGAGTTGAACGGGCGCTTTCGCGACACCGCGCGCCGTTATTGGCGCGGCGACGAGGGATCAACCGCGAGTTTTGCCAAGCGTTTGTGCGGTTCCGAGGACATCTTCGGCTGGGACCGGCGGCCGCCGACGAGTTCGGTCAACTTCATCACTTCCCACGACGGCTTCACCCTGCGCGATCTCGTCAGCTACCAGCACAAACACAACGAGGCGAATGGCGAGGAAAACCGCGATGGCGACGCCGACAATCATTCGACCAACGGCGGAGTTGAGGGCGAGACGAAGGACGTCGAGGTGCTGGCGCGCAGGGAACGGCTGGCGCGCAGTTTGATGGCCAGCCTGCTTTGCGCGCAGGGCGTGCCCTTCATCACGGCGGGCGACGAGCGCTGGCGCACCCAGGGCGGCAACAACAACGCCTACTGCCAGGACAATAAAATCAGTTGGATCGATTGGGAGGAGGACGCGGTGACACGGCGCATGACAGGCTTCACGCGCCAGTTGCTCAGCCTGCGCCGGGATCGCGCCGTTGTGCACCGCCCGCGTTACTTTGACGGGCATGTCAGGACGCGCTCGGGCTTGCGGGATGTCACCTGGCTGGATGGCTCCGGCGGCCTGCTTGATCATGACGAGTGGCACGAAGCGAAGCGCGAGCTTTTCGGCATGCTGCTCGATGGCCCGCAGACCTTGCTGCTGCTGTTCAATCGCGGCAGCAAGGCGCGCGCCTTTGTGCTGCCGGGTGAGGAGGGCGCGCTGTGGCACCGTGTTTTTGACACGGCACTCGATATGCCTTTTGAAGAAGGTCCGCTGCCATTGACCGCCGGCGATTACCTGCTGGAGTGCCACACGGTGGCCTGCTTGCAACTTGAGACCGGCTCCTGCCTGCCCATCATTCCCGCCTGATCAGGCATGGCGGACAAGAACTGGATCGTGTATGTGCTGCGCTGCGGCGATGGCACGCTTTATTGCGGCATAACGACCGATGTGGAGCGCCGCTTTGCCCAGCATCAAAAAGGTGTCGGCGCACGCTACACGCGGGGCAGGGGGCCGGTGCATCTGGTCGCCCAATGGCCGCATCCTGACCGGCCAGCCGCGCTGCGGGCAGAGGCGGCCTTCAAGCGCCTGTCCAGGGCGGCGAAGGAGCGGCTGCTGAAAAGCGGGTGATTACGTCTTCATGGAATCCCCGCATGTTGGTGGTGAGCAAGCGGCTCATTTTTCTTGTGCTTGGGTCAAAAAAACGGAAAATGGCTAAAATATGGGCGAAAAACGTCGAAAGCAAAGGGAGTTGCTGCGTGAGGAGCGCAGGACTCTTGCGGCCGGATCTTCGCTGGCGCTAGTGGGCGACTCATCAACAAGCTCCGCTGGATCGCTTAAATCCCTCGGTGCTTTTTTACTCGGTATCGTTTTGGGAAGCGCAATCGTTTTTGGAGTGGGCGCAAAACGTAAAGGAGCCAGTTCAATCAACGACACTAGTGCATCCGCCAAGGGTGCAAAGGAGCAACCAATCGCAGAGATTCCGGACATCAATCACCTTGTGTCCCTGACGGGTGAAGAATTGGCGCGGGTGAGCCTAGAACGGATCAATTTGGCCTGCGCCAAAGGGCTTCCGGGCGCGAATCAGTTGCCCGCCGAAGCGCTGCTGAAAGAATTGGAGCGTTTCGCCGAGTTGGTGAAAAAAGAGACGGCACGCAACTACCACCGTTTCCTTGAGAGACCCCAAGAATATCAGAATTCCGAGGAATTTTTCAAGGTGGGTTTGATGAACACCGTTTTGGGCCTGGATTTAGGGGTTCACTACAACAAGGACAAAATAGTGGAACCCACACTTGAAAGCATGATGGACAAGTCGTTCTACGACAATTCCGATGACGTTTTTTTAACCGGGCTGCTGGGTGAAAAGCGCATGGGCACCTGTTCCTCCATGCCGGTGCTCTTGGTGGCGTTGGGCCGGAGATTGGGCTATCCATTGAAACTGGTTTCCGCAAAGGGGCATCTATTTCTCCGCTGGGATGACGGCACTACCAAAGTGAATTTTGAGTGCACCAACGGCATCGCGATCAAGCCGGACGAGTTTTATCGCCAATGGCCGTTTCCAGTGAGCGAGGAGGAAGTTCAAGCGGGCTGGTATCTGGCGTCAATGACGCCCAGACAGGAGCTGGCGGCATTCTTTGCAGATACGAGCGGAAGTGTTGCGCTGGCATGGGTGCCACCTGGAAGCCTTGCTGGCCAACGCTCAGTCGAGTCTGCTTGATCCAGAGCATCCAGACACCCAAATCGCGCTTCAAGTGGCTTGTTCTCATATTTCACAAAGAAGCAGCGGCTCTTACACGGCAGGCGGAATGCCCATGCCTTATCATCGAAACATGACGTCGATTGAGGAAATGCAAATGATCGACGCGATCAGCGCACAAAATCTGAACCGCACCCATTTCCCCGCAGGAAGTCCATCTCCAGGACTTCCTGGCGCTTATCCCAACACATCGGTTGCCCCCGGAGTTCCTTCTTACCCGGGCGGCTCGCCATTTTCCCCGGCAGGCGGCGGCGCTTTTCCAGCCATTAATTCCCCATTCAACAACGCCCCATGAAACCAAAACCGAATGCCATTTGGACACAACTGCTGATCGTTGCCAGCTTGCTCCTGCAACTCCATTCAGCGCGCGCTTATTACAATACAGAGTTGGGCTCTTGGGTGAGTAGGGACCCCATTGAGGAAGCTGGGGGCCTCAATTTATATGAGTTTGTAAACAACGATCCTGTCAATGCCATTGATGCAGTTGGCTTGGCTACAGTTGTGTGGAATGATGATCCGATGTTGAGCCAGGTGGAGCGGGGAACTAATCATGACAATTTAGAGAGTGCCTTGATTCGATCTTCTCGTGTCGGAGAAGTCGCCGGCACCATTGCCGGAAGATTTGAGAGGCCAGCGAGTTCTCTGGCCGGTGCAAGCAACACCCGTAAATGTCAGTCTGCCTTCAAGGCTTTGGGAGAAGGTTTGAGGCATGTACAACAAGTGATGAGTGAGGTTGAAGCCATGAAATATGATACCTTTGAATTGTATTTTCGAGGTGTTACTCCCGGAACTGTTGCATCAGTACAGCCTCGTTATCCATGGCGAAATGGTTTTTTGGGGAACAAAAGGATTAGTCTAGGAAGACGCATTGTTCCAGGTGACACGTTTCTTCATGAATTGGCCCACTTGACTGGATTAGTGCCGAATGATATTGTGCCTATGGATGCTGCCAGTCCTCGTGAGGCCGCGAGATCTGGCGTCTTCTATAATAAGTTACACGATCGCGAGATCGCTCGGGAACTATGGCATGTATTTACAGGTTTTCCACTTGCCAAGGTTATTGGGGTTGAGTGGGGCGGGGATGAATGGCGAAACCTGGAAAATTGTTGTCGTTGGAACGAGCGATTCGGAAACTTTACAAGATGAAAGAGGCGCTCCAGAAAAGTGCCATCACACTGTTGGGTCTCGCTATTCTAAGTAATTGCAAACCCGCTGGTCATTCAGAGCCATACGCGGCTCAAAAAGCCATGGCTGACGGAATCATAGTCCCTTTAGCTGGCGCGCAAGGGAAAACCTCAAAATGGCCAAGTAAACTCAGTCGAGAAAACACGGGTTACAATCCTAAGATAGTAGAAATGCTCGAGGATGGGCAAATTCGATGTTTTGTCGGAGATGATAAGGATACGCGTTCATTGGTCATCTTACTTCATCCCGAAGCTTCCGGGAAATTTTATGTCCGTGATATGACTTCGAATCAATGGAGGGCTGTGGGAAAGGTTGAGATTGAGGAAATTGAAGACAACTTGAGAGAGCTATCTTTACAGAGAAGGTAAAAGTGGCGTCACCGGCTAGGGTTGTTGTCAATTCAGCGCACAAAGATACTGGTTTTGGTGAGCTTGCGCGGAGAGAGCAGCGGGCTTGCGTGGCAGCGTCGCGGCGCGTTAAACTTGAACCCAGCCTATGGAACCCGTTTTGAAAATCGCCTTGGTCGGCGCCGGCATGTTCGGCGGAGATGTGCATCTGCGCGCTTACGCGGACATGCAGCGTTTTGGCATCGCCGGCCAGTTGGCGCGGGTGGGGCTGGACGCGTTCGCACGCGAGCTGGCGCCGGTGCGGGTGGAATTGGTGGCGGTGGCGACGCGTTCCGCGGCTTCGGCAAAGAAGTCGGCTGACGCCTTCGAACAGTGGACGGGGCATCGCCCGCGCGAGTTTCATGGCGAGGCGCCTTGGGATGACATTCTAGCGGCTTTTCCTGACCTTGACGTGCTGGCGGTGGCCACGCCGGATCACCTGCACACGGAACCGATCCTGGCCGCGCTGCGGCGCGGTGTTCACGTGGTCACTGAGAAGCCGATGTGCCTGACGCTGGCAGAAGCGGATGCCATCATCGATGAAGCCGCTGCGCGCGGCCTGGTGGTGGCGGTGGACATGCACAAGCGCTACGACCCTGATCATCTGCGCATCCGCGACGACATTCAAAACCGCATCGGCGAGCCATTGTATGGCACCGCCTACCTGGAAGAACCGCTGGAGGTCAGCACGAGCACCTTCAAGTGGGTCGAGCAAAGCGATCCGTTCAGCTACGTGGGTCCGCATTGGACCGATTTGATCTGGTCTTACTACCGCAGCAAGCCGGTGGCACTGAGCGCCGTCGGCCAAAAACGCCGCCTGCTGCGCGACGGCATCAATGCCTATGACGCCGTGCAGGTGCGGGTGGAGTTTGCCAACGGTTTGTCGATGAACTTTCACAACAACTGGATCACACCACCCGACTTTGAAGCGCCGGTGAACCAAGGCCATGAAATCGTCGGTGCCGATGGCAAAGTGGAAAGCGACCAGCAGTATCGCGGCTTCCGATTTTGGCATGCCGGCGGCGGTTCGCGCACGAGCAACAACCATTTCACGCGTGATGTGACCCGCCCGGATGGCAGCAAAGGGTACCTGGGCTATGGTGTGGACAGCCTGGTGGTCGGCATGGTGGCCGTGGGCCGGATCAAGTTTGCCGGTGCGAGCCGTGACGAGGTGGCGCCACTTTATCCCACCGCTGAGGAAGCGCGGATCACATGCGCCTTGGTCGAGGCGGCGGCGCGTGTCCGCGATTTGAACTACGAGTACCTGCGGCAGGGCAAGGGGGCGCCGGTGACCGCGCGCTTTGGCGAGGATGGCATTACTCTGATCGATCCCTGTCGTTTTGACGAGGGGCAGGACGCGGTGTTCCAGCGCATTTACAGCCGGCCAATTTGACCTCCTCATCGCCCGGCCAGGGCACCCCCCAACCACCTCTCATCTGCCTATCTTGGCACTTGGCAAGGGCGTGGAACTGTGTAGCGTTGCGGTCCAGAATAGGGATGTCCTGCCTCTGGCGGCCTCCCAGGACTCCAAAGGAAGCCAGCGCATGAGCGACATTCTGAACAAAATCACGGTATTGGTGTTAAATCGACACTGGCAGGCTATTGGCGTCAAAACACCCATGGAGGCCTTTGGCATGATGGCGGCGGGCAATGCCACCGCGCTTGACATGCTGTGTCAAGAGGAGTTGCGGCCGGTGCGCTGGGAAGAGTGGCTGGAACTGCCGGTGCGTGCGCAGGATCAGGCGATCGGCACGGTGCACGGTCCGGTGCGCGTGCCCACGGTGCTGGTGCTGGCCCGTTTTGACCGGGTGCCGCGGCGCCGCCCCAAGTTTTGCGCCAAGGCCATCTGGGAGCGTGATGGCGGTGTCTGCCAGTACACCGGACGCAAACTGCGTCCGGGCGAGGGCAACATTGATCACGTGGTGCCGGTGTCTCGAGGCGGCGCCAGCACCTGGGAAAATTGCGTCCTGGCGGACCGCCGCGTCAACAGCCGCAAGGGCAACAAGCTGCCTGATGAAGCCGGCCTGAAGCTGCTGCGGCAGCCTTTTGCACCGAGGGAGGTGCTGGTCACGCAGCTCATCCGCAACACGCACGAGGTGCGCGACTGGATCTTGTTCCTCCATCCCGAGCGGGAGCGCACCAGCGCCTGACCACTTGGGCGGCTGGACGCATTTTCGGTTTTTTTTGTGTATTCGCAAAAGGCTGCCATGATGGGAGCTTGCAAGGCGGCATGTGGGACTTTTTCAAGATGCATTGGCGCGACGGCGTGGAGATTCTGATCCTCGCCGCGCTGGCCTACCACCTGTTTCTGTTCTTTCGCGCCACCCGCGGCGCGCGCATTCTCACCGGCTTGCTGGTGCTTCTGCTCAGCCTCACGCTGGTGTCCCGCTTGTTGAAACTGGAGGTGATCAACTGGCTGCTGGTGAGTTCATCCGGCTTTTTGGCGGTCGGCTTGGTGGTGATTTTTCAACCGGAACTGCGGCGTGTTCTGGCCGAACTGGGCAGCCACCGCCTGTTTTCGTTCGGCAATGAGGAGCGAGAGGCGATCGATGACTTGGTCGAGGCCATGAAGCAGCTTTCGGCCAAGCGTTGCGGGGCGCTCTTTGCCCTGCAGCGCCACATCGAGTTGAAGCCTTACGCCGAGAGCGGGGTGGAGATTGATGCCGCGATCACGCCCGAACTGATCACCACGATCTTTCACCCCAAGACCTCGCTTCATGATGGCGGGGTGATCGTCGATCAAGGCAGGCTGCACTCCGCCGGCTGTGTTTTCCCCGTCAGCCAGCGTGAAGTGCGGGACCGGTCCATCGGTCTGCGCCACCGCGCCGGCCTTGGTGTGACCGAGGAAACGGATGCCATCGCGCTCGTTGTTTCCGAGGAGAGCGGCGCGCTGTCAATTTGCTTCAACGGCGAGATCGAGCATGATTTGGAGCCGGACGAGATTCGCCGCCGGGTGGCGCGCATTTTGGAGACAGGTGAATTGAGAGAGCGTGCGGATGAGGCGGTGGAGGCGCCAAAACGTGAAGGCAAGTAAACGCATCCTCCTCCGCTTCACGCAGATGCTGACGCGCAATTGGCGGGAGAAACTGCTGGCGTTGCTGCTGGCGTTCCTTTTTTGGTTTCTGGTACGGCAGCAGGCAGTGAGCCGGCGCGGGTATTTGTATGATGGCATTCCCAACCTGCCTGCCCGCGGGCAGCTTTGACAGCGAAGACAATCCGCGCTAAGAACGCGGCTTCATGTCAGCCAAACGCCAGTTTTTCGGCACCGACGGCATTCGCGCCGTGGCCAACCGCCACCCCATGAGCCCCGAGTTCGTCATGCGTCTCGGCCAGGCCGCCGCCGTCGTGCTTGGCCGTGCCGGCGGTGATTCAGGAAGCCGGCCCAAGTGTGTGATGGGCCGCGACACCCGTGCTTCCGGAGAAATGCTGGAAGCCGCTCTTTGTGCCGGACTGAACTCGGCGGGAGTCGATGTGATTTTGGTCGGCATACTGCCCACTCCAGCCATCGCCTTTCTCACCCGCGAGTTGGGTGGCGACTTCGGCATCATCGTTTCCGCCTCGCACAACCCGTTTTACGACAACGGCGTCAAATTCGTGCGCGGCAACGGTGGCAAACTCAATGATGCCACCGAGACGGCGATTGAAGACATCATTCTTGGCCGCAGCGGCAGCGAGGAACCGCGGCCGGAGGGCCGGGGCTTGGGGCGCGTCACCCGAGTGGGTGACGGCGTGGATCGTTACGTCGCTCACGCGTTGGGCTGCATGGATCACGTCCGGCTCGATGGCTTGCGAGTGGCCTTGGACAACGCTCACGGTGCCGCCCATCTCACCAGCGCGGAGACGCTCACCCGTCTGGGTGCGGATGTGCAGGTGTTTCATTCCGAGCCGGACGGCTTCAACATCAACGCTGACTGCGGCTGCACCCACAGCGAGGAAATCGAGCGCCTCGTCAAACAAACGCGCGCGCAGGCAGGGCTGGCTCATGATGGTGACGCCGACCGCATTCTCCTCTGCGACGAGGAAGCCAGCGCGCTCGATGGCGATGAGCTGATGGCCGTGGCGGCTGCCTCCATGCTGCGCAAGGGCACGCTCAAACACAACACACTGGCGGTGACGGTGATGAGCAATTTCGGCCTGGATGATCTCGTTTCCGGCCTCGGCGGCCGGGTCGTGCGCACCGGTGTCGGCGACCGTTATGTGCTGGAGGCCATGAACGAGCGCGGCCTCAACTTCGGTGGCGAGCAAAGCGGCCACATCATCTTCGCCGACTGGGCCAGCACCGGCGACGGACTCATCGCCGGCCTGCAACTCCTCCGCATCATGCAGGAGACCGGCGAGCCGCTCAGCGCCCTGCGCCAGTGCCTCAAAAAGTTCCCGCAAGCCACCCGCAACCTGCGCGTCAGTCAAAAGCCGCCCGTCACCGAACTCAAAGAGGCCGGCAAGATCATCAAAGAGACCGAGAAAAAACTCGGCGAATACGGCCGCGTCCTCCTGCGCTACTCCGGCACCGAGCCGCTCATCCGCCTCCTTATCGAAGGCCGTGATGTGGAGTATCTCGAAGCGCAGGCGGACAGGATTGCTTCTGCCGTGCTCGCGCAGATCGGGTAAAGCCGCCAGCTCACCGGTTAGGAGCCGCTCCGCCCAGGCACTGGCGCTCCCTCTCCGAACCGCGGAGAGGCGTTAAAACGCGTTCATTTGTTCAAATTCACCCCATTTGCTTCAAGGCTGCGCGTTCTCATGAACAGTTTTGGGATCACAGCGGCCAAGTCAGGGCCATCCAGGTCGTGAATCGGCCAAAAAGGAACGTCTAAGTGCCCACACATTAGGGTCCACATGGTGGGCACAATGACCCCACATCTCCCGCACCGCAACCCACCCAGACCGCTTCTCGGGAGCCCACCCCCGGCCCAATTCAACGACTGTCTGCACACTTAATTGGTAAGTGAAAGAGAACACCTTTCTTGCCTCGTTTGGTCATTTTCTCAGGGTAAAAAACCAAGAAATGCTTGTCATGTCCTCAGCACTCTTTTAGAGAGTGTCATCACGACATCTCCGCCGCATCTGGAGCCTTCTCGAACCCTTGTTGCCAGGCCGCGCTGGAAGCTGGGGC
>CAZKMS010000050.1:0-32370 GCA_964553805.1 uncultured Verrucomicrobiaceae bacterium
GAAATTGATGTGGCCAATGACGAGATGCAGAGGGCGTTTGGCGGCGCGCGCCGCCTCCATGGCAGCCAGAATCTGAGTGTCGCTTTCCACGGGTTTCGCCTCGGGCATGAGCACCATGACCGCTTCGCGTCCATGACCATAGGCCAGCACTTCTCCGCGCTCCGACTCCACTGCGGTGAGCCAGTCGGAGACATCGCGGATGGGTTCGATGGGGCGGGTCAGCAGCGGCAGCAGGCCGGCGCTGAGGGCGGCAGCGAAGACGACGAGGATGCCGATCTGGGTCTTGCCTGCCCAGTGGCGCCGGGATTCCCAACCGAGGGCGAGGCCAAGTGCCATCACCGGCAGGAGACCGATGGCAAAGCGCGGGTAGTAATACAGATCGATCTTCCAGGTGACCAAGGCAAACGCGATGCCAGACAGCAGCAAACCCACCGCAAGCCAGGCGGCGGGCTGGCCGCGACGCAGGGTTTTGATCAGTCCCCAGCCCAGCCAGAGAGTGAGCAACACCAGCAGAGCGGCGCCGAGGGGTGGATCAAGAAAGAGCGTGCTCAGATCGCGCAGGCCGGTCGCCATGTCCGTGCCGAGACCGGGCTCGCGCCAGCGCAGGCCGGTGAAGATCTGGGAGACGGTGTTGAGCAGGATGGAGCTGTTGAGCACGTGCCCCTGGTTTTCCTGGCCCGCCCAATGACGAGCCTGCATGACGTTGGGCAGGAAGAGTTGCAGCAGAAGCATCGCGGCCAACACGAGGGCGAAACCAAGACGCAGGCAGACGGTGAAGCGGTCGCGGCCATTGGTCTGGCGCAGCATGAGCAGCACCGCCAGGAGAAGCGCCATCACCAGCACATCGAGCAGGCCATGCGGGAAGGCCCAGAGCCAGAGGCATTGGTTCAGGCCGAGCCAGGCCCAGCCCCAGCCATCGCGTCCCCGGCGCCGCAGCAGACGGGTGGCGGCCAGCAAGGCGGAGAGCACGAGCGGGATGACCAGCGCATAACCTCGCGTCTCGACGCCATAACGGACAGCCATGGGATGCAAGGCCAGCAAGCCGGCACCCAACAGCACGGCAGGCAGCGGCGCGCCCCAGGCATGCAGCAGCCAGCCGATGAGGATGAGGCTGAGGGCGGAAAGTCCGAGCGTGGGCAGGCGTGCGGCCAGTTCGTTGAAGGCGTGTTCGGGTGCCCGAATAACGCTGCGCCACAGCTCCAGGCCGCCTTTCTGCAACAACGACATCGGCACGTGGTTGGTCGGCTTCTGATAGTAAAAGGCGCAGCGCTTCCAACTGGTGGGGCTGAACTCCCAATGCGCCGGCTTGTCCTCCGCGGTGCTTTTCTCCAGCTTCCAACTGCCGTGGGAACATTGGCGCAGGCTCCACAATTCATCCCACCACAGGCTGCGTGAAGCGAGCGGCAGTCGCACCGCGGTGCCTATGACAACCACCAGCGCAAGCCCCCAGAGCAGGGGCTTCGAAGGACGCGCTGGGCTTGCCGGAGCGGGCAGCTTGCGTGGCGCGCCGGTAAACGGGCGCAGCCACCAGCCGCAGGAGATCAGCAGCAGCGAGAGCAGCACAAGGTTGGCTGCGGCGGCCAGTTGGATGCCGACATTGGCATCGAGTTCCCACGGCACCTTCGCGTCCGGGTTTGCATCGATGAAGTTTCGCACCCGCGCCCAATTCGAGCCCAAGGAGGGGCCGTCCAGCAGCAGCCAGAGTGCGCCGAGCAGCAGCACGGCGAGAACCAGCCGGGCTTTGGCCACGGAACCCAGGCGCGTCATCACAGCAGTTTTTTGCGCTTGAAGTAAATGATCGGCGCCACGGCGGAAAGCACGAGCACGCACAACACGGCGGGATAGGCCCAGGGCACTTTCAACTCCGGGATGTGCTCAAAGTTCATGCCGTAGATGCTGGCGATCAACGTGGGCGGCAGAAATAGCACGCTGGCGATGGTGAAGATTTTGATGATCTGGTTCTGCTGGATGTTGATCAGGCCCAGTGTGGACTCCAGCAGGAAGGTCATCTCCTGCGTTTGCTGATTGGTGTAGTCGTCGAGCGACTTGATGTCGCGCATGACGCTGCGAAACTGGCTGGCCAGCCCGCCGTGCATCCAGGTGGCGGCGTTGTTGAGGAAGTATTGCAGCATGCGGTTCACGCTGACCAGGCTCTCGCGCAAGTTTGCCACCAGCGCGCTGCGGCGGCCGAGCAGTTTCACCACCTCGCCCAGGTCTTTTTCAATCGCCGCGTTCGCCCGTCGCGTGTCCACGGCGAAGACTTCGCGTGCCAGCTTTTTCAGATCCGCCTCCACCGTCTGCAGGGCGTCGGCCACACGTGCGACAATCAATTCCAGGAGCAGCAAAAACGCGGCGTCGCTGGTGATTGGTGTCGCGCACTGGCGGCGCATCTGATCGGCAAAAACACGAAACGCATGCGGATCAGCGTAGCGCACCGTCGTCAGGCAATCCGGCGCCAGCACAAAGGTGATCGCGGTGGTGTCGGGGTCCGAGGTCTCGAGACCGACTGGAATCCAGGCCGTCATGTAAAGCGCGCCGTGCTCGGTGTACAGCCGGCTGGATTCCTCGATCTCCTGCATCTCCTCGCGTGTGGGCAGTTGGTATTCGAGCCACTTTTCCGCCTCCAGTTCCTCCGCGCGGGCAGGATTGAGCAGGTCCAGGTACACAAGGTTGTCCGGGAATGGGAGCGACTTCTCGTCATTCCAATCGATCAGAGTGCCTTGCTGGGTGATGAGTCGGACCATGCGGGAGTTGCCGGGTGGCCGGACGTTACGCCCGGAGGAGTCTGGTTGCCAAGCAAAAGGAAGGTAAAGAGGGAGGCTGCTGGTTCAAAAATCCGTCAAACCAAAAGACAGTACCGGAATCAATCCACCAAATACAATAACCATAATTAAATTTCTGGACGTTTCTGCAATCATTTCAAATGCTGTGGAGAATCCAAAAAACTTTACGGCCATGAAAAGTACACTTCTCGTTGCCTGCAGCCTCACGTTGCTGCTCTCTCCCGTGGCGAACGCCGTTGATCAAGTCGAGGAAATCGTCACCTTGCGCGGGCGCACTTACCGTGATTGCCGCATCAGCCAGGTGCATCCTGACGGCGTCTCCTTTTTCCATGCCAAGGGCGCGGCCAAGGTGCTTTTTACGGAGCTGCCGAACTCCTGGAAAAAGAAGTTCGGCTACAACGAGCAGCGTGCGGAGGAATTCCAGCGCGAGGTGGCCACCCGCCAGTTTTTGGAGCAGGAGCGCCGCGAACAGGCGCACAGCGAGGCGGCGGAGCGGGAGCGCCGGGATTTCGAGGCGCGTTTGCGGTTGCTGGAGCAGGCCACCTTGCTGCAACAACAACGTCTTTTGCTGCAACAGCAGCAGATGGCCGTTGCGGGTTACCCAGGCATCGCCGCGCCCGTTCCAGCCGTCGGCTGGCCGGCGGACTTTTACGGCTACGGGCCGATGTCAGAGATTCAGGGGCCGGCCTTCGGCGGTTCGCGCTGGTGCCGCGGCCGGCCGCGCGTGGCCTCCATTGGCTGCGGCAGCGGTGGGGTGCTCACCTGGACGGGCTGGAGCGGCTACGGGTTCACCCGCAGTGCCAATGGCCTGATCTGGAACAGCCCCACCCTCGGCCGCTATTATGTCGGAGGTGGCGCCGGTGCCTGGGGGGGGGCGGGCCATGGGCACGCGGGTTACGGACGCGCCTGCTCGACCGGCTTCACGGGCCTTAGCCACTTCGGTGCAGCGCCTGCCATGCCTTGTGCTCCGGTGCGTTGCGGCAGCGTGGCCATTCCGGTGGCGCGCTGAGCCGCAGCCAACTCCTTTCCCACGCGCCCGCCGCCCGCCGCCGGTCCCTAATTTCAATTCTTCCCTCCAACATAGACTCTCTTGACGCCGGGGATGCTTTGAGTAGCATCAGAATCATGGCAACGACGTTTACAGCCATTACGAAGAAAGAGGGAGACTGGTGGATTGGCTGGATCGAAGAAGTGCCCGGTGTCAATGCTCAAGAAGAGACAAAGGAGGAACTGATTTCTTCGCTGAGAGAGATTCTCTCCGAGGCTTTAGAGTTCAATCGTGCTGAGGCGCGTCAGGCAGCGGAAGGCAATTATACAGAAGAGTTGGTGACGGTGTGAAGCGCCGCATTTTTGTCCAACACCTTCAGCAGCACGGGTGCGTCCTGATCCGGGAAGGCGGAAACCGAGCAATCCCGCCAAGAACAGACGCTCATCCGTTCCAAGGCATTCCGAGATTCACGACATGCTTGCACGGAAAATCTGCAAAGATTTGGATATTCCAAAACCTGAAAAAACATAAGCGGAATCGAGTTTTCGCGACTGGCCCATTCAGCCACCCCGTTGCCTCCGCCTCTATGCGAAAAATGGGACACGGCACAGCGCATTCCCCTGCCTCCTGGCGAAAGAGCGCAGGCCATTGACAGATCGCGCCGGTTGCGCTGGTATTCCTTGGATGAGCCGTTCCTTCCTCCTGACCGCCACGCTCGCTCTCATGTCCGTCGCCTTGCTGCATGCCCGCAAGGGCACCAACACCGACGAGAGCAAAGCCGGCGACTTCACCCTGCCGGACCCGTTGCACCCCGCTGGAGCCGCCGCGGTGACCAGCAAGGAAGACTGGCAGGAACACGGGCGCGCCGCCACCCTGGCGCTGTTTGAGCAGCATCTGTATGGCAGGACGCCGAATGGACCGTGGCAGCTCAGCTTTGAGACTCTGAGCGAAAAAAAGGACGCCCTCGGCGGCAAAGCCACGCGCCGTCTGATTCAGATCCGCCTGGCCGATGTCCCCGCCTGGCCGGGCCTGCAAATGATGGTGTACTCTCCCAACCAGGCGAAGGCGCCGGTGCCGGTTTTCCTCTGCCTCAGCTTCGGCGGCAACCACGCTGCCAGCCCGGAGACCGACATCCCGATCTCGGACCGCTGGCAGCGTCCGAACAAGGAAAAAGGCATCGTGGACAACCGTGCCACCGAGGCCTCCCGCGGCACGGAGGTCAGCCGCTTCCCGCTCGATCTCATTCTCGACCGCGGCTGCGCGGTGGCCACGGCGTATTGCGGCGATCTTGAACCCGATCACGCCGACGGCTGGAAGGACGGTCTGCGCGGCGCCTTGGCAGGGCAGGACAAGCAGTGGCAGGCGGGTGACTGGGGCTGCATCGGCGCCTGGGCCTGGGGACTCAGCCGCATGCTCGACTGCCTGCAAACCCTGCCTGACATCGACATCCAACGCAGCGCCGTCGTGGGTCATTCCCGCCTCGGCAAGACTTCGCTCTGGACCGGTGCCCAGGACGAGCGTTTCAGCATCGTCATCTCCAACAACTCCGGCGAGGGCGGCGCGGCCTTGAAGTACCGCGATTTTGGCGAGACTCCCGCCGTCATCACCACCAGCTTCCCGCACTGGTTCACCGCCACCTACAAGACCTACGGTCCCGACCCGAAAACCTGCCCGGTGGACCAGCATCAGTTGCTCGCCCTGATGGCGCCACGTCCGGTTTACGTGGCCAGCGCCACCGAGGACACGTGGGCGGATCCGAAGGGCGAGTTCCTCGCCGCCAAAAACGCCGAGCCGGTGTACGCGCTGTTTGGCCTGCCCGGTTTGGGGGTTGCCGAACAACCCGCCCCCGACACGCCCGTCGGCGGCCAGATCGGTTACCATCTGCGCACCGGCAAGCACGACATCAACGCCTACGACTGGGGTTGTTACCTTGATTTCGCCGGCAGGCATTGGCAGCAGCAGTCTCAGAAGAAGTAGCGCTGGCAGAAAAGCCGTAACCATCCGGCCGCCGCCGCGTGTGCAGGAATAAACCCGGAGCTTCCCGCCTCTCATTTGCAGGGGCTGTCCCTCCAGGGTTGACTTCCATCCCATCAACCTGGACACTGTCCCTGCTGCTGCCGTGAAGACTCCTGTTGCCGTCATTCTCCTGCTGTCGCTGCTGCTTCAAGCAGTGCCGCGGGTGGCTTCGCAACCGGTTCCAACCGCCTGCTCCATGGACTGCTGCGCGGCCCTGCCGGTGGCGGAGCATTGCGGTTGCGTCAATGCGCCCACAGAAGGCAGTTCCAGCATTCCATCTTTGCCCGCGCCCGCGCAGGGCCGCGACAGCCTGCCGCAACCGGCCAGCACAGATGGGACGGGTGGGCGCGAGATGCGGCTGCGGTCTCCGCAGGCAACATACAAAACGCTCTCCGCCTTGGCTAAGGCCCCGGCCGCTCAGCCGCAGGTGGCCTTGACCGTGCTTTTCTGCGCCTTCCTGACATGAGGCCGCGTTCTTGACGGACGCATTGTGCCCTGACCACTCGCCCGCTGAGCCGGTCGCGGCGCGTCAGCGCGAATCCTGGTTCATCGAACCCGTCCCTGTCTGCCTCGATGTCATGAAATCCTTCCTTTTGCCTGTCCTCATTGCCCTCTCCGGCGCGGCAATGGCCCGTGCCTGCGACGATTGCCAAATATCCAGCATCCCGGCCGGCGCCCGCGTGGCCGAGTATGATCTGCACATTCGCGCGCAAACGGTCAGTCCTGCCGGACGCCGGGTGCGCGGCCTCACCATCAACGATGGCATCCCCGGACCCACCCTGCGTTTCCGTGAAGGCGACTGGGCTCGCATCCGCGTGCACAACCACCTCAAGCGCGAGGAGACCTCCACCCACTGGCACGGGCTGCTGCTGCCGAATGAGCAGGATGGCGTGCCCTACGTCACCACTCCGCCCATCCTGCCGGGGCAAACCCACATCTTCGAGTTCGCCCTGCGCCACAGCGGCACCTACTGGTATCACTCCCACACGCATCTGCAGGAGCAAAGCGGCGTCTATGGCAGCATCGTCGTCGAACCGCGCGGCGGCGAGCCGGTGCGGGCGGACCGCGAGCAGGTGCTGGTGCTGTCCGACTGGACCAATTTCAACCCGCACGAGGTCATGCGCATGCTCATGCGCGGCAGCGACTACTTCGGCCTCATGCGCCGCAACGCCCAGTCCATCCTCGGCGCCTGGCGCAGCGGCAACTTGAAGGATTACTTCAAGCGCGAATGGGATCGCATGATGCCGATGGACGTCTCCGATGTCGGTTATCACGCCTTTTTGATCAATGGCCAGCGCCAGACTCGCATCGAGGGCTCTCCCGGCGAGCGCATCCGCCTGCGAATCATCAATACCAGCGCCGCCACCTACTTTTTTCCGCACTCCTCCGCCGGTCCCATGACCATCGTCGCCGCCGACGGCCCGGCGGTGGAGCCTGTCAAAGTGGACCGCTTCCTGATGGGCATCGCCGAAACCTATGATGTGATCGTCACCATCCCTGCCTCGGGTCAATACGAGATGCGTTTCACCAGCCAGGATGGCAGCGGCCACGCCTCCGCTTATTTCGGCTCCGGGCCTCTCACCCCGGCCACCGACCCGCCGCGGCCTAATCTCTACCACATGAACGAGATGCTGCGCCTAGCCCTCGCCGAGCAAAAGGACGACCCGCGCGCATCATTGAACCTGCCCCGGCCCGGCTCTCCTTACCGCCTGCTGCGCGCCCGGGAAAACACCACCCTCCCCGCGCGCCTGCCGCGCCGGAAAATCACCCTGCATCTCACCGGCGACATGAACCGCTTCGTCTGGGGCTTCGATGGCAAAACCGTGGCGCAGGCTCCCTACATCCACATTCGCAAAGGCGAGGTCATCGAGCTGGAACTCGTCAACGACACCATGATGCACCACCCCATCCACTTGCACGGCCACTTCTTCCGCCTGCTCATGGGCCAGGGCGCGCGCTCACCATTAAAGCACACCGTGGACGTGCCGCCGATGAGCCGCCGCGTCGTCGAATTTGAGGCCAATGAGGAGAAGGACTGGTTGTTCCACTGCCACATCCTTTACCACATGATGAGCGGCATGGCGCGGGTGTTCCGGTATGAGCCGCCCGCAGGCGCAAACGCCAGTTCGCGGCAAACCGCCGCCGCTCACGCCCCCAGCCGCAGTCTGGCGGCTGCGTCTGCGGCCGCCGGCCACAGCCAGCATCACCACACCAGCCTCGGCGAGCACGCTCACGACATGGCTCACCTGTGGGGCGCGGCTTCGATCCAGAGCCACATGAGCGAGGGCCTGCTCACCTGGATGAATCCCAAAAACGACCTCCTGTTTGCCTGGGAAGCCGGCTGGGAGGGCGTGGACGACATCGAGTACGAGGCGGACCTCCTCTACCAGCGCTACTTCAATTTGAATTTCCAAGCCTTCGCCGGCTACCGCTTCACCAACCAGGATGAGGCCGAAGACCGCGCCCTCGCCGGTTTCAACTACCGCCTGCCGCTGATGCTCTGGGTCAATGCCACTCTCGACAGCGAGGGCGATGCCCGCCTCACCCTCTCCAAAGCCTTCCAACTCACCGGCCGGCTCGCGGCCTGGGGCGAGGTCTTTTACGACACCAACGTCGAGTGGGAGTGGACCGTGGGCGCGGACTGCACCCTCACCCGCCACGCTTCCCTCACCGCCCAGTACCACTCCGACTACGGCCTCGGCGCCGGGCTCCTCATCCGCTTTTGACGGCAAAAGCCGTCACTGAACCCAAACCGAAAACACACCATGAAAACGAAACTCGCCACCCTGCTCAGCATCGCGCTCGTTACCCTTTCCTCCTGCGCCACCAGCGGCGGAGCCAAACCCTATCCTTTGGATGTCTGCATCGTCAGCGGCAACAAGCTCGGCAGCATGGGCAAGCCGGTCACCAAGGTCCATCAAGGTCAGGAGGTGAAATTCTGCTGCAGCCCCTGCGTCGAGGACTTCGAGGCCAACCCGGAGAAGTTCCTGGCCAAGCTGCGCTAAGTCAGCTCCGGCTCCGGTGCCGGGTCATTCGCAGGCGCATCCAGTTCTCCTCGCCCACTTCCCGGATGAACCGGCAAAAGATCGCAGAAGGACGTTTGACAAAGCGACACGGGACGGTATTATCCCTCCCGCCAGAACAGGCGAACAAGCACCCGTAGCTCAACGGATTAGAGCATCTGACTACGGATCAGAAGGTTTCAGGTTCGAATCCTGACGGGTGCGCCACTCCATGAGTGAAGTCCAGGCACTGACGGCTTGCACGCCTGATTTTTTCCTTTATGGCGGAGGGAAAGCCGCTCCCGGCCATTACAATCATGTCTGCTCCCTTCCGTTTGCTCTTTGTCTGCATGGGCAACATCTGCCGTTCGCCCGCCGCTGAGGGGGTGATGCGGCGCAAGGCAGACGAGGCCGGGCTGGCAGGCAGGCTGCATCTGGATTCCGCCGGCACCGGTGGCTGGCATGCGGGGGAGGCTGCGGACAGTCGCATGAGCGCCGCGGCCGCGCGCCGGGGTTATCCGTTGCCGGGACTTGCCCGGCAGGTCACCACGGCGGATTTGCGTGACTACGATTTGGTGCTGGTGATGGACCAGCAGAACCTGCGCGATTTGCAGGCCTTTGATCCTGACGGCTCGCACCGGCAGAAAGTCCGGCTGTTTTGCGAATTCTGTCGCGAGCACGATGCCCGGGAAGTGCCGGATCCCTACTATGGCGGCGCGGCGGGTTTTGACCGGGTGCTTGACCTGCTGGAGGACGGTTGCGAGCAACTGATCGAGCATGTCCGGTCCAGCCTCGAAACAAAAACGCAAAACTGAAAGCTGATGTCGCGGCAGAGGCTGACTTCCGGTCTGCAGCAGGCGTTGCGCGCTGCTTTGGGGGTGTCGGAATCGCTGAGCGCGCGGCCTGGCAGAGGTGGTGGCTGCATCAATGAAAGCTGCGTTGTTCAGGTGGACGGCCAGAGCGCGCCGGCCGCGTTTTTGAAGCTGAACCATGCTGGCTGCCTGGGCATGTTTGAGGCCGAGGCGGAGGCGCTGGGTGAACTCGCTGTGAGGTGTGAAAAAACCGGCCTGAGGGTGCCGCGTGTCTTTGGCTGCGGCGTGGCGGATGAGCAGGCATGGCTGCTGCTGGAGCATATGCCGCTGACCTCCGGCAGCACTCCGGGCTTTGCAGCGCTGGGTTCCGGTTTGGCGCGGTTGCATCGCGTGCATTCCGACAGCAAGTGCCACGGTTGGCGGCGCGACAACCACATCGGCAGTACCCCGCAGCCCAATGCCTGGACACGCGACTGGACTGCCTTTTTCCGCGATCAGCGCCTGCGGCCGCAACTTGAGCTCGCCGCAGTCCGCGGCCGCGTCTTTGCACAAAGCAGCGAATTGCTTGATGCGCTGCCGGAACTGCTGGCCGGTCACCAGCCCGAGCCGAGTCTGTTGCATGGCGATCTTTGGCCGGGCAACGCAGCGTTTCTGCCAGATGGCACGCCCGTCATTTTCGATCCCGCTAGCTACTTCGGCGACCGCGAGACGGACATCGCCTTCAGCCGGCTGTTTGGCGGTTTTCCGGCTGCCTTTTACGACGCCTACGAGCGCGAGTGGCCGCTGCCGACGGGTCACGAACGGCGCGCGCCGCTCTACAATCTCCACCACCTGCTCAACCACTTCAATCTGTTCGGCGAGCCTTATGGCCGGCAGGCGGAGCAAAGCATCGCGGCGCTGGTGCGGGCGGCGCGGTTCAATGCAGGCTCTTGATGTAGAGGATCAACGACTCGATCTGCGACTCATTGAGGATGCCTTCGTAAATGGGCATGCCGGCGTCGAATTTCTCGAAACCCTTCACCACCTTGGCGCCGGGGTTGAGGATGGACTCGCGCAGGTAAGCATCGTCGGCTTTGACTAGCTTGACCTTGCTCTTGGCGATCTCGCGCTCGCTGCCGTAGAGCCCTTTCCAGCTCGGCCCCACCTTGCCTTGCAGCGTGCCGTCGATGCTGTGGCAGGCCATGCAGCCGAACATCTGGTAGAGTTTTTCGCCCTCGGCGGCGCTGGCTTCGACCATGACTTGGGCCACCGCCGTGCGCGGGGTGAGATCGACTTCGATGTCGCCAAAACCCATCGCCGGGCCGTCAAAGGTCTCCAACTCCCACGGGGTGAAGTAGGCGGTGTTTTGCGCTGGCTGGCCTTCCGCGCTTTTGAGCCCCCAGCCGATGCGCATCTGATGAATGGGCGCTTTCATGCCGGGGAATCCGACCATCACGCTCATGCCGTCCGCGCTCAGGTAAGCGCTGCTGGCGGTCATCCACTCCTGGCCGGAGCCGCCATCGGGCTTCAAATGCGGCGAGCCGTATTTTTCCGTGCGCTCGTAGTTCCAACGTTCGCCGGAGTAGTTGGCCGGATCCTCGGCGGCGGCTTTGTCGAGTTTGGCATTGAAGCGCAGCACGATACCCTTGTCGGTGGCGGTCAGGTCCGTCATCAGCACGCGCGCTGTGCCGGTGTGGCGCACGCGCGCCAGCCCGCTGAGCGCCTTGGCGGTGGTGCCCCAGACCTGGAAACCGGCGACGTAAAGCTGGCCATCCGCCGGATTCATCTTGCCATTGAGCGGGCTGAAATCGAAGTCGCGGCTGAAGCTCATCACCGCCGCCGAGCGTGGCTGCATCGTGCCTGCGTCCTTCATCACCACACGAAAAATTTCCGGCCGGTTGTAGCCGATGTGGATCAGCCCGCCCGCCGCCGGGCCGAAGCGCGAATCAAGCGCCCAGACCTGGGTGGCGCCGCTGGAATTGACCGGGTGCGGCATCCACACCAGCGGCTCGGCCACGCTTTTTGGATAGGCTTCGTTGGCGGCGATGGTTGGCAGGTGGCCGTAAAATTGGTTGTCGCGAATCACCAGCAGCGGGGTGGAGGGCACCCAGTTGCCTTGTTGGTCGCTGGCAGTCACCAGTCCAGTTTTCGGATGCACGCCGATGAAGGGCTGGCGCAGGCCGTGCCCGACCACCTCGAACGATTTGCCGTTCGGCGCCACCTTGATGACGGTGCCGTTGTGTTTGCCGCGGGTGGTGCCCTCCTGGCCGCCTTTGGCGATGTAGAGCGAGCCGTCCGGCCCCAGCTTCATCGCGTTCGGAAACTCGCGTGTCTCCGCCGTCTGGGCGAACAGGTTGCAGAACATCTCATAGCGATCCGCCTCGCCGTCGCCGTTGGTGTCGAGGAGCTTCCAGATGCCGTTGCGGTCGAAGACGAAAAGCTCTGCGAGCGAAGATGGGAGATGGGAGATGGGAGATGGGGATGACTGTTCCCTATCTTCCATCTTCGATCTCGTATCTCCGGCGGGACGCCTGACCACCAAACTCATTGGCTCGTGCAGGCCGGAGGCGAAGCGTTTCCAGGTGACTTTTTCCAGATCGCCTTTCAAGCCGGAGATCAGCCAGACATCGCCGTCGAAGGTGACGCCTACCGCGTTGCCTTGGTCGTCGAAGAAATCGAGGTCAGCGAGGCGCACATTGCGTTTCCACGGGTTCGGCACCGGCAGCGGGATTTTGTCCACGACGTAGGCGTCGGTGGGTTTGGCTTGGGCGAGCTGGCCTTGGGTGGTGACGGTTTTTGGCCAGCGCGTGCCATGAACAGGTTTCAATTCCGAGTTAGCTTGGCGCCTCTCGGTCTGTCTGTAGATGTGCAGAGAGATGTGTCTGGCATTTTTCGACGGCTGGATATCCAAAAACCACACTCCCGACTCGCGCTTGATCTGAATGCCTTCCGCCACGGTGCTCAACGATGGTCCTATGTTCCCGGAAATTTGAAAGTCTTCCGCGTTCACTCCTGGAATTGATCCAATGACCATCGTCATGGGCTTGGTCGTGGGGGGGATGCCAAAACCATGCTGCAGCGCCGCCACGCCATCCTTTCCGATAAAACAACTGAGTGCCTCGGTGATTCGTACCCCCTGAACCTCCAGTTCGAAAATCGGACGGTTTAGTGTGAAACCCTCCGAGTGGGTGTTGAACTTCCGCAAAATCGCTCCCGGCAGCGCCCCCCGTCCAACCTCCTCCACGCTCGGCCCCGGCTCCCTTGGATCCTCAAACACCGGCTTCTCCCCCACCTGCCAGCCCGGATAAATCCCGTTCGTCAGCCACACCGTGCCCACCGGTTTCGGCAGAAAATCCTGGCCGTCCTTGGTCTTTTGGCCCGCCAGATGATACGACCCCGGCGCTAGCGCCTCCGGTGTCACCGGCGGCTTGCCTTCCTCGCCCTGCCAGATGCAGGCGATGCGCAACAGGTCCAGATCGTAACAGGCCCAGACGTTGTGGCCGAGGTTGAGGATGAGGCCGCGCGGGGTCAGGTTGTCCGTTGGAAAGCCCTCACCGAGGTCGCGGCAGTCCAGCACGCTGCTGAAAAACGGAAAGTCTTTCTCCACAAAATCCCCCCAGGGCGACTCCGGTGCGGGCGCCGTCGTTTGCGCGCCCAGCGCGGCTGCCGCCATGGCGCTCATGAACCCGTGCATGTATCCTGATCGAAGCATCGCGACAAAACGCTTCCGCGGCGCGGCATCCTTCAACGAGGAAAGGACAGGGGAGGAGCTTGTGGTGCGATCTGTCAGGGTTGATGGGTGAATGAGGTGACAAAATCATGCAGGGTAGAATCATTTTTGAGCCGGATGATTTTGCCCATCATGATTTTGTCATTTGAACCTCTCAGATTTGCTGGAATGAACCACTAGCCTGCCAGCAGCCGGCGGCAGATTTCGGGCGCGGCGGCCCATGCAAGCCAAACCACGAGGGCAGCCAGGACCGCCGCGAGCAGCAGCACCAGCAGCACTTCGAGCAGCTTGACGGTGGCGAGCGCGCGCGGGGCGATTCCGAGCGCCGCCAGCGTCTGGAACTCGCGCTGGCGCAGGCGGTAGGTGAGGAAAAAAACCAGGGCGGTGACGAGAACAGCGCCGACGCCGGTCACGGCGAGCAGCAGTTGCAGCAAGCCCTCCAGGCGAAACAACGAAGCCATCAGCGTGCGAATGATGTCCGCGGGCGCGACGAGTTGCAGGGAGGCGTGCTTTTGGTAGCGGCCGCTGAGCAGGGCGTCGGCCTTGGCATTGCGCGGAAACACCAGCGCGGCGGTGAGCGGGTAGCTGGCCGAATCGCCATGAAAATGGAAGCTGCGCAGGTTGTTGCCGGTGACCTCGGTGTAGAAACGCAGCGAGGCATTGGCGATCAAGCTGCCGTCTTCGGAAGCGAGCAGTTGGTCAGGCGCGGCTGCGTCGAGATCATCATGGCCGTGCGCCAGGCCTTCGATCAGCCAGGCCGTTTTCAAATCGACAAAAATCGCGTCGTCATCGGGGCTGCCGCTGGGGGCGAGCACGCCGCGCACGAGCATTTTCAACGGGTAGGAGCCGGCGAGATTGAAAGCCTGCTCCGGCGAGGTGATGAGGCTGCCGCCGGGAGCCAGATTGCGTCGCTCAGCGATCCGCGAGCCAAGCACGCAGTCGCCCAATCGCTGAAAAGCCGCGCCTTGGGCCAGCGTCAAACCGCGAGCGGCAAAGTATTCGACATCGGTGCCGACCACTGCCGCGCCCTGCGCTTGATAGCGCAGGTAGAGCGGGATGACCGCGGCATCCGCCTCGGTGGCAAGCGCGGAGACTTCACCCCGGGTGATCGTCGGCGGGGCTGGCAGGCGGAAATTCAAGGCGGCGAGCACCAGGTCAAGCGCGGAAGCGCGGGAGCCGAGCACGAGCGGCGTGGCATCGGCGCGTGCATGCAGGCGGCTTTCGGTCTCGCGCAGCAGCAGGCGCAGCACCAGCGGCAAAGCCATCAACAGACCGAGCGCCAGCACCAGCAGCAGGGTTTGCAGGGGATGCTGGCGCAGGTAGCGCCGCGCCAAGTGGAGGGCGGCGGAGATCATGCGCGCAGGGCCTCCAGGTTGAGCCGGTGCGGGAAGCGTTCGATCAGTTCGGGATCATGCGTCACCAGCACCAGCACCGCACCAGTGGTGCGCGCATGATTTTCCAGCAACTCCAGTGCGAGGTCGCGGCGGCGTGGATCAAGGGCGGCGGTGGGCTCGTCGGCAAACAAAAAGCCGGGCGCATGCACCAGGGCGCGCACGATGGCGGCGCGCTGGCGTTCGCCCTGGGACAAGGCGCTGACCCGGCGCTGCCAGTGCGGAGCGAGGTCGAGACTTTTCGCCAATTCGCTGGCATGCGCGCATGCGCTGGACCACTCGGCGCCGCGCAGGCCGAGAAATCGAGTTGGCAGCAGCGCGTTTTCCTCAGCCGTCAGGTAGTCGAGCAAGGCAAAGTCTTGGAACACCAGGCCGGCGTGACGAAGCCGCCAAGTGTCGCGGTCAGCCGCACGGCCTTGCTGACTCGCGACGCCGTCATAACGCAGCGTGCCAGACTGCGGGGGCAGCAATCCGGCGAGCAGGCGCAGCAGCGTGGTTTTGCCGGAGCCACTGGGGCCGGCGAGCAGCAGGGTGTCGCCGGCGCGCAGCTCAAGCCGGGGCAAGCTCAGGCCGAATCCGCCCGCCTCGTACCGAAACCGCAACGCCTCGGCGAAGAGCCGGGCAGGGGCAGGGAGATCAGGGGCCGCGAGGTCACTCACAAGGAATGGCTCACCAGAAAACGCGGCGCCGCTTTTTTCAAGATGCTTCTTGCCGCCTCAGGTGGCATCAGCCGGTTTCACGCTTTGCAAGTAGCCGCGCAGGGCGGTGAGCCATTTGGGCGCGTCGGCATGACCCGGGTATTCTTTGATGAGCTTCAGCATGTCGGCCAGCGCATTGACCGGTGTGGTGCCGTTTTGAGCCAGGTATTCGGCACGCTCCCAGCGCAGGGCGGGCAGTTCGTTTTGCAGCCAGAGCGTGTATTCGGCTTCCGAGAGCAGTGCCTTCTGCACGGTGGCGGTGGCGGTCACAAACTGGTCCCACTGGGCGGTGAGTTCTTCGGGTTTGTTGTCGCGATACCAGGGCAGCACGGACAGCGTCCACATGCCGCGCAGGTCGGCGGCGTTGTTGGTCCATTCTTTGGCTTTCAGGTAGGGTTGCAGTTGGTAGGCATTGACGACGGGATTGCGACCGCCGCTCAGGTCGCCCGCCAACTGTCCAAAGGCACGGCCCTTGAGCTTGTCGGCGGAGGCGAGCACCTCCTTGATGTAGGCCTGCAATTTGGGAATCAACAGCGTGCGATCCCCGCTCTCTTGCGCTTCCAGGCTGAGAATCAGGTACTGCAATTGCAGCCGCACCGCTGTCGCGGGATCGCCGTCCGTTTTTTCATCCACCGCGCGGCGGTCATTGCCCCGATCGATGCGCTCCTCCATGCGCTTGACCTGATCGCGGTCCATCTCTTTGCGCCCGATGCTCACCAGCTTCTCGCAGTCGATGTAAAAGGCCATCGCGCTGGCGTCGCTGGTCACGGCGGCGCGCAGTTTTGCCAGCACGCCGCTGAGGTTGTCGCCGCGCAGCTTGCTGATCTGGTTTTCCAGCTCCGCCAGTTGCTTGGTGAGCATGTCGATCTGCTCGGGTGTCAGGGTCACTTCCGCGCGCGGCGCCGAAGGATTGGCGACCTCGTTTTCACCAGTTTGGGCAGCGGCAGGGAGTGACAAAGCGAGGCAGGCGGCAGCGAGCGGGAGGGACGGGGTTTTCATGGTCAGCAGGTGCAAACGCGGCGGCGAGGCGTTGTCTTAGAGCCTGTCCGGTAATTGATTGCATCGGAAACGAAAGTCAAAACGAGAGCGCTGTAGTCGGGGGTCTGTGCTGTAGCCGGGGTCTGTGACCCCAGTTGAAGGCGGGTGCGGCGCGCGGGGTGGCCGGCCTCACAGAGGCCAGCTACAGCACAGAGGCTAGGTACAGCACAGAGGCCAGGTACAGCCTTTGGTGGACAGGCTGCGCATCGGGCGTCAAGGCGCGCGGCGGCCGAACTTGCGCTCGAGTTCGGCATGCGAAATCTGGATCAGTGTCGGACGTCCATGCGGGCAGCAAAACGGCATCTCGCAGACCGACAAATCCTTCAGCAGAGCCTCCAACTCGGGCAGAGAGAGCCGGTCGTTGGCTTTGACGGAGTGCCGGCAGACGGTGGTGGCGATCATGTCCTCCCCCAGGCGCAGGGATGAGGAGCCGCTGCTCATGCGGCGCAATTCCTCGATGACCTGGTCCAGCCAGCCTTGCGGATCGTCGGTTTTGAGGAAGGTGGGCAGCGCCTCGATTTTGAAGGTGTGCGGGCCGAAGGGCTCGGCCTCAATGCCCAGACGACGCAGGGCGTCGAGGTTCTTGCCCAGCAGATCGGCGTCGCGCGGTGCCAGTTGCAACGTCTGCGGTATCAGCAGGCGCTGCGTGGGCACGCCGTCTTTCTCCATCGCGCGGCGCATGCGCTCGAAGGTCACGCGCTCGTGCGCGGCGTGCTGGTCCATCAGCACCAGGCCATCGGGACTTTCCAACAGCACGTAAAGTCGGTGCAGCACGCCGATGATGCGAAAACTGGCGAAGGGATCGGCTGCTTTTGAGGCCGGCGCGGGCCTGGCGGGCGCTGTTTCGGGTGACCGCGCAGGTTGAAGCGAAGGGAGCGCCGGCGCGGGAGACGGCGGCGCGGCAGCAGTCTGCCAGCGCGGGGCGGCGGCCGGGATTGGAAGCTGGATTTGCTCGGAAGGTGCAGCACTGGTTTCGCTGCGCAAGTGGAGCGCGGGGGCGGCTGGTTCAGGGGCCGCGGGGGTGTGGTGTCCCAGCGGGATCGCGCGACTGGCCCCAAGGGCGGCGCTGACCAGGGTGGCGATCGCCTCGCGCACGCCGATGCCGTCATGGAACCGCACCTCTTTTTTGGCCGGGTGGACGTTCACGTCGTAGCCGTGCGGATCCATTTCCAGAAACAGAAAGGTCACCGGGTACTGGCCCTTCATCAGCGCCGTGTGATAACCTTCGCGCAAACCATAGGTGATCGAGGGGCTTTCAATTGGGCGGCCGTTGAGAAAGGTGAATTGGGCCTGGCGGGTGGAGCGGCTCAGCCCCGGCCCGCCGACGAAACCACTGACGCGCACTCCGTTTTTCGTATCGCCCGGAAGCTCAATCAGGCGGGTCGCCAAGTCGGCGCCGACGAGTCCGCTGATGCGCTCCAGCAGGTGGCGGGTGGCCGGCAGGTGAAAGACCACCTGCTCATCCCGAACCAGGGTGAAGGCCGTGCTGGGATGCGCGATGGCGTGCAAACGGAACTGCTGCTCGACATGCGCGTATTCGGTGGCTTCGGAGCGCAGGAACTTGCGCCGTGCGGGCACGTTGAAGAACAGGTTGCGCACCTCGATCGCGGTGCCGGGCGCGCCGCCGCCGTCTTTGACGTTGACCAGCTTGCCGCCGTTGACTTCGACCTCGGTGCCGGCCAGGGCTTCGGCCTGGCGGGTGGCCAGGCGAAAACGCGAGACGCTGGCGATGCTCGGCAGTGCTTCGCCGCGAAAACCAAAGGTGTGAATGGCGGCCAGATCTTCTTTGACGCGGATCTTGCTGGTGGCATGCCGCTCCAGGCAGAGCATGGCATCCTCGCGATCCATCCCGGCGCCATCATCGATGATGTTGATCAACGCCGCGCCGCCGCGGCGGACGTGGACCTCAATGTGGCGCGCCGCGGCGTCGAGGCTGTTTTCCACCAGCTCGCGAATCACCGAGGCGGGCCGCTCCACCACCTCTCCGGCCGCCACCTGGCTGGCGAGGGCGTCGGGGAGAATGCGTATGCTGGACATGGTGGAAATGACAGATTTTGGAGGGCTTTACCGTAACCCTCAAGCGACCGCCAAAACTTCTGCGATTTTCGGTTGAACTTCGCGAGGGAAATGGAAAGCACAAACAGACATTCACCGCAATTCCTGCCACCCGAATGAGATGATCGAACTCACTGACAGCGCTGTCGAACACCTGCGAATGCTCCTGGCTGAGCGCGGGGCGGAAGGCGGCGCCGCCGGGCTGCGGCTGCGGGTGGAGCGCGGCGGCTGCGCGGGCATGCAATACACGATGGCAGTGGACCAGAGGCAGGCGGGCGACCGTGTTTCCCAAAAAGACGGCGTGACCGTGCTGGTGGACGCGGAAAGCATGCCCTTCATCGACGGCAGCGTCATCGATTATGTGGACGACCTCAACGATGCCGGATTCAAAGTCCGCAACCCGCGCGCGGCGCGCAGTTGCGGGTGCGGCACCTCGTTTGAGCCTGCCGAGAAATCGTGATGCAAATTTTACACATAAAATCCTTTCTCATCCTTACAGCCTTTGGTATGATTCCTTCTGTTCTTCGTGAAGCGGATGTCATTTCCGCTGCGCGCCACTCCTGACCTTCCATGCGACAGCTTTTTTTAAGCGACGGAACAGAACTCCGCTCCTACGGCGGGGGCAACTTGACCCGCAAATCGGAGAGCACGAGTTTGTTTTGGTGGACCATCGTCATCACCTTGATGATGGGTTTGGCCACGTTTTGCTGGTTCTTCAGCATCATGGTGACGCAGCATCCGGAGAAACCGATGAATTACAAGGTGCTGGCCAAAATGGACCGGCTGCCGGTGATTCGGAAGTTTACCGTTTACACGGTCCCGGATGGCTCCGCCAAATCGGCCCGCGAGTTGCTGTCGGCGTACTACACGTATTCCCCCGAGCAATTGCAGGTGGCGAACAACATTTTGAAGCGCTCCTATATCCGCAATTACGACAAGCAGGATCCGCCGGTTTATCTGGCCGGCAAATTCGAAGTCCTGGGAGCGCGCCCGCTGTCCGACTCGGACGTGATGCGCCAGGGCTGGGTGGTGCGTTGCCGGGCGGTCGATCTCGAGGACGTGGACGTCGAAATCTTGATGCCGGGCCTGGAAACGGGCGCGGCTCCGTACGCGGAGGGCGATTCGATCGAACTCGACAAACGGACCACCTTTGCCGCTCTCGTGCATGTGCAGCGCATCGGCCAGGATCGCCTCTGCGCCACGGCGGTGCCGCTGGTTTACGGCGGTTTCAAAACAGCCGGTGGCGACACCCCGGGGATGGCTCCGCCACGCCAGCTTAATCTCGAAGCCTCCTGGCCGGTGTCGAAGGATCCTGGCGTGACTGAGCACATGGCGTCGCTGGACGCTGGCTCCTGAGGCGTCGGCCTGCGTTCGTCGCGAGGCGAAGGTTGCAGGCTGTCTTCCGTGTACTAAGGTGCGGTCATGAAAATGGCTTTCGTTCCTGGCCCGGGTGTTTTGCTGTTCGGTCTGCTGGCTTCTGTGTGCGTGCAGGCCGCCCAACCCCTGACTGCCGTCCAGGACGCGGTGGCGGCCGCTTATGGCAAAAGCACGGTGGAGGGCACCCGCCTGGTGCAAAGCGCCGCTGTCGAAGACGAGCCGAAGCTTTGGCACCTGTTCGCGGATGATCCGCATCGCCCCGGCGAGCTGGTTAAAATCGGCGTCACCCGTGAGGCGGATGGCAAGACCTGGAGCGCGCAGACGCTCGGCTCGGGTGAGCTGCTGCAGCGCGTGCCGCCCGCCAAGCTGGATTTGGCGAAGGTCAAGGTCGGACCGGTGGAGGCGCGGCGCACCGCCGAGCAGGGCGCCGCCCTGGCACGCGTCACCTTTGTCAAAGTCGGCTACCAACTGGTCACCCAGGTGGAGACCGGCATCCCGGAATGGGCGCTGACCCTTTACGGCGAGCAGGGGCATGACATCGGTTTTGTGGTGGTCTCAGCCGAAACGGGTGCGGTGATCCACCAGGACTTCTCAGCGCCCGAACCTCCCTCGACCGCGGGCAAAAAGAGCAAAAAGGACGCCGAGATCGATTCCGGCGAGGACGCCGCGCGCGCCGTCAAACGCGGCATGCGCCGGGCCTGGGACTGGACTGAGCACGCAGGGCGCGAAACCAAGGGCTTCTTCCGCGAGTTGTTCCGCTGAGGCGGGTGCTCCCGGAGTGGGCGGCGGGCGTCTGTCAAAACTGCGCCGAGGTTGCGCCCGCAGGTCCGCCGCCTTATGATGCCTGCTTCCGATGGACCACCTTCTTTCCATTCAATCGCTCACCGGCCAGCAGATCGAGTCGCTGGTGCGGCTCGGTGCGGAGTTGAAGCAAAACCGTACGGTCTCGCCGCAGGTGCTCGCCGGCCGTCAATGGGCGCTCATTTTCAGCAAGTCCTCCACCCGCACCCGGGTCAGCTTTGAGGTCGGCATCCGCGAGCTCGGCGGCATGCCCATGTTTCTGTCCAGCGCCGACATCCAGCTCGGACGCGGCGAACCGATCAAAGACACCGCGCGCGTGCTGGGCCGCATGGTGCATGGTGCCGTCATCCGCACCTTCGCCCAGCAGGACGTGGTCGATTTTGCCGAGTACTCGAAGATTCCCACCGTCAACGCTCTCACGGACGATGAGCACCCCTGCCAGATCCTGGCCGACCTGCTCACCATCCAGGAGCGCCTTGGCGAGTGGCAGGGCAAACGCGTCGCCTTCCTCGGCGACGGCGATTGCAACGTGGCGCGCTCCTGGATCTGGGCTGCCGTGCGCGGCGGTTTCCAGGTGGTCATCGGGGCTCCGGCCGCCTTCCAGCCCTCGGCGGAATTCCTCGCCACCCTGCCGCATCAGTCCAATCTCACCATCACCGATGACCCGGCCGCCGCCGTTGCGGAGGCCGACGCCATTTACACCGATGTCTGGGTCAGCATGGGCAAGGAGGATGAGGCCAGCGAGCGCATCGAAACCCTGCGCCCCTGGCAGATCAACGCCGCCCTCATGACGCGCGCCAAACCCGGCGCCCTCGTCATGCACTGCCTGCCGGCCTACCGCGGCAAGGAGATCACCGAGGAAATGCTGGAGGCGCACGCCGGGGTCATCTTCGACCAGGCCGAAAACCGCTTGCACGCTCAGAAGGCGGTGCTGGTGGAGCTGGCGCGTTGACGCCCTGCCAGCGCACGCAGAGCCCCCAGCGTCCAGAGCATGGGGTAAAGCTCCTCGTGATACCAGAGGCGGGCGAAGTAGAGTCCAATCGGAGCGGCCGGGAAACGCGTGCCGTTGGCGGTGGTTTCGAGCAGCCAGTTGCCGCCGCGTCGCAGCGCGTCTTCGGGCACGGTGAGAATGCCGCGCTCACTCAACGCCACGAGCGCGCGCAGGCTGAGGGCGGTTTCCTCGACACTGGCCGGCGCGCCGGCATCACCACCCCAGGCGCCTTCCGCGCGTTGGCAGTGCAGCAGGTAACCGCCGGCCCTGCGCAGCATGTCCGAGCTTTGCGCCGCCAGTTCCCCTGAGGAGCAAAGGTAATCCGCCACCTGCGCGGTGCCATAGACCGGATTCTCCTGCTCCTGCGCGTGCTCGTTGCCGAACCACAGCGGCACCCAACTGCCTTCGGGGCGTTGCTCTTGCCGCAAATAAGTGAGCGCGCGCGAGGTGGCGCGCTCGACGCGATCGCACAGCCCGCCGGGCAGCTCCGCCGACCACATCTGCCAGGCTGCCAGGGCGTGCGCAGTCAGCTCCGGCGTGCTGCGGTCAAACGGCAGCGTGCCCCAGCCGCGGCAAAAGGTCGGCATGCCGCCGTCGCGGTTTTGCAGGTCAAGCAGCCAGCGCGTGCCCGCCGCCACGGCTTCGTTTACTCTTGAATCGCGCTGGCCGAGGCGATGCAGCGCCAGCAGAGCGCCGGGCGTGTCATCCGCATCCGGCACGCCGCCGCTGAGGTCGGTCCAGGCCCAGCCGCCGGGCGCGGCGTTGGTGAAGGGATGGATTTGTCGATATTGCTGGCCGAGCAGCCAATCGGCGATGCGCCGCCGTTCGCCGCTGTCCAGGCTGATGCCGCTTTTCACCGTCAAGGTCGTCACCCAGGTGGCCAGGTTGGTGTCGATGGGCCAGCTCCCGTCCGCACGCCGTGATTGCCGCAAAAAAGCCACCGCGCGCGGCACGCAGGGATGCTCACGCTCACCCGAGGATGCCAGCGCCATGGTGACGAAGGCGGTCAGGGGGGTGGCTTCCAAATACCCGCCCCCATCCGGCTGCAGCGTGCGCAGCAAGGGGCGAATCACGGGCCACAGCAATCCGCGCAGCCAGCGCAGCGGATTCCACCAAGCGGGTGGCGCGTGATGAAATCGCGCGTGGCCGATCGCGATCAAGGCGGGCAGCGCGTAGCTGACCACGGGCAGGCCGATGGCGCCAAACCAGGCGCGCGGCAGCGCCGCCAGTTCGAAGGGCAGGGGAAGCACGCGCCGCCAAGCGGAGGTGGTTTCGCCCAGCGTGCCGCCGATCGCGCAGAGCATGAGGATCGGCACGGAGAAGGTCTTGTCCTTGCCGTAACGTGCCACCACGTCTTTCTGCAACGCGCCTGGTTCCAGGCTCCCGACCTGAGCGCGGATCCATTCCTCAGCGCGGGCGATGCCGGGTGCCGCGCCTGCGCAGCGGTGCAGTGCGCTCCAGCAGAGCAGGGTGGTGGACAGGTTGCTCACACTGATGGTGGTGTCGCCCCAGCCGCCGTCTGCGTTTTGGTTTGCCTCCAGCCAGGCGGTGCCTGCCTTGATGTCCACAGCATGCGCCGCGGGATTCACCTCGTGCAGCGCCACCACCGCAGTCGCAGTGGACAGCGCGCTGCTGGAGAGGTGACCGGGCCAGACGCCGCGCGCGTCGCGACGATCGAGCAGTTGCTGTTCCAAGCTCGCAATGGCATCCTGCAAAGGCATGCCAGATCAAAGCGGAAAACATCACGCATACAACCCGAACCGGCTGCGGGTTTGCTTGCGCTTATTGAACTTATTCACAACCGGAAAGGGCGGCGCTGATTTTAGGAACCACCTGTTGTCAAGCGAGAAATTGCTAAAATTTTGATGTTTTTACCCCTTTTTTCGTTCTCAAACCTGAAAATCACCCTTTGTTTTTGCAAAAATCGCCGCCCGAGGTTGACGGGGCAGCGGAACTTTTTAACATAGGGCTGTCTGTTGAGGTTCTTCTTCGCGGACCATGAATTGTCCGGCTTCCTCGGCCGGGTCTTTCGTGAAACGGTCCCTATCGTTGTTGGTTGCTGGATCGTTGGCCCTGCGGCTACGCATGCCGCAGGGCCTCTTTTTTGTCTGCGTCCCGCCATTGGGGCAGAGCCAGAAGAGCCGGATTGCACTTCTGCCCGGTTGGTGGGATTGGAATCCGCCTCCGTTGATCGCGGAGCCAGCCGGGCGCGAGCGGTTGCATCCATCGTAAGAGTGCTTGAGGAGGCATGGCAACGACCCCGGATCGACTTTTTCGAGCAGGCGGCATGAAAGTGGATGGCTGAGGCTTGCGGAAGTTTTAATTCATTCTATATTTTATGGATTCTAATGATAATTTGCCTAGAGTCTTCCATTCTTAGCGGCTATCTCTCCAACGAGGTGCCCGGGTTGGTCACCGGATTGCTGCACTTGGCAGGCAGTCCAAAGTCATTGCGCGTCGAACTGGAGGGCGATTTCCTGCGCGACATTGCGGGCTGCCGTGTCGATTTCCACAACCCCTGTCCCGAGGCGGACCCGGCCTTGTTGGATGCCTTGCAGTTGGCTCAAACCGGTCACGCGGGTCTGATGACGGGTTCCTATCGCGTCGCCATCCTGCCGCGCCGTCGCACCGCGCGCCAAGCGGCGTCGGGGCCTGCCTTGCGGGTGCCTTCCGGTCTCAAAAACCTGGTCTTCTTCGAGTGGTTCAACGCCCAGGGCCAGCGCGTGCTGATGCAATCCTGGCACCTCATGCTGCGCGTCTCCGCGCCCCGCTGGCAGCTCGACCGCGACGAGGAAAAGCGCTTGCTGCGCCAAGCCCGTGCCCGTCGGCGGCATCACATTTTGGAGAGCCGGCGCCAGCGCGAGGAGAGCGGTGATGGCGCCGATCCCTTCACCGGTGATCTGCTCGATCTGCCGCCGGATGCCGAGGCGGGCGAGGATCCTTTCGGCGGCCGTCCGGTCACGCCGCGCTCGCGCCACAAAAAGTCGATCCTGCCCAAGGAACCCGCGGCCGCGCCGCTGCCAGACCCCTTCCAGCGCAGCGAGGCGCTGGCCGCTGAGCTGCGCCGTTTTGAGTCGTTGTTGATCTACCAAAACGACCTCAACTCCCAGCCGGCCATGTTGAAGTTGCTCGCCACGGTGGCTGATCTGGCCGCCCACCTCGGGCATGCGCTGCGTCAGTTTGTCATCTCGCGGCGGGAAAACTGGGACTTCCTCATCGTCGATCTCGAGCAGTCGCTGCCGCTTTTCGGCGCGGCCCTGAGCGCCACCGAGCGCTTGGTGCGGCAGCCCGCAGGCACCGTGACGGATCGCAATTGGCTCAACACCGTGCAGTCCTGCCTGTTCAGCATCGAACTGCGCATGCGCGAGCTGCTGACGCTGTTGCGGTGAATTGGATTCAGCGATAGGAGCTGACGTGCGCGGCCAGTTGCGGATGGTGGATGCGTTCGACGCGCCAGGTCCACGGCCAGGCGCCTTCTTTGCGCCAATGAAACTCCCAGGGCTCCACCATGGCGTTGACGGTGCTCACCACCGTCTGGCTGAGGCCCGCGCCGTTGCCTTCGAGCCGGATCTGCGCCAGCAAGCTGGCCCGCTTGCCTTCCACCGCGTGTTTCGTCACGGTGTGCTGCATGGTCAGGGTGAAAAAGTGCGCCAGCGCTTGGCGGGCGTCGTCCACGGCAGCGGCGCGATCGTGCCCAGCCTCGTCGGAATAGTCCTCGGTCAGCATTCCTCCCACCGCTTCCCAGTCGCGCCGCTCGACCGCCCGAATGAGTTTTTCCTGGGCGTCGAGCACCTGCCGCTCCGGTGAGCGCGCCAGCACCGCGACACCCTGCCAAGTCAGCCACAACGCCAACGCCGCCAGCAGTCCGATGAAAATGTTTCTCCGTATCAGCATCCAGAGGTGCTTCTAGCATGAAGAACACACCCTTGTCATCTCAAACTCCATTGCGGCGATGAGCGCGAGCTTGCAAGCTTCCGCTCCGGCCGCTTTCATGGGATCACTCAAACGCCATGAAGGAGCCTGCCACCCTCAAGGACATTGCCCAGGCGGCGGGGGTGTCCCTTATGACCGTCTCCCGCGTGCTGCGCGGCGCGCCGAAGGTGGCGGCGGCCACGCGCCAGCGCGTATTGACGGAGGCGAAGCGGTTGCATTACCAGCCGGATCCGCATCTGGCCCGTCTCATGCAGGTGGTGCGCGGCCGCAAACGGGTGCGCACCCGCGCCGTCATCGCGGTCATTCGCGAGCACCTGCCGCAGGATGGGTTGCTCAGTCCTTCCTACCAATACGTGGCGGTGGACGGCATCCGGCACCGCGCGCTTGGGCACGGCTACGAGGTGGAGGAATTTTGGCTGGACCGTGACGGCCTGACGCCGGCAAAGCTGCAGCGCATCCTGCATGCCCGCGGCATTGAGGGCGTCATCGTCTCGCCGCAAAGCACGCAACTGCCTTGCAGCAAGCTGGATTACGCGCCCTTTGCGGCGGTCACTTTTGGTTATGCCATGCGCCAGCCCGCGCTGCACATGTGCGCAGGCAACATGACGCTCGGCATCCAAAGCGCCGCCGCGGAGCTGGCCGCGCGCGGTTACCGCCGCATCGGGGTGGCGGTGACGCAGTGGATCGTGAACCGCTCCCAGTTCGGCTACAGCGGCGGGTTGTTTCACTGGCAGCAGGAGCTGCCGGACGCGGACCGCGTGCCGCTGCTGCTGTTTCCCCACAACGACATCAGCCGCGGCTTCGAACCGTTCGCGCGCTGGCTGGAGACGCATCAGCCGGACGCGGTCATCACCTTCGACACGCACGTTCCCGGCTGGTTGAAACGGCTCGGTCTGTGTTTTCCGCAGGACATCGGCTTCGTCGCGCACGATTGGACGGCGGCGATGCCTGATTTTGCTGGCATCGACCAGCGGCGCGCTCACCTGGCGGCGGCGGCGGTGGATTTGGTGGTCAGTTTGATCGCCCAAAACGAACGCGGCTTGCCTGAGGTGCCGCGCCAGATCATGGTGCCGCCGCGCTGGGTGGACGGCCCCAGCGTGCGGCCGCTCACCTGAGGCGGGTCATTCCTTGTCTTCCATGTCCGGTGTGCGCAATTCCGCGCCGCCAAGCTGGTGCGCCTCGATCTCGCCGGGGGGCTGCGTCAGCACGCGGTGCACGCACCAGGCCAGCAGGCAGGTCGTCACACCGGTGGAGAGCAGCATCACAAGAATTCCGGCGGTGGTCATGGCGGGGGCGGGGTTTCAGTTCGAGTCAGGCCCTTCTCGGCACGGGCGTAGGCCTTTGAGCGCGAGGAGATGAGGGCAAAGAACACAAAAAGCGCCAGCACCATCGCCATCGCCAATTGCGCGGGCAGGCTGGATTTGTCGCCGAGCAGATCCGTGACGTAATAAGACACCGCGCCCGCGCTGCCGGTCGCCAGGTCGAAGCCGAAGACTTCCTTCAACAGCCACAAGGAAAACACCCCGAGCAGAAAAGCCGGACAAAGCCAGCGCGTGATCGGACGGAAGAAACCCGGCACACGCATCAGCGCGCCGTTGTGCATTTCGCGGAAGCCGGTGTCGATGCCCCAGATCCAGCCGAAGACCACGATTTGAATCGTTGCCAGTGCGAACAGCAAAAAGGTGCCGATCCAGAAATCGAGGGTGTCCAGCGCCTTCAGGTCGCCGGAGAAAAACAGCACCAGCCCGGTGCCGAACAGCGTGATGATGCCGAGCAGGGACACCGACATCCGCCGCCCCACGCCCAGGCTTTCCTCCAGAAAAGCGATGCCCGGCTGCAGCATTGAGATGGAGCTGGTCACCGCCGCCAGGAAAAGCATGAAGAAGAAGGCTCCGCCGAAAAACAGGCCGAGCGGCATCTGCGCGAAGACCAGGGGCAGCACCTTGAATCCCAGGCCGAGGCTGCTGCCGGCCACCCCCGCCACGCTGGCGATGCCCATGAAGGCCACGGCAGCCGGCACGGTGATCAGGCCGCCCAAGCAGACCTCGCAGAATTCATTGGCGCTGCTGGCGGTGAGTCCACTGAGCACCACATCGTCCTTTTTCCCCAGGTAGCTGGCATAAACGATGATGACGCCAAAGCCGACCGAGAGGCTGAAGAAAATCTGTCCCGCCGCCGCCAGCCAGAGACTTGGGTTGGCCAGTTGCTCGAGCACGCCGACTTCGACGATTTGCAACGCGCCGCCGCTGGCAGCCGCCTCAGCGCGCGCTTCTTCGATGGCAGTCTCGCCGACGATCTCGCGCGGCTTTTCGTCCTCCGCTGGCGCGGTTTTGACCAGCATCACCTTGGTCGGGTTCCACAGGTAACCGAGGCCGTTGAAGACACTGTCATGCGGCCGCGCCGGGTCGGGCGCGCCCAGGGTGAGCACCCGCGCCAGCAGCAGCAGGGCCAGCACGATGAGCAGCGGGATGGCGATCTTGCACATCTTTTCGATGCCGGCCGAGATGCCGCGGTAGATGAGCCAGAAGTTGAAGGCAAACACCACCAGCAGCCAGGGCAGGGCGCGATGCAGCGAAAAACTGAGTGCGGAAGTGTCCGCAGCCGCACCCGTGAACGCGGCAAAGTAGCTGACGGTCTGCTCGGCGGTTTTGAGTTCGATTTGACCGGTCCAGAAGTTGAAGGCGTAACCGAGGCACCAGGCCTCGATCACCACGTAATACATGTAGATCACCACCGGGATGATGACGCCGATGATGCCGGCATACTTGGCCCAGGGCCGCTGGATGATGGCGGCGAAAGCGCCGGGCGCGGAATTGAAACCGCGGCCGCCGGCGTAGCGTCCCATCGCCCACTCCGCCCAGCCGATGGGCAGGCCGATGATCAGGAAACTGATGGCGTAGGCCAGCATGAAAGCGCCGCCGCCATATTGCGCCGCCAGGCCGGGGAAACGCAGGAAATTGCCCAGGCCCACCGCGCTGCCAGCCACCGCCATGATCACTCCCAGCCGGGAGCCCCATCGTTCGTTTTTCTGTCCGGGATCCATTAAAAGCGAAATTAAAAGGAAAGCTGGCAGGCGACAAGACGCAAATGCCGTGCCAGCGTCCTTCGCGCTCTTTTGCGCCTGGCGCCGACTTGACGGCAACTTGCGTGCCGTCGAGACGTTTGCTCAGCCTCCCGATGTCAAGCTCCCGTCCCTCCACCGCGCTGCCGCTTTTTGGTTCCTTGAGTTTGCTCAGCGCATTCCTGCTGTTTCAGGTGCAGCCGCTCATCAGCAAATTCATCCTGCCCTGGTTCGGCGGCAGTCCGGGGGTGTGGACCACCTGCATGCTCTTCTTTCAAGTCGTGCTGTTTGGCGGCTACGCCTACGCCCACCTGCTGACGCGGCTGCCGCTGCGCTGGCAGGGTGTGATTCATGCCGTGCTCCTGCTGGGGGCGGTGTTGTGCCTGCCGATCACCCCCTCCGAGGCCTGGAAACCGGAAGGCGATGAAGATCCGGCCGGGCGCATCCTCCTGCTGCTGGCGGCGACAGTCGGGCTGCCTTATTTCGTTTTGTCCAGCACCAGCCCGCTCGTGCAAGTGTGGTTCTCACGCGCCACGGACGGCGGCAAGCCCTGGCGGCTCTACGCGCTGTCCAACCTCGGCTCGCTGGCGGCGCTGCTGAGTTACCCGTTTTTCTTTGAGGTGCGCTGGGATGTGACCGGGCAAACCTGGATGTGGTCGGGCGCCTTCGTGCTGTTTGCCGCGTTGTCGGTCTGGATCGCCTGGCAGGACCGGCGGCACAAGGTCGAAATCAAGTCTGCGGCCGGGTCCGCGGAGCCGATGTCTGAGACGGCGGTGCGCTGGTGGCAGCGACCGCTCTGGGTGCTGCTGCCGGCCCTGGCCAGCGTGCTGCTGCTGGCGACGACGAATCACGTCTGCCAGGATGTGGCGGTGATCCCTTTCCTCTGGGTGTTGCCGCTCAGCCTTTACCTGCTGACCTTCATCATCTGCTTCGAGCACGAGCGCTGGTATCAACGCTGGTTGTGGGTGCCGCCTGCGCTGCTGCTGCTGCTGGCGGCTTCGGTGTATCACACGATGATGGAGTGGACGGACGGCTCCACGGTAACGCTGCCGTTTGGGAAGCAATGGGTCGTGCCGGAGTGGTTCGAGATCACCTACAAGATCGAGCTGCTGGTCTGTTTCGGCGCGCTGTTCTTCGGTGTCATGGTCTGCCACGGCGAACTGACGCGCAGCAAGCCCTCGCCGCGTCATCTGACGGAGTTTTATCTGTGGATGTCGGCTGGTGGCGCGCTCGGCGGCCTGCTGGTGAGCCTGGTGGCGCCGCGTGTGTTTGATTCCTACCGCGAGTGGCCGCTCGCTCTGCTGGCGGTGTTCGGGGTGGCCGCACTGGCCTTGGTCTTGCAGGGCTGGCTGAAGCGGCGGCGCTGGTTTGGCTGGCCGCTGGCGGTGGTTGGCCTGGCGTTGTGTGGTGCGGGCGGATGGGCGCTTTGGCAATGGGGTCCAAAGGATGAGGAGCGTCTGGAGCGGGTGCGCAATTTCTACGGTGTCGTCTCGGTGGCGGAGGACTACGATTACGAGAGCGACGCGCCCTGGCGCAGCCTTTACCACGGCGGCATCATGCACGGCATGCAGATCCAGGGGGCCGGGCTCAACAACGAACCCTTCTCCTACTACGGCGAGCACACTGGATCGGGACGGGCCTTGCTGCGCGCCCAGCGCAAACCAGACGCGCGAGTCGGCGTCGTCGGCATGGGCACCGGCACCGCGCTTTGTTACGGTCAGAAAGGTCACACGTGGCGCTTTTACGAGATCAATCCCGAGGTGGTGCGGCTGGCGCGCGACTACTTCACCTACCTCGACGATTTCGAAGCCCGTGGCGGCAAGCTCGAGATCGTGGTGGGCGACGGCCGCCTGGCCTTGGAAAAGGAACCGCCGCAGCAATTCGACGCCCTGCTGCTGGACGCCTTCAGCGGCGATTCCGTGCCGATGCACCTGCTCACTCTGGAGGCCTTCCAAATTTATGACCGTCACATGAAACCGGACGGCGTCATCGTGGTGAACTGCACCAACCGCTACATCGCGCTGGCGTCCGTGATTTACAAGATCGCCGAAGAACTCGGCTACGGCGTCACCCGCATCGGCACCGATTGGGAGGGCGATCACGAGATCACCGACTACGTGCTGCTCAGCCGCGACCAAGACTTCATCAAAGCCAATCCGCCGGAGTCGCCTTTCGATGAGACGCTGCTCGATGTCTCGCTTTGGACCGACCGCCGCCACAACCTGTTCGAGATCCTGGAGAAGGAGTGATTTTCAGACTGCCTCCGGCGTGGCGAATCCGCGCTAACCTGCAAAGACAGGGGCTTTTAAGGCGTTTTGGCTGTGAATCGCCATGAGTCCTTTTCTTGATTACCACCAGCAGCAAACACGCCGGCAGTTCTTCGGCGATGCCGGCCTGCGCGCGGGCAGCATTGCGCTGGCGGCGATGATGGGCCGTGAAATGAGCGCCAGCGCCGCCGCGCCCGCCGCCAGCCAGGTGCATCCGTCGCTGCCGGGTCTGCCGCATTTTGCGCCGAAAGCCAAGCGCCTCATCTACCTGCACATGAACGGCGCGCCCTCCCAGCTCGACCTCTGGGACCACAAACCGCAGTTGCGCGCGCAGTTTGACAAGGATCTGCCGGAGAGCATCCGCAACGGCCAGCGCATCACCACCATGACCAGCGGCCAGGCCCGCCTGCCGGTGGCGCCGTCGATGTTCAAGTTTCACCAGCACGGCCAGTGCGGCCGTTGGGTGAGCGAGCTGCTGCCGCACACCGCCAGGATCGTGGACGAGATCGCGGTCGTCAAAACCGTGCACACCAGCGCCATTAACCACGATCCGGCCTGCACCTTTGTCATGACCGGCAGCGAGGTGCCCGGCAAGGCCAGCCTCGGCTCCTGGCTGGCCTACGGCCTCGGCAGCCTCAGCAACGACCTGCCCGCCTTCGTCGTCTTTACCCCCAGCTTCCCCGCCGCCAGCCAAGCGCAGGCGCTCTTCACGCGCATGTGGAGCAGCGGCTTCCTGCCCACTCAATACACCGGCGTGGCCCTGCGCGGCCAGGGCGACCCCGTGCTTTACGTGAAGAACCCGCCCGGCGTCAACTCAACCAACCGGCGTGCCATGCTCGACGCCCTCGGCGAGTTGAACCACCTCAACCATGCCCGCGTTGGCGATCCAGAAATTCAGACCCGCATCGCCCAGTATGAGATGGCTTTCCGCATGCAAAGCAGCGTGCCGGAGCTGACCGACCTCAGCGGCGAAAGCAAGGCCACGCTCGAAATGTACGGCGACGACGTGCACCGCCAGGGCAGCTTCACTCACAGCGCCATCCTGGCCCGCCGCCTCATTGAGCGCGGCACCCGCGTGGTGCAAATCCTGCACCGCGGCTGGGATCAGCACAACAATCTGCCCAAGCTCCTGCGCGGTCAGGTCGAAGACAGCGAGCGCGCCTGCGCTGCCCTTGTCATGGACCTGAAACAGCGCGGCCTGCTCGACGACACCCTCGTCGTTTGGGGCGGCGAGTTTGGCCGCACGGTGTACTCGCAGGGAACGCTGACGCAGGACAACTACGGCCGCGACCACCATCCCCGCTGCTTCACCATGTGGCTGGCCGGCGGCGGCGTGCAAGGCGGCATCGAATACGGCGAGACCGACGACTTCAGCTACAACATCGTCAAGGACCCGGTGCACATCAACGATCTGAACGCCACCATCCTCCACCTGATGGGCATCGACC
>CAZKMS010000051.1:0-32058 GCA_964553805.1 uncultured Verrucomicrobiaceae bacterium
GCCCGCCATGCCCCTTTCAGGCAAGATGCCTGAGCTACCTGCAGGCTGGAAGCCCGCCATACCCCTTTCAGGCAGGATGCCTGAGCTACCTGCAGACTGGAAGCCCGCCATACCCCTTTCAGGCAAGATGCCTGAGCTACTGGCAGGCGCAAGCCCTGCCGGCGGAGGCGATATTGAGTGCGTCACCATCGACAGCCTGGACCTCGCGCGGTGCGCTTTTCTGAAATTGGATGTCGAGGGCCATGAAGCGCGGGCGCTGGCGGGGGCCAGGCAAACCCTGGCGCGCTGCGCGCCCTGGGTTCTGATCGAAAACAAGCCCGCCCGGCGCGAAGGGCGGCCAGGGGGCGGCGCGGCGGAGCGGATGCTCGCCGACTGCGGCTACGAACTCGTTGAAAAGATCGGCGCGGACGAGATCGACTGGTTGTTCCGGCCGGGGGAAGCAAACGACAGAACGGCATGAACGCGCGCTTCCTCAATGACTGCTCCAGCTACCACGCCGGCTCGGCCCTGGTGGCGCGCGAACTCAGGCGCCTGTGCGCGGAGACAGGCATCCGGCTGGCGGGGGACGCCGGGCCAGCGGAGCTGATGCTGGTCAACGGCGAGGGCAGCATGCACCACAGCGCGCCGAGAGCCCTGCAAATTCTCCGCCAGATGGAGGAAGTGGCTCCGGTCATGCCGGTGGCGCTGCTCAACACCGTGTGGCAGAAGAGATGGGAAGGCTGCGCTACCTCACCGGAGGCTCGCGCTACGGAGCCGACGTGCCGCCCGCGGGCCGGGCACGAGGGGCGCGGCGCTTGGTTGTGAAGGGGGGCCGCAGCGCAGAGCTGGCGCACGGGCCACCTCAACGAAAACGCGCAGTCGCCCCTCCCGGAAAAACCACCCCGGAGCACCGTAAAATCAGGCCCTGACTTGCGTCAGCGCAAACCCATGGGATGGCTGTGATTCCGGTTTTAAGCAGCGTGCAACTCATGAAGCCGGTATCGCCAAGGCAAGCAAATGCGCCACGCTGCCGCGGTTAAAAAAGGCCTGCTTGAGGAGAAACAAAGCTTGGAGCGGAATCCAGTGGCAAAACGGGGAGACGGGCTTAATTTGTCGGCCCGCCGGGACTGGCCAATGTCCGCCGGCGGGACAGAGCAGCATGTTTCCCGATCATATCGAGCTAGAAACCAAGGGCAACTGGCGTGGCAACACCCGGAGAAAGCCGCCCTTCTATCGCCGTGCCTGGTTCAGCGTGCTGGCCGCGCTGGTGGTGGTGGGCTGCGTCGGCGTTTTTGTCGGCTACAACCTCATCATGGTCCCCTTGCAGGAAAAGGCGGAGACCTTTGACCTCAACGAGCTGCGCAAGCTCGAGGCTGCCAGCATCATCTACGATCGCAACGGCGAGGAGCTGTTCCGCGATTACATGCTGAACCGCCGCCCGGTGCCCTTCCGCGAAATTCCACAGCATCTGGTGGACGCGTTGGTGGCGCAGGAGGACTCGCGCTTTTTTGCCCACAACGGCGTGGACTATTGGGGCATCGCGCGCGCTTTCTGGCTCAACTGGCAGGCCGGCCGCGAGACCCAGGGCGCCAGCACCATCACCCAGCAGCTCGCCCGCAACACGTTCGAGCTCAAGGAGCGCAGCTACATGCGCAAGATTCTCGAAGTTTACACGGCCCAGCGCATCGAGCAGAACTTCGGCAAACCGCAGATCCTCGAACTCTACCTGAACCGCATCTATTTCGGCGGCGGTTTTTATGGCGCCCAGGCCGCCAGCCAGGGGTACTTCGGCAAGGACGTCAGCCAAATCAATGTGCAGGAGGCGGCCACACTATGCGGCATGATCAAAAGCCCGAACAACATCCAGCCCCTGCGCCACCCGGAGCGCGCTCTCAAGGAGCGCAACATGGTGCTCGACCGCATGCAGAAGGAGGGGTACCTCGGCCCGGAAAAAGTCGCTGAACTCAAGCGCAGCCCGCTCATCACCGTGCCGCAGGAGGGCGACGCCCGCCTCAGCTACCTCTTTGATGAAGTGCGCCGTGTGCTGGTCGAGCATGTTGGCGAAGACCGCGCCGCCACGGGCGGCTTTCAAATTTACACCACCATCGACAAGAATCTCCAGCGCGTCGCGGAGGAGTCAATGCGGCGCCGGTTGAGCGAGGTCGAGCAACGGCCGGACTACAAGCACCAGACTTACCAGGAGTATCAATCCGTCATCAGCGACTACCGCACCAAAATGCGCGGCGGCGTCATCAGCCCCAACGAGCCCAAACCCGTGCCTGAGTACCTGCAAGGCGCGGCGATGGCGGTGGAAAACGACACCGGTGGCGTGCTTGCCATGGTCGGCGGGCGCGACTTCATTCACAGCCAGTTCAACCGCGCCCTCAACACCCGGCGCCCCGGCGGCACGGCCTTTGTGCCCTTTGTCTATGCCGCCGCCTTCAGTCACGGCGATCTTTTCCCCGGCACGCTGGTTGAGGACACCTACGTCAGCAATCGCCTGGTCATGATCGGAGCGCTTGACGGGGTGCTCGGCGAGTGGGGTACCGAGGTGGCAAATCCGAGCTACGCCATGGCTTCCATCAGCGCCCGCGAGGCCCTGGTCAAAGGCCGCAACTCCGCCACCGTCAATCTGGCCATGCGCCTGGGCGAGGCGCTCAACGACAGGGCGGGCATCCGCGCCGGCGCCGAGCAGGAAATCCTCATGGCTGCGCGCGAGACCAACCGTCTCGCCAAGGCCTGCGGCATCGACTCGCCCATGAAGGAATACCAGTCCGCCATCCTCGGCACCAACGAGCTGGAGCTGGATGAGTTTTGCCTGGCCTACACCGCTTTCCCCAATGGCGGCACCCGCCCGGCGCGCCTGCATTTGGTGGAGCGCATCACGACGGCGGATGACACCGTGATTTTCCAGGTGGAGCCCGACAAAATGGCGCGCGCGGTGGCCATCGACCCGGTCGCTTCCTATCAAACACACTCCTGTTTGGTCGAGGCCCTGCAACGCGGCACAGGCTCGGCGGCACAGGCTGAGTTTGGTTTGGGCGTCTTTCCCGCTGCGGGCAAAACCGGCACGCATGAGGAGTTCAAGGACCTCTGGTTCATGGGCTACACTTCCGCCGTCACCTGCGGTGTCTGGGTGGGCTTCGACCGCCAGAAGACCATTTACGAGGGCGCTTTCTCCAGCCGCATCGCGCTGCCGATCTGGACCGACATCATCAATGAAACGGTCGAGACCTTTCCGCCTGTGGAAATCGAGCCGCCGCCCACGGCCGAGCGCGTTGAGCTGTGCAAAAAAAGCGGCATGAAGGCGACGGATTTCTGTTTTGAAAAAGTCACTCGTGCCGACGGCCGCGAGCAAAACGAGCGCTCCACGTACTACGAGTACGTGAGGCCCGGCACCCGTTTCGATTACTACTGCTCCGAGCACACCAAGGAAGGCGTGAGCATGGACATCCTCATGTTCAGCCGCACGGGCGGGGACGGCCGCTTCAGCAACAACATCGCCGCCGTCTCAGGCCGTTTCGGCCATGTCGAGCCGGTGCGCATGCGCGGCTTGACCATCCTCGGCGCGGACCCCTACAACTCGGTGCAGCCGGTGCGCCGCGCCCTCCCGTTGGAGGATGGGCAGGAGGCCCGCCGCGCGGAAGTGGTGGAAACGATTGAAGAAGGCGGTGATGAGGAAGTGCTCTTCCGCCTGTCACCACCACCGCGCATCTTCATTGACGGAGACAAACCGGCCGCAGAAGGCGCGCGTTGAATCAAAGCCGCGCTCTTCATGGAAATCGATCTCACTGGCCCGCTGCGCGCCGCCGCGTACACCATTCTCGCCGGCCTCGTCACCCCGCGTCCGATTGCGCTCACCACCACCATCGATGAGCAGGGCCGCGTTAACGCCGCGCCCTTCAGCTTTTTCAACGTGCTTGGCGACAGTCCGCCCATCGTCGGACTTTGCCCTGGCGATCGCGCGCCAGGCGTGCCGAAAGACACCGCGCGCAACATCCGCCTCACGCAGGAATTCGTTGTCAACTTGGTGGATGAGGTTCTGGCTGAGGCGATGAATCTCTGCGCCACTTCGCTGCCCGCAGGAGAGGACGAAACCAAGCTGGCCGGGCTGACGCCTTTGCCCTCCAGCGTGGTGAAACCACCACGCCTGGCCGAGTCGCCCGTCAGCCTGGAATGCCGCAGCATCGGCATCTTCGAGATTGGTGAGAACCGGCTCATCATCGGCGAAGTGCTGCGCGTGCATGTGCGCGACGGCATCCTCAATCCGGAAACTTGGCTGGTCGATTCGACGAAATATCGTCCGGTCGGCCGCATGCAGGCGCCGCATTGGTACTGCCGCACCAGCGATCAATTTGAGATGCACCGGCCGCGGTGAGTTACCGCTTTTCGATTTCCGTCCTCCCTTTTACCAGCGTGTAAAACACAATGCCGAGCCCGAGTGTGCCTATTCCCCATAGCAGCTCCCCCGCGCGTTCCCTGGCGAGGAACCACAGCATGTAGAGCGTGGCGGCGGCGAAGAGCAGCGGAGGCAGCGGATAGAGCGGCACCTTGAACGGCCGCATGGCCTCCGGTTGACGCCAGCGCAGCCAGATCACCGCCATCACTGCCAGCAGCGAGGAAACGAGCAAAAGCGCCTCCACATAGTTCAACACCACATCAAAAGCGCCCGAAAACAACAGCGTCAAGGCCAGCGCGCCTTGCACCAGCACGGCGCCGACGGGAGAGCCCTGGCGATTTTCACGCGCTAGAAACCCCAGCCGCGCCAAGTCCTGACCCAAACGCTGATGCACCCGCGACCCGGCCCAGGTCAGCCCGAACAGCATTGAAAGCAGTCCGAAGGCAATCAGTCCGCCCATCCAGCGCCCACCGGTTTCGCCGAAGATGGCGCGGGCTGCCGCGAGCGCCACTTCCGGCTCGCTGCGCAGTGTCTGCCACGGTGCGCGCGCCAAAAAAGCGGCGTTCAGTGCGACATACAACAACGTCACCAGCAGCGTGCCGCCAAGCAGCGCCAGCGGCACCGAACGCTGCGGCTCACGCAGCTCGCCAGCCACATAGGCCGCGCCGTTCCAGCCGGTGTAGGCATACATGACATACACCAGCGAGGTGGCGAAACCGGTGCTAAAGATCAGGTCGCCATCACCAGCCTGCGGCAGCAAGGAAACCGGCGGCGCTGTGCCGGTGTGCCACAACGCACCCGCGATGAAAGCGAGGATGAGCGCCACTTTCAGCAGCGTCAGCCAGCCCAGCAACCGCCCGACACGCGTGGTGCTGCCGAGCATGGCTAGGGTCACCAGCACCACGGTGGCGGCGGCCAGCAGACGCGGCTCCACCGGCACGCCGAGCCGCGCCAGGTAACGGCCGAAAGCCGTTGCGGCGAGGGCGATCGGCGCTGCGAAGCCGGCCACCAACGAGACCCAACCGGCAAGAAAACCCGCCAGCGGATGGTAGGCCTCCCGCAGCAGGTGATACTCGCCCCCTGAGCGCGGCAGCATGCACACCAGCTCCGCGTAGCACAGCGCGCCGCAAAAGGACAGCAACCCGCCCAGCACCCACAGCAGCAGGATTGGAAAGGCGGAGGGGACAGCTTCCAATTGATAACCCAGCGAGGTGAAGACGCCCGTGCCCACCATGTTCGCCACCACCAGCGCCACCGCCGGGCCGTTGCCAATGCCGCCTCGAGTCATCGCGCCAGAGTGCCGCAGGCCGCCGCCGGCGCAATCACAGATTCCACCGCCCGCTCAGCGCACGCGCTCACGCAGCTCATGCGCCTTGCCGATGATGCGCTCCTCGACGTCCCCGGCCCAGCCGGCCTGGGCTTCGTAACCGCCCTCCTCGAGCACGCGCAGACTCGGCACATAGCCCGTGTAATCGTTTGAGTAACCCGCCACCCACACCGGGGCCGCGCCTCCCATCTCCTTCTTCAAGCGCAGCGAGTAATCCACCGTGGTCTCGCTGCCGAGCGCCACCAGCGTCAGGGTGCCGCCAAAATTGACCACCTGCACGGGGTAGTCGTGCGGCGCCTGCTTTTTCTCCGGCGCGTAGTCCAGCCGCACCGTTTCATACGCCGCCTGGATCGGGCCGGTGACGGGGCGCGGCGGCGCTTGCATGGCCGTCTCCACCGCGTTGGCGAGACTGCGTCCGTGTGTTTTCGCCAGATCGAGCGCGGACAAGCCGGGCACCGCCCCGTCGCGGCGTGGGTAGGGGTTTTGGTCGCCGCTGCAGCCGTTCAAAAACAGCGCGACAAAGCGCGGGCGGTGCTCCTGCAGGAACTCCTGGGCGTAGCCCGCGTAATCACCGCAATACGTGTAGTCGCCGAGGCAGGTGTTGTGGCAGGCATAGCCAAACAGCACCGCGCGCTGGCTCCCATCCGCCGCGCGCACTTGCAGCGCCGGCACTTCGTGATCGACGGGACCGTCCGGATTCGGCGCGTTTTTGAAGCCGCCGGCGGCGGGCAGCCGGCGGTTCATGGCGAACCCGCAGCGCGCCCGGCTCCAGGTAACTTCGGCGGGCTTGAGACCGGCCAGCGCCGCGCCGATGACCGCCATCAACTTCGCCTCCAAAAACGCGGTGTACTCCAGCGCCTCCTGCCCGCGCCCTTCGCGCAGCCGGTACTCCGGGCCGCTGTGCGTGTGGGAGGCGTTGAGCAGCAGGGCGTCCGCCGGGAGCTGATGCCCGGCGGCGGCTTGCCGCTCGATGCTGGCGCGCAGCGCTGGCAGGATGCCGATCAAGTCGGTGGTGACGATGACCAGCCGTTTGCCGGCCGCGTCCTCCAGCGCCAGCGCCTTGGCAAAAAGCTCATGCACCTTGCCTTCCGCCGGTTTTTTGCGCGCGGCGTAGCCGGCCATCCACATGTTCTTCTCCGGTGTGATGACGACCTGGGCGGCCCCGGCCTTGAGCGGCGCGGGCGTCATGCCAACGGGTTCAGTTTGCGCCAGGGTCCATGCCAGACCGGGCGGCGCCAGCAGCAGGACGAGCGGGAGGAGCGGCTTCACCCGCACACTACGCGGGCAGACGCGCCGGTTTCGCGTAGAAACGCCTCATTGCCCGCCTGGCTCCGCCTTTTCGACAAACCAGCGCTCGGCCAGGAAATCGTCCTCGTCGGTTTTGTCGGCGCTGCGATTGAGGCTGTGCAGGGCGGTCTGATCGTCCCACGGCACCAGGGTGAGGCGGTAAATTTGGCCGGGCACGACGCTGGCGGTGGGCTGCATCTGTTTTTGTTTGAAGGTCCACTGCACCGCCTGCCAGTTCGCAGCCGGGTCGAAGCCGCCGGAGAGCACTTTGGTGACGCGATAAAGCGCGGTGTGCAGCGCGTCGGCGTAGGGCGTGCCGTTGGGATCCTGGTTGGTGGACTTGGCGACGAGTTCGGCTTCGACGACCACTTTGCCGCCGCTGGGCGCAGCCGGACCTGGATCCGGTTTGGGTTGTGAATGGTTTGGGTTGAAGGTCACGGACGACCATTCGATGTTGGCCTCGCGCGCGGCAGCCGGTGAATAAAGCAAGTCGCGCGCAGCGAGCACCCAGACGACGAGTTTTTTCGCGCGCACCACGTCGTCAGGCCGCGCGGCGAATTCCTTGCGGGTCTGGGTGGTGCCGGCGCCGTTGACGGCGATGACATCAAGCGCCTGCCCGAGCTCGCGCGCGAGTTGATGGGCAAAGCCTGCTTTCAGCGACGGCGCCGAGCCGGAATCGACGGGTGCCGGATCGCCAAAGCCGAGCGCGGGATCACTGTAAATGTTGACAAAACTGTCGCCGAGCAAGGTGATGGGCGCGGCGGGATCGGGGTCGAAGCCTTCGACAGGGGTCAACGTGGCAGCCTCGAGTTGAAACACGCGCTCCGGCTGCGGCAGGTCGAGGAGCTGCACGAGGTCGCCAAGCGTGTTGCGCGGGAGTGCGGGCATGGCCGATGACGCCGCCGCGGGACTTGCGAGTGCGGGCCATTTTTCGCGAATATGGGCGCCCACCAAGGCAGCGGCTTGCTGCATCCCCTCCGTTGTCCAGTGAGTGTCCTGCTTGAGATAGGCGGGGTGAGTTTGATGGAGTTCATAAAGCGGCTGGGACAGGTCCAGCACGTCGATGCCCGCAGCGCGGAGCTGCTCGTAAAATGCGAGCTGATCGGGATGATGCAGCGGAGCGCTGGACGCAGCCACTCCGAGCGAAGCTTGCTCGATCATCGGCTTCACCGGCACCGGCACGAGCAGCAGCGGGATGCCGCGTTCCTTGAGTTGAGCGGCGAACTCCAGCACCAGCTCGCGAGCGGGGCGCAGCTTCGCCAGCGCGGGATCTTTCATCACCGAAAACGGCGCTTCTTTCAGCGGCCCCCAGCCGGTGAGAGCCTGCAATTCCGGACGGTAAAACAACCAGCCGTCGCCGCCGGGAAAGACCTTGCGGCTGCCCTCACCTGCGAGGCTGGTGAGCGCCTGCTGCGTGTGCCGCCGTAGTGCCTGGGCATACGGCAGGCGATCAAGCGAGGTCTCCACTGCGCTGATGTGCGCCCGCAAGGTTTCACCACTGTCCGGTTTCCAGGCGAACAGCCTGACCATGGGCGATTCGCTCGTCTGGCCGGTCGTGGCCTTCTGGATGAAAGTCACCAGCGGCGGCAGGCTGAGCGTCAGCAGGAACAGCGCGCTAACGGCGATCGCGGTGCCGCGCCCGATCCGGTAATCGGTCAGGTCCTGCTCGTCTTCGTAGGGGTTGCGCATGGCAGCTCAGAATTGGAAATACAGGAAGGGGCTGTAACCGCGGGCAAACATCACCGCGATGGAGACGACCATCAACAGCAGGCCGGCAATCGCTTTCCAAGGCACAAAAACGCGCAGAATGCTTTGCGTGTTCGGCCCAAAGAAGATGATCAAACCGGCAAGCACGAGTTGCAGCACGTTGAAATCCGTCAGCAGGCGCGCTTCCAAAAGAGGGGCGGTCGCTGTGCTCTGCTCGCAGCCGAAAAGCGCACCCAGATAGCGCCAGGCAATGTCGAAGGTCTCGGCGCGGAAGAACACCCAGGTGAACAGCACGATCACGAAGGTGCCCGCCACCTTTAGCGGCCGCGGCACCGTGCCAAACCAGCCGCGGCGTCCAAGCAGCCGTTCCCAAGCGAGCATCAGGCCGTGAATGCCGCCCCAGATCACGAAGGTCCACTGCGCGCCGTGCCAGAGACCGCCAATGAGCATGACCGTCATCAGGTTGGCGTAGGTGCGAGCCGAGCCTTTGCGATTGCCGCCGAGTGGGATGTAGAGGTAGTCACGCAGGAAGGACGACAGGGAGATGTGCCAGCGCCGCCAGAACTCGGTGATGCTGGCCGATTTGTAGGGCGAGTCGAAGTTCTCGACAAAGGTGAAGCCAAACATGCGGCCCAGTCCGATCGCCATGTCGGAATAGGCGGAGAAATCGAAGTAAATTTGCAACGCGTAAGCAAAGACGCCGATCCAGGCGGCGAGCGCGGTCAGATTGCCCGGCCCGGCGCCAAAGGCGTCGTCCGCCAGCGGTCCCATGGCGTCGGCCAGCAGGATTTTTTTGGCGAGGCCAAAACCGAAGCGGGAGAGTCCGGCGGCAAACACCGGCAGGCTGTGCACACGCTCCCGCAACTGGTCGGCCACGCTGCCGTAGCGCACGATCGGCCCCGCCACCAGTTGCGGAAACAGCGAGACATAACAGGCAAAGTCCATGAACGACTTCGCCGGCACCGCGTGGCCGCGGTAGAGATCGATGCTGTAGCTCATCGACTGGAAGGTGTAGAACGAGATGCCGACCGGCAGCACAATCGTGCGGAAGAAGTCCGGCACCGAGACTGGCCCGGCGCCAAAGGACTGCGAAAGCGAATCGGCAGAGTCGATGAAAAACGCGGTGTACTTGAAGAAGGCGAGGATGGCCAGGTTCGAGAAGACCGAGGCCAGCATCCAAAATTTCTGCCGGGCGCGTGACGCGCCGGGTGCGCTGATGCCCAGGCCGCAGACGTAGTCGATGGCAGTGGAGCCCAGCATCAGGAGCGTGAACCAAGGATTCCACCAGCCGTAAAAGAGGTAGCTGGTCAGCGTGAGCCAGGGATGCCGGAAAGCGCGCGGTGCCAGATAATACACCGCCACCACCAGGGGCAGGAAATAAAACAGGAAGATGTGCGAGCTGAAAACCACGCCGGGCTGCTACCCCTGGCGAGGAAGGCCGTCATTGCAAGCGGCAGCCGCTGACGCGCAGACTCCTGCTCAACACTCGAGGATGCGGTCTGAGAGCGATTGAGCAAGAGTGAGGGGATGAGTGGAGGCGCTGGCAGTTCCAGCCTTGCTCTATTTCTTCTTCGACAGTTGGTTGATGATGTGACTGCGCATGTCGCTTGGTTTCGTAGTCACCTGCCTGCTGTTGCTGGAACTGGATGAGGAGCCGGACTTGGAGGCTGAGGACGAGGAGTCGCGTGAGCTGGAACTCCTGGAGTTGGAACTTTTTTGCGAACTCGGCCGTTTGTCGATGACCGCGCCGCGGTCCGTCTCGATCTTCAGCTTTTCGAGGCTGTAGCCGCGGTCGTGGTACCAGTCGAGACTGTGGAAGTCGTTGGGTTTCTTTTTGCCGTCGAGATTACCGGAGATGATGCGGTACTGACGATCGCGCGAATTGGAGGAGGACGCGGATTGGGAATGGCGGTGGTCGCGATGATCGTCGTCATGATGATGGTGATCGTAGCGATCATAGTAGCGGCCATAGCCACCGTAGCGTCCGTAGTACGGGCTGCCCCAGCCGCGGTAGCCATACGGCCCCACGCCGCCGTAACTGCTGTAGGTGGTTGAGGCGTAGCCGCCATAACTGCCGGCGGGATAACCGCCCGCTGGGTAGTACAAGCCGCTATCGTAGCAGGACGAAAGCAGCATCAACAAGGATGCGCCCAGGAAGGCGCGCAGAAAAGGGGTCTCCATGATAATTGGCTTGGACGCCGAAAAGGGCGTCAGCATTCAAAAGTAATGAGGGCGGTCCGCCCCTATGACCGCCTGACCAAATGGGCGATTGAGGGCGAGTCGCCCTCATTACGGCGCCCGTTGTGTGTGCCTATTCAGGTGATTGAAAAAGGCCTGCGCAGACGTATTTTACCTGCCCCCAAATTCTGTTTCATGCCCCGCCGGACTGCCCTTTCCGTCTGTTTTGCCGCTGCCTGGTTTTGCTCCGCGCTCTCTGCCGCGCCGGATTGGCAAAGCGTGCGCCCGGTCCTGGCGGAAGTCTGCCACGACTGCCACAATTCACGCAAGATGAAGGGCGGCGTGGATTTGGCCCGCCTCGATGAAAATCCTTCCGTCGAGGCCGAATACGCCCTTTGGGAGAAGGTGCGCGAAGTGGTGGCCAAAGGCGACATGCCGCCGGAGGATGAAACTCAGCCTACCGATGAGGAAAAAAAGAACCTGCTGGCCTGGGCCGCTGGCGCGCTCGACGCAGTAGCCATGGCCAACGCAGGTGATCCCGGACCGGTCACCTTGCGCCGGCTGACCAATGCGGAATACGACCGCAGCATCCGCGATCTCACCGGGGTGGACTTCGGGCTCGCCAGCGAGTTTCAGCCCGACGGCGGCGGTGGCGAGGGCTTTGCCAACACCGGCGACACGCTCTTCGTCAACCCTTCCCAGCTCGACAAGTACCTCGCTGCTGCGCGCAAATTAGCGGATCACGCCACCATCCTGCCCGGCAGCGGTGTCACCTTTCATCCGCAGCGCGTCGGCCTGCGCGGGCAGGCGCAAGTGAAGGGCCAGGCCCAGCAGGCGCTTTACGTCTGGTATCAGAAAATGTCCGGACCGCATCTGCCCAGTTACGACCGCGAGCTGCGCGAGGCCGATTACATGCTGGCCTGCTGGAAATGGAAACACAAGGACCTCACTGGCGCTCAGTCCCTGGAGCAATTGGCTCAGGAAGCGAAGCTCTCACCGCCCTTCCTGGCCAATTGGTGGAGCATGCTCAATGACAGCAAAACGCCGTCACGCTTTCTCGATCTGACCAAAGTGCCCTGGCGCAACCTGCCGCCCCCGGACGCCGCCAAACCGAAGGAGGTGCCCGGGAAAGTCCTGGCGGAACTGCAAATCATTCAGGAACAGCGCCATTCATGGAATCACCCGGACAAGCCGGGCAGTGGCGTGCAGAGGCGCCAGCAAGACGCCGATGGCTTGCGCACCTACGGCATGACGCGCGTGCAGGTGAAGGGCCAGAAACAGGTGCATGTGGTGCTCGGCGACCTCGGTGATGGCAATGGCGGTGATTATGTTCACTTCGCCGATCTAAGTGTTCGCATTGGCGGCAAAAATCACCTCTACGTCGCTTATCTTCGCGGCCAGCGCGAGGCGAACAAGAAGCGGCTGCGGGACATTGAAACAGGCAAACCCGCGCCCAAGGGTCCCTCCGCGGACGAGTTGAAAAAAGCCATCGCCGCCGCGGACAAGGCGCTGGCCTGGTTTGGCAAGGATCCGCTCGGCAAGGACGGCATCAAGCCCGACGGTTTGGCTGCCAAAGCGCCTCTGGTCATCAGCCTGCCGCTGCCGGAGGGCGTGACAGAAGTGTTTGGCTCCGGCCGGCTGGACATGCGCAGCCCGGAGGTGGACCTCGCCACGGTGCAGTGGACGCTGACCGTGGGCACGCCACCGAATCCGCAGGACATCATCCCCGGCGTGCTCACGGTTTGGAAGCGCAACACCGATGCGCACCGCAGGACGATGGCGGATTTCAGCCGCATGAAGGCGGTTTTTCCGGACATGTTCGAGCGCCGTCTGGAGGAGGTGGCGCGCAACTTTCTAAGCAGCCGTCCCGGCCCCGGGGTCTATTACTTCAGCGACGAGCAACTGCTCAGCATCGTGCCGGCGCAGGAGAAGAAGCGCTGGGAACAGATGCGCACCGACTGGGAATACGTCTCCCGCGACAACCTGAACAAAGAGCAACTGGCGCAATATGACGCGCTGATGCGGCAAAACCTGCACCGCTTTGCCAGCCAGGCTTGGCGCCGCCCCGCCACCGAAGCCGAGCGGGCCCAAATCAGCCAGCTTTACCAGGAAGGACTGGCCAAGGATCTCGATCGCGAGTCCGCCGCGCGCGAGTGCCTGACTCTGATCCTGGTCTCGCCCAAGTTCCTCTACAAAACGGAGATCGGCACGCTGGCTGAAGCCGAAGAAGGCGCGGAGGCGCCGCTGAACGCCTGGGAGATCGCCTCACGCCTGAGTTATTTCCTGTGGTCCTCCCAGCCCGACTGGCAGCTCCGCCAAGCCGCCACGGATGGCTCCCTGCTCAAGCCCGAAGGCCGCGCCGCCCAGGTGCGCCGCATGCTGCGCGACCGCAAGGCGGACGCGCTTGCCTCTGAGTTCGCCGGCCAGTGGTTTGAGTTCAAAGGCTTCGAAAATCACAGCGCGGTCGATGAGAAAAAGTTCCCGGAGTTCACACCCGAGTTGCGGCGCGACATGGATCGCGAAACGATCCTGTTTTTTACGCACCTCATTCGCGAGGACCGGCCGGTGCAGGAAATCCTCCACGCCAACTACACCTTCCTCAACGAGCGCCTCGCCAGGCATTACGGCGTTGCCGGGGTCACGGGCGAGGAGCTGATCAAGGTCAGCGTCGATGGCGCGCAGCGCGGCGGTTTGCTCGGCCAGGGCAGCCTGCTCACCAAGACCTCCCGCAGCCATCGCACCAGTCCCGTGCTGCGCGGCAACTGGCTGCTGCAAGCGGTGCTCGGCAGCCCGGTGCCGCCGCCGCCGCCCGACGTGCCGGAGTTGCAGGAGCACGGCCCCGCGCCAGCCACCGTGCGCGAGATGCTCGAGCAGCACCGCGCCTCCAAATCCTGCTCCGGTTGTCATGACCGCATCGACCCGCTCGGCTTCGCGCTCGAAAACTTCGACCCCATCGGCCGCTGGCGTGAAAAGGACGAAAACGGGCTGCCGCTCGACACCTCCGCGCAGGTCAAGGGCAGCGCGCCGTTCAGCAGTTTTGCCGGCCTGCGCGCTTACCTCGGAACTCAGCAACCCCAGTTCGCCCGCCACTTCAGCCGCAAGCTGCTCGGCTATGCTCTTGGCCGCGTGGCTTTGCCCACGGACAAAAAGCTGCTGGGATCGATGCAGGCGGCCGCCAGCCGGGACGATGGGCGCTTCTCCGAGGTCATCCTGCAGGTCGTTGAAAGCCGGCAGTTCTTGAACAAGCGCCTGTGAAAAAACGGCCCGCGAGCCATGCGGTTGCGCTCCAGTTGCGCGCGGCAGGCTGACTGCTAGTGTGGCGGCCTCAACCTCAACCCGTGTTTCCAGCCATGAATCGTCGTCATTTTTTCCACACCAGTCTGGGCGCTCTCGGCGTCAGCGTTTTGCCCGCGCGCGGCATTGAAACGATCAACCGGCCCGGCAAGAGCCGCATGCAGCTCGGCGTCGCCGCTTACAGCTTCCGCGAGTACTTTCAATACGGCCGCGGCGGCAAGGAGCAGCCGGCCAAGGAAGGCCGCAAGCCGTGGAGCATCCTGGATTTCATCGACTGGTGCGGCGACCACGGCGTGCCCGGCGCGGAGGTGACCAGCTACTTCTTCCCACCCGAGGTGGACGAGGCGTTCCTGCTCGAAATCAAACGCCGCGCTTACCTGCGCGGAGTGCAGTTGGCGGGCACGGCGGTGGGCAACAATTTCGCGCTGCCCAAGGGTGAGAAACTCGACGCCGAGATCGCCTACGTGAAGCAGTGGATCGACCACGCCGCAGTCATGAGCGCGCCGCACATCCGCGTTTTTGCCGGGCCGGAGCCGAAGGACATCAGCATGGAGGAAGCCGTCGCCAATTGCTCCGCCGCTTATCAGGAGTGCCTCGATTACGCTGGCAAGAAGGGGATTTTCCTCGGTCTCGAGAACCACGGCGGCATCGTCGCCGAGCCGGACAACCTGGTCAAAATGGTGCGCGCGGCCAGCAGCCCCTGGGCCGGCATCAACTTCGACAGCGGCAACTTCCACACCGAAGATCCTTACGGCGATTTGGAAAAGATCGCGCCTTACGCCATCAACGTGCAGCTCAAAATGGTGATGCGGCCGAAAGGCGTCGAGCGCAACCAGCCGGGCGAGCCGACGGACATTCCGCGTGTGCTGGAAATCCTGCGCGCGGCCAATTACCAGGGCTGGTTCACGATCGAGTTCGAGGAGAAAAAAGATCCCTTCGAAGAAGTGCCGAAGATCATCGAGCAACTGCGCGGGTTGCTGTGAGCCTGGATTCGTGAATCAGGAAAAGCGGAAGGCAGGAAAAGGGTTATGGAACGGACTTGCGCGGCAGAGTTGCCAACGCATCTTTTGAGGAGGGGCTGAAAGTCCGCCAGCGCTTGGCTTCACCCTTCTTTTCTTGATTTCCTGCCTTCCTCATTTCCGTTTTAGCATTAGCCAAGTTTGGAATTCGTTTTTTTAACCACCGAGAACACAAAGAGCACAGAGAAAAGGCATTCAGGCTGAATTTTTGCGATCTATGTGTTCTCTGCGGTTACAACTCAGCTTAAACCGCTCTAAGGGCAAGCCGGACTCAACGCGGCGCTTTGGCCGCCGCGTCGGCCATCTGTTTTTCGATCCAGGCTGCCGCCTCGCCTCGCTCCACCGCGCGCGCGAGTTGCTCGAGGCCTTCGTGCCGGGCGCTTGGCTGCAACCTTTGGATCTCGAGGTAGATGCGCACCACCTGCTGGCAGGCGAGCGTCAGGCAGGTGCGGTTTTCTTTGCCGTCCAGCGCCGCCAGCGCGCCGCTGATGACGTAGGCGCGCAGGATTTGCGAGCCTGAGTTTGGCACCGTTTTTTCCATTTCCTCAGCCCAGGTGGTGAGCGGCGGCGCCGGCATGAGCACGGGCACCATCGGTGAGTTGTCGAGATAACCGAGCACAATCTTTGCCGCCTCCTGCCCGGACTCGGTCAAGGGCGCGCTGACAAAGGTCTCCATGGCGGTGCGCATCTCAGGGCGCAGCGACGGGTCTTTGATGACGCGCAGCACGGCGTCCACGAAAAACTTCATGTCGTTCTCGCCTTTTTCGCCTTCCCCGGCCGGCCGCATGTGGCGGATGAGAATGACCCGGCCTTCATAAACCGTGCAGCCATACCAGAGCTTGAGCGGCACTTTTTCCTCGCGGTCGTCTTTTTTGCCGATGCGAGTGGCGGCCAGCCTTTGAATCATCAGCGGCAGCGAATCGCGCTTCCACAATTCGATCTGGCCTTGCAAGGGGCCCTCCTCTTTCAACTCCGTGTAGCGACCCTGGTCAGCCATGCTGAACAAATCCTCCATCGCCTGAATGAGCGTGTCATTGATGGCCGCTTCCACCGCTTCCTTGTCCATGGGCGCGGGCTCTTTGTGGCGGATAAAAATGTCGCCGCGTGAGCGGGCGGCGGCATTTTCGTAGCGCACGATGTGGCTGCCGGGCTCGCCGGCGAAATCAAAGACGCCCTGCATGACATAACCGCTGAAAGCCGTGGGAAAACGCAAACCGAGGGCCTTCAACTCCCAGGCCGGCAGGTTCGCCGGAGGTGGGTTCCATTTTCCTTGCACGCCACTGTCCTCGGCGACTTGAGAGATCGAGATTCCAGTGAGCGAAAAGCAGAGGAGCAGTTGGCCAATACGCATGCCGCAGTGTGAGGGAGGGAGCGCCTGCGCGCAATGCCAGACTCAGGTGGTGAGCCCGGCCAGCGAGGCCCATTTGCCGCTCTCCAGGACCACTTGCGGCACCAGTTCACGCCAGCGCGGATTGTTTTCGCGGATCATTTGACGCACGTCGGCGCCGGTTTCGAAAATCCCGTCGTCGAGGCTGCCTTCGATGGGGCGAACGGATTTGGCCTCCAGAAAGAATTGCAGCAGATGCCGCATGGGCGGCTCCAGGCGGGCATCGCGGGCGGTGCGCACCTCGCCGGTGACCGGGTCGCCGCTGGGATAGACGTAAAGCCGCACTTGATTGCGGAAGAGGCGGCCGAAGGACTCGATCACGCCGCCGGCCAGATCGGCATACCAGCAGGGTTTAAACAGCTCCTCAAAAAGCGGTAGCCCGAGCACGATGCCGACCGGCATCTTGGTGTGGCGCGCCAGGTAGCCGCTGAGCCGGTGGAATTCCGGATACTTGGAAAGCAGCACATCCTTGCCCAGTGCCTGCAACACTTCCGCCCGCGCCAGAAAGTCATCGTGGCGCACGCCTTGCTGGTCGGCGTTGAGGTTGTTGAGGGTCATTTCGAGGATCTCCAAATGCCCGCCGGCCTGCGCGCCAAAGTCGGCCAGAAAGGCTTCGCGTCCGCGCTCCAGCATGTCGAGATTGACGCGGGTGATGGGATCGAAGCTGCCGCGTTTGATCAGGACCGGACGGCGATGCAGCGCGTCGGAGGCCTGCACGATTTCGCCGTTGGCGCGGAACAGCGCGGCATCCGTGAGGCCGTTTTCAATGAGCGCCAGGGCCGCCAGGCGGTCGTCGAACTCCGCGCGCGGGAATGCCGGGCCGCGGCACTTCGCCATGTCGATCTCCACGCGCCAGCGGTTCAATCCGTGCATGAGGCCACTGAGCAGCGAGCGCAGCGACTGCCGCTCATGAAAAGCCGCCCAGACCAGGTTGACCCCGAGAATGCCGACGGTGTCCACCTGCTCGCGATTGGTGTCGTCGAGCAAACGCACGTGCAGCAGGATGTCGGAGCTGGGGCCGCGCGGCTCGGTTTGAAAACGGATGCCGACCCAGCCGTGGCATTCCTGGTCGCGCTCGTTGTAGCCGCGCGCGCGCACCGTGTTGGCCAGGGTAAAGAACGTGGTGCGGCCGCCGCGCTGCTCGTCGAGGCGCTCCTGCAGGATGTTGAACTCATGGGTCAACATCGACTCCAGCCGCTCGCGGGAGACGTAGCGCGGGGTCTTGCCGTAGATCTCATCGCTGAAGGTCATGTCGTAGGCGGACATGGTCTTCGCCACGGTGCCGGAGGCGCCGCCGGCGCGGAAGAACCAAGCCGCCACCTCCTGGCCGGCGCCGATCTCCGCGAACGTGCCGAAGACACCGCGCTCCAGGTTCAGGCGCAGCGCTTTCTCAAGCGTCGTCGGCGGGGTTGGGTCGGGCATCGCTGGCGTGCCGCAAAGCATAAGCCGTTGAAGCCTGTTACGCAATCAGCAAGACCGCCGCGCGGTTCGCCCGCGCTTTGCAATAGCCGCCCGCGCCGGTTCGTATGACTTGCCGCCTTCCTGCCCATGTCTGTGCCCGCCCGAGTCATCTTTGTTGCCGCCGTCCTTCCGGTCGCCGTCGGCGCGTCCGAACCGAGTTTTGAGAAGGACGTGCGGCCCATCCTCAAAGCGCAATGCTTTCACTGCCATGGTGAGGATGGGGAAACCAAGGGCGGGCTCGACACGCGCCTGGCGCGGTTCCTTCTGCACGGTGGCAAGTCCGGCCCCGCCGTGGTGCCTGGTGATCCCGCCGCCAGTCATCTGATCGACCTGATCAAGTCCGGCGAGATGCCGGAAGGCAGCGGCAAGCTGACCAAGGACCAAATCGAAATCATTGAGCGCTGGGTCGCGGCCGGCGCCAAAACGCTGCGGCCGGAGCCGGACGCCCTCGGCCCTGAGCATGCCTTCACCGATGAAGAGCGTGATTGGTGGGCGTTCCAACCGGTGAGCAAGCCGGTGGTGCCCGCCGTGTCAAACGCGGCCGAAGTCCGCAATCCCATCGATGCTTTCGTTGTGGCCAAACTGGAGGAAAAAGGGCTGAGCCAATCGCCGGAAGCGGCGCCGCAGACCCTGCTGCGCCGCCTCAGCTACGATCTCACCGGTCTGCCCCCGACACCGCGGCAGGCTGCGGTCTTCGCCGCCGAGTCTGCGGGCGATCCGGGTGTGGCGTATGACCGGCTGGTGGATCGTTTGCTCGACTCGCCGCACTATGGCGAACGCTGGGCCCGGCACTGGCTCGATGTGGCAGGTTACGCGGACAGCGACGGCTACACCGAAAAAGATCCCGAGCGACCGCATGCCTGGAAGTATCGGGATTACGTCATCAACGCCTTCAACTCGGACAAGCCCTTCGATGTATTCGTTCGCGAGCAGCTTGCGGGCGACGAGATCGCGCTGCGCGAGGGACTCAGCGCTGACGCCGCCAGCGCCGAGGCGCGCGTGCGTCACGCCGAACTGCTGCGCGCCACCGGCTTCCTGCGCATGGCCCCGGACGGCACGGGCGTGGATAACACGATCACCAGCCGCAACGACTGCGTGGCCAACACGCTCAAGATTGTCGGGGCCGCGCTTTACGGCATGACCGTCGGCTGCGCACAGTGCCATGATCATCGCTACGATCCGATCACGCACGATGATTACCACCGTTTGCGCGCCATCTTTGAACCGGCGCTGAACCCGGCCGACTGGCGTCCGCCAGCGGGTCGTTTGGTGGCGCTGGAGACGGGCGCGCAGCGCGCTGAAGCGGCCCGCATTGAGGCGGAGGCGAAGAAGATTGACGCGGCGCGCCTGGCCAAGCAGGAGGCCTTCATCAGCGAAGTTCTCGAGAAGGAATTGGCCAAAGCCGCGCCGGAGCTGCGTGACGATCTGCGCGCGGCCTACCGCACGGCGGTGAAAGAGCGCCAGCCCGGGCAGGTGGCGTTGTTGAAGAAGCATCCGCGTGTCAACCAGCTCAGCAGCGGCTCGCTTTATTTGTATGACACGACCTACAAAACCAAGCACGCCAACACCTTGAAGGACATGGTTGCCGAGGCGGCGGCTGTGCGCGCGCGCAAGCCGCAGGTCGAGGTGGTGCAGGCGCTGACCGAACCGCGCAACGCGGCCATTCCGGTCACTTACCTGTTTCACCGCGGCCAGCCTGACCAGCCGCGGCACGCGGTCAAACCCGGAGATTTGACGGTGCTTGCCGGGCGTCGCGCGGTGGATGTGCCGGAAAAGAATCCCGCGCTGCCGACCAGCGGCCGCCGCCTTGCCTATGCAGAATCGATCACCGATGGCAGGCACCCTCTGCTGGCGCGCGTGCTGGTGAACCGGGTGTGGATGCAGCACTTCGGGCGCGGATTGGTTTCGAGTGTGGCGGATTTTGGCGCGCTTGGAGAAAAACCGACGCACCCGGAATTGCTCGACTGGCTGACCGCTGAGTTTGTGGAAAGCGGCTGGAGCGTGAAGCGTCTGCACCGCTTGATTCTGACCAGCCACACGTGGCGGCAAAGCTCGCAGCGCGATGCTCAAAAGGAGCGCGTCGATCCGGACAACTACTGGCTGGCCCGCGCCTCAGTGCGCCGGCTGGAGGCGGAGACGCTGCGCGATGCGTTGCTGGCGGTGAGCGGGAGATTGATCCGCGAGCAAGGCGGCGCGCCGGTGCCGGTGTCCTATGACGAAGCCGGGCAGGTGATCGTGGCGGTGGACACCACGGACAGCGCGGGCCGGCAAACGGGCAAGATCGTGCCGCTCAACGGCGCCGAGTTCCGCCGCAGTGTGTATGTGCAGGCGCGGCGCTCGCGGCCGCTGGAAATGTTTGCCGCCTTCGACGCGCCGGCGATGACGGAGGCGAATTGCGAGTCGCGTCCGGTGACCACGGTCAGCCCGCAGAGCCTGCTGCTGATGAACAACACCTACATGCGCGAGTATGCGCAGTTCTTCGAGCAGCGATTGGTGCGCGAGGCGGACGATTTGGAGGCCCGCATCGAACTTGCTTTCCAGCTTTGCTACGGTCGCTCCGCCAGCATGTCTGAGCTGGCGGCGGCGGCGGACTTTGTGGCGGAACAAACGGCCTATTACCAGGCGCATCCGGCCAAATTCGAGCACGTGCTGGGACCCGCGGATCAGGAAAACGCGGCGCCAGAGGCGCTCGGTCTTGCCGCGCTCTGCCACGCGCTGATGAGCGCCAACGAGTTCCTTTACGTGGACTGATTGGGATCGACTTGTTATGAAACCATCACTCGCTCTTTTGCTGGCCGCCGCGCTGTTGCCCGCATCCCTGCACGCCGCCAGTCTGCGTGCCGGGGCCGCTGCCGTGGACATCACACCGCGCGAGTTTCCGATCAACATGCCGGGCGGATTCAGCGCAAATCCGGCTGACAGCGTGCATGATCCTTTTTATGCGCGGGCCTTGGTGCTTGACGATGGCGCCACCACCCTGGCCATGGTGGTGCTGGACAGCCTCGGCGCCGGGCCGGAGGTGCTGGATGAAGCGAAGGCGATCGCGGCTGAAAAAACAGGCATGAGCGCGGACAAGATGCTCGTATGCTCGACGCACACCCATTCCGGGCCGCCTTCCAATGGCCGGGAAGGCACGGCTGCCGCGTATCGCAAGGTGCTCGTTGCGGGTTTGGCGGAGGCCATCATCCGCGCTCACGCCGCGCTGCAGCCGGCTGCCGTCGGGACCGAGGCGCAGGCGCTGCCTGATGAAGTTTTCAACCGCCGCTGGTTTTTGAAGGAAGGCGCGATGCCGCCCAATCCGTTTGGCCGGTTTGACAAGGTGAAGATGAATCCTGGAGCGGGCAACGCGGCGCTGGACCGTCCTGCCGGACCGACTGACCCGGACATCACCGTGATCTCGGTGCAGGATGCCAAAAAGAAGCCGCTGGCGCTCTTTGCCAACTACGCGCTGCATTATGTCGGCGGCACCCCGCCAGGGCAGTTGTCGGCGGATTACTTTGGCGAGTTCGCGCGGCTGATGCCGTCGCGTTTGCGCGGCGATGAAAACTTCGTCGCCATGATGTCGAATGGCGCGTCGGGCGACATCAACAACATTCCGTTCAACGTCGTTCGTCCGCCGCGTGAGCCGTTTGAGCAGATTCGCATCGTTGCTCAAAAAGCGGCCGACACGGCCTGGCTGGCGCAGCGCAAAATCAAGGAGCATCGGAGCGAGGTCCGTCTCGGCATGCTGCAGCGGGAAGTGACACTGAAGCATCGCCGGCCGGGCGCTGAGGAAGTCGCTGCCGCGAAGGCCGTGCTGGCGGTGAAGGCTCCGGAGGCGGTCGAACAACTGCCGCGGTTGGCGCGGGACTACGCGAGCCGGACGGTCAACGCGGCCAGGCAAGACGAGGCTGCCGTGACGGTTCAACTGCAGGCGATCCGCATCGGTGATTTTGCGGTGTGCGGCATTCCGTTTGAGGCGTTTGTCGAGATCGGGCTGAACCTGAAAAAGCGCAGTCCGTTTGCGCGCACCATGGTCATTGGCCTGGCCAATGGCAAGCATGGTTATTTGCCCACGCCGGAGCAGCATGAGCTTGGCGGTTATGAAACCTGGCTCGGCACGAACAAGGTGCAAAAAGATGCCTCCGTGATTTTGACCCGGCACCTGCTGGAGATGCTGGAGGAATTGCAGGCCGCGCCGTGAAGGATGGCGAATCAAGCCACGCCCGGTTTTCCCTTTTCGGCCAGCAACGCGCGCGCTGAGCGCGGGGACAGCACCTGGTGTGCGGGCACTTCGACGGGGTTTTGCGAGCCGAGGAAGTCCAGCAGCAGGCGCACACGATCTTCGCCGCGGCGCAGGCTGTGCACGATGCCGGTCAAACCGCGCATCGGGCCTTCGGCGATCTCCACCGCATCGCCTGGCTGCAGCGGGGCCTGGATTTCTTTGATGTCCAAGTCCTGCATCTCGGCGCGGATGCCGGTGATCACGGTCTCCGGCACCTGGGCGAGCGCGCCGCCGAACTCGACGACGTTGAGCACGTTTTGCGCATGCCGCACGGCGCGCAGGGAAGCGACCACGTTGAAATGGGCGAAGAAGTAGCTGGGGAAAAGCGCCTCGATGAACCAGACCTTGCCGCGCGCGGTGGCGCGCTGGAATTTGATGCGCGGGCAGTAGGTGGGGATGTTCAGCAAAGACTGCATCATGCCCGCCGCCACATGCTCCGCCTTGGTGCGGGTATGCACCACATACCAGGCGGGTTCGTCGAGGAAACGGGTTGGCTTGGCTGGGGTCTCTGGCACCCGGACTGGTTCCCTGAAGCCTCGCCTTCTTCAAGGGAAAAGCGTGCCCTGCGGCGCCGGACGGCTCACTTGAGCGACTGCAAAAAAGCGAGGCCGGGGAGGCGCTTTTTGCTGGGGAACTTGGGGTCGCTGGTGATCTGGCGCACGGTGCTGACGATGGCTTGCTGCTGCGCCTCGGGCAGGTGCTGAAAGTGCGCGGTGAAGCCCGTCAAGTCCCTTTCCAGCCAGGGGAACACGGCGTAGCCGAGACCGGCGACACTGCCATCACGCGGTGACGGCGGCAGGCTGAGCACCCAAGCCAGTGCGGCGGCCGGGTCCGTCTCCGCCCACTGGCCCGCGAAATCCCGGTAGGCCAGGTCATTGCGATAGGGGCTGGCGGCTTGAGAGGCCAGCCAGGCGGCGCGTTGGTCCAGGGAGAGGCGTTCCAGGCGGTTGCTGACCGAGGGAAACAGGCGGTGCTTGAGCGTGTCATCAGGCAGCGCCTCGAACCAGGCGAACAGGGCGTCCGGCCCGCCGCGTTGCATGGCGGCGCTGGAGAGGATGTAGGCGGTGTCGCCAAACAACGGATCGTCCTGGGCGATGATGCCCAGCGCGTAAGTCGTTGCACCGCGGGGATCGCGGCCCGCAAAGCCGGAGAGCAGGCTCAGTGTGGCGTTGTCCAAGTCCTTGCCTTGAAAGCGCGTGTCCTGGTCCAGCCAGGCAATGGCCGCTTGCGGATCACGCACGGCCCATTCGTGGGCGATGAGGCTGGCCACGCCTGCCCGCCAAGCGGCATCGCGCCCCTCGATCTTGGAGAGGCTGACCGCGAGCTTGGGATCCCGCTCGATGACCTCGGCCCAGAAGGTGGCCCACTCCGCGCCGTTGCGGATGCCATCGCGGCGCAGGCTCTCGAAGACATCGAGCACGGCGCGCAAGGCAGCTTCGTCCTGGGCGGCGGCCAGCAGTTGAGCGAAGGCGAGCTGGCGCTGTGCCGGGCTGGTGAGCTGCAAAACACGCCTGCCTTCACCGGCGATGTCGATGGCGGCATCTGCCGCCGTTGGATGCGCGGCCGGTTGGGCTGCTGCTGCCTTGCTGCCGGAGGACGCTGGTGGAGACGGCGCTGGGTGCGTGGAGGCGGCATGATTTGCTTGAGCGGGAGCAGCCGGCGGCGCTGCCGGGTTGCGGCCGAGCCACCAAGCCAAACCGGCGCCGAGGAGAACGAGCAGGAGGAAGCTGGCGAGGGCTTTCATGAGGCCGGAAAGCTGGCTGCAAAAAACCGTCCGCCCCAGCGGGACGGACGGTCATGGAACAGGGTTGGGAGCAGGCTGGGAGGAACGGCTCAGCGCTTGGCCTGCGCTTGCGGAGGCACGCGGAAAAGTTTGCCGGTGTAGGGGCACTTCACTTCGGTGCCGACGGAAAGGCCGGTGACATCGACGAGCTGGTGCTTGTCCGCATAGGGGCTGTTGACGAAACCAGGGCGGCCGGGGATGGGGGCGCCATACGGCAGCTTGGGCGCGGCGGCGGCTGCGGGTGGCGGAACGGGGGTCGACTCTTCTTTTTTGGGCTCGACCTTCGGAGCGGTGTTGGCGGCGATGCTGGGCGCGGCGGGTTCTTTCTTCGGCTGGGTTTTGACCACGGCCGGGGGCTCGGACTTGATCGGCTCCGGGGCTGGTTTGGGTGCGGGCGTGGTGCGGGCGGGAGTCGATTGCGGCTTGCTGGCCGCGATGGCTGACGGCGCGGCTTTTTCTTGCGGCTTAACGACAGGAGGCGGGGTGGTTGGGCGTGCTTTCGACGGCGCAGACGCGAGCATGGTTTTCGTGGGTGTGCCGGGCGCCACCGCACTCTCCGGTACCACAAAGGGCTTCTGAGTGTAAGGGCACACGACTTTTGATCCTGCCCCCATGCCGCGCACGTCCACCAACCGCGGCGGATTGGTGTAGGGCGTGCGCACGTAACCCGTGAGATTTTTAACGGCGTAGGCGGTGGCAAAGCTGGATGACCCGGCTTGCAAGGGTGGTTTGGGGGGCTCGATGACCTTGGTCGAGGACCGGCTGGTTGAGGCCAGCATGGCGCCAGAGGAGGAGTCGGAGATCTGGCCCGGCGTGGTTGCTTTTGGCGCGGACATGCCATTGGACATGAAGTTGATCAGACCGTCCTGCTGGATTTGCCGCCAAGCCACAGAGGGAGGCAGGCTGCAGGAGGAGAGGAGGGCCAGGGCGCTGAAACCCAAGGCGATGGCGGCATGAGAGGAGGAGCGTGAAGTTTGCATGGTGTCGGGGCGCTTCTTGCTAAAAAGCCGTCGCATTGTATGAATTTTTGTACTTTAAGCAATCATAAGACCGGACCGGAGAGAGTCTTTTCAACGCTTCCGTTATTTTCAATAAATACCACAAATAAACATTTTGTGGCGCCGTCTTTTGCGTCATTTTGGCGGATGCATTGGAGGATCGTCACGGTCGGAAAACCCGCCCTCAGTTGGGCGAAAGCAGGCACCGAGGATTATTTGCGCCGCTTGCGTCGAAGCGGCCAGTTTGAATGGCTGACGGTTCGGGATGGAACGCGCGCGCAGGTGACGGAGCGCCTGATGGCGGCGAGCGCGGGCTGCTTGCGCGTGGTGCTGGACGAGCGCGGTCAGCTCTGGCGCAGTCTGGCGCTGGCGGAATGGATGCGGAAGTGCCAACTGCAAGGCATCAAGCGCGCGGCGTTGATTGTCGGCGGAGCCGACGGGCATGATCAGGAGCTGCGTGATGCGGCTGATGTCTGCTGGTCGCTGTCGGCGCTGACGCTGCAGCATGAGCTGGCTTTGCTCGTGGCGCTTGAGCAGTTGTATCGAGCGGGCACCATTTTGCGCGGCGAACCCTATCATCGGGAGGATTAGAACCTTCCATCAACGCATCGCACGCTATCGCATGATTGAGTCGCAAAGTTTCCCTGTTTCGCCTTGTTGAGAGCAGGCATTCGCGATATTGTTTCAGTAATCTTAAAAAAGTATTTTTCCCCGATGTCTTCTTCTGTTCTCAAAACGCTTGCGCAACCCCGCCTGACTCCAGTCGTGGAACCTGCGTCACGAAACAGCCTGGCCAATGACGAGGGCGACATGCTCGACACGCTGGCGATTGTGGTGGAGCACACGCCGGTGGCGATCGCGATGTTTGACCGGCAGATGCGTTACGTGCTGGCGAACAAGCAGTGGGTGCAGGAGTTCAACCTGAGCCAGGCGCAGCCGCTGGTCGGGAAAAGCCAGTATGAGGTGTTTCCGAAATTGCACCCCGGCTGGCGGCAGCTCTACGAACGGGCGCTGCAGGGCTACGCGATGCGCAGCGATCACCCGCTGCAGACTGCGGCTGGCGGGCCGTCGATGCTGTTCCGTTGCGAGGTGCGGCCCTGGCGCGAAAAGCACGATGCCTCCGTCGCCGGTGTGGTGGTGACTTGCACCAAATTCACCGGGCAAACGGCTGCCGCGCCGGAGGCGAATCCCGGTGTGTTTGACCTGGCGGCCACCGATTTGCCGATCTTCAGCCTCGACCCCAGCGGACGCATCATGGGAACGAACCGCAAGGCGGCGGAAATGAGCCTTGCGCGTGGTTTGGAGGAGGGCGAAACGCATTTGTGGGATGTGCTGGCGGACGAGACGGGCCGGCATGCCGTCAAACAAAGCTTCGAGGAGCTGGCGGGGCGATTGCTCGGCTCCTCCGATTTGCCGCCGCAGATTCTGACGTTGAAATCCGGCATGCAGCCGGTGGCGGGCAAACCGGACAGCGACGAAGCAGGCCGTAGCTTCACACCGCCGTGCCGGTGGATGCTGGCCCGGCACGGAGAGGATGGGGCGCGGCTGACATTGGTCGGCTTGACGGGTTTGTCGCCTTTTGAGGCGGTGACCAAGGTGGGCATTCAGTTGCCTGCGCCTCCGAATGGGCACACGCCGGGCCCGGCGGTTGAGTCCCATTCCGCGGCCGCCAAAGCGGCCCTGGAGAGGGAAGTGGCGGCGCTGCGCGAGCAGGTGGCGCGGCTGCAGATAGAACTGCGCACGCACCGTGAGGCGGAGGCGACCCTGGTCAAGCGCGAGGGGCAGCGGCAGTCGGCGCTGGAGGCTTTGCCGGGCGGTGTGCTGGGGCTCGACGGGCAAGGCTGCGTGCAGTGGCACAACAGCCGCCTGCGCCAGTTGCTGGGGCATGGCATCGAACCGGAGCAAAGCGTGGAGGAATGGCTGGGCCTGTCCTGCCCGGATGAGAGCCATCGCGCGGAGGTGCAGCGGATTTGGCGCGAGGACGTTTGGCGCCGCCAGTTGACGCGCACCTTGTCCCTGGTCAGCCGCGATGGACTGCTGCGCGAGATTGAACTGCGGCCAGTTTCACTGAACCAGGGCGGCCTGCTCGTGCATTTCCAGGATGTCAGCGCGGCTTGCCGCTTGGAGGAGCAACTCAGCGCGCTGGAGTCCAAATTCCGCGTGCTGCTGCAGGACAATCCACTGCCAGTGGTGATCGCGGACAAAACCGGCTGCATTTACGATGCGAACCGGGCAGCGACGGATCTGTTCCTCAAATCGCGCGCGGAGCTGCGCCGCCTGCCGGTGGACACGCTGCTGACACCGGATTCCGCGGCAGCGCGGCAGGATGCCCTGCGCGAGATGCGCCAATCCGGCGAAATCCGCCAGCGGCTCACGGTGCATTTGGCGGGGGAAGACGCGCCGCGCATGCATCTCACCCTGGCGGCGGTGCCGGCTGCCAATGGCGAAGTTCACAGCACCATGCATTTTTTTGAGACGCCCATTTCGTGGGGTGGCGGGGCGGGCATGGGCGCTCAACCGAAGGCAGAAGTGGGCACTGAGATCGAAGTCGAGGCCGGCGATCCGCCCCCTGTTCCTGCCGCCACCGAAGCGCCAAAAATCACCCTGCTGCTCGCCACCCAGGCCTCCGGCCGGGTCAATACCTGGAGCGAAGCCGCCGCTCAGGTCTTTGGCTACGATGAGCAAACCGCTTTGCGCATGCCGTTGCACCAACTGTTCCAGCCCTCTGATGCCTCAGGATTTTATGCGGCTGTGTTGCCGGAGGCAGTTCGCCAGGGACAGGCAGACTGGGTGTTTTATGGCCGCGACGGCCGGCGCGGCAGGCTTGCCTGCCTGGTGCGTTTGCAGGAACCCGGCAGTCAGCAGGTCGAGCTTTGGATTAGTGAAGCGGAGCGGTCGTGAGGAAAGCGCAGATTTCTATGGCGTTTGCTAAAAATTAGAGATATATTAGCTACTCATATTCATGAGTGGTTTGGATCGCATCCGCATTCTCGTTCTAGAAACCGATTCTCCCGATGGCTCCAGCGTTGCCGCTGAGGTGAACAAGCTCGGTTACGAGGTCGTCGGCACCTGTGCCACCGGGGAGGAAGCCTTGGCGCGATTCGATGAGTTGAGGCCGGATTTGGTCATGACCGACATCCCGCTCGGGGGTGAGCTGGATGGCGTGGACACCGCGCATCGCCTGCATGAGCGCGGCCATGTGGCGGTCATCTACGTCACGGCTTGTGCTGACTTGGCGACCGTGGCGCGGGCGCGGGAGACGCAGCCGCACGGCTACCTGTTGCAGCCATTCACGGCGGATGAACTGCGCTTGTCGATCGAAGTGGCGGCCACGCGTTACTTGGAGGAAACGGAGCGCCGGCGGCGGGAGCAGAGTTACTTTGAAGCCTTCCAAAGCCTCGCGGATGGAGTGATCGCTGCCGACCTGGCTGGCGTGATTGTGTTTCTGAATGCCGCGGCGGAACGGGTCACCGGCTGGCCGGCTGACGAGGCGGTCGGCCGCTCGCTGAACGAGGTCTTCCGCATCTATCAAAACGGGGGTGAACCGGCGGAGGTGCAGATTGCGGAACTGGGCGGCGCTTCCGACGAGCGCACGGTGTGGCTGACGGATCGCGGGGGGCGGCGCGTCGCCATCCAGGATCGCACGGCGGCCATTCGCGATCAGCGCAACAGCCTGACCGGCTTGGTCATTCTTTTCCGCCGCCTGCCTGAGGTTGCGACGCCGGAGGTGACGGACGAAGCCAGCCACGAACCAGCCACGGAAACGGCTGCGGCATCGCGTCCGGCGCGCGCGCCGCTGGTGGATGTGGTGGAGAGCATTTCCGATCCGCTGGTGGCGATCGATGGGCGCTGGCGCATGGTCTTTGCCAACGCCAGTGCGGCGCGGCTGTTTGATCGTGCCACCTCGCAATTGCTCGGCGCCGAGTTTTGGAGCCTGCTGCCGCCAGCGGCGAAGGAAGCGCATCATGAGGCGCTGGCGCATGCCATGCTGCACCGCCAGTCAGTGAACTGCGAGATGTTTTACGAGGAGAAGCAGACCTGGCTGGAGATCCGCGGTTATCCGTTTGCCGAGGGGTTGCTGCTGCTGGTGAAGGACATCACCGAGCGTCGTTGCGAGGAGGAGCGCAAAAGCCGCATGGACCGGCTGGAGTCGCTTGGCCTGCTGGCGCGGGGGTTCGCGCACGACTTCAACAACCTGCTCACGGTGCTGTTGGGCAATCTTTCGCTGGCGGAAATGCGCCTGCGCGGCAGCAATGCGCTGCCGGAGCTGCAAACCGCCAAGCAGGCGACCTTGCAGGCGCAAAATCTGGTGCAGCAACTGCTGACCTTCGCCCGCGGCGGCGCGCCGATCAAGCGGCCCACCGATCTGGGCGATTTGCTGGAAGCCTTCTTCCAGCATCACGCGCGTGTCAGTGGCATCGAATACGAATGCGAGGTGCAGCAAGGCCTGCCGCAGGTGGCCATCGACCCCGCGCAAATCCGCCGGGTGCTGAGCAACCTCGTGCGCAATGCCGAGCAGTCCCAACTCAACGGCGGCCAGGTCAGCGTGCGCTGCTACGCGCCGGATTTGGCGGAGCTTTATCCCGGTGAAAAACCGCTGGAGGATGACCTGCCGCCGCAGGTCGGCCGCGTGGTCATCGAGGTGCGGGACCAGGGCGAGGGCATCACACCGGAAAATTTGAGCCATGTGTTCGAGCCGTATTACAGCACGCGCAAGGCCGAGAACGCCACGGGTCTTGGCCTGACCGTTTGCGAGTCGATCGCCAAAGCGCACAGCGGGTCGATCTCGGTGCGTTCCAATTCCGGCGAGGGCACGGTGGTGCGTTTTTACCTGCCGGTGGACTCGGAGGCGGAGGAGATGGACGCGCTCGGGCTTTCACGCGAACGCGAGGTGGTGGAAAACACCGCGCCGCGCATCCTGGTTCTCGAAGACGATCCGCTGGTGCGCAGTCTGATCACGCGCAACCTCTCCACCCAGGGCTTCGAAGTGGTGGAAAGCGCCGAAGGCAGCGAGACAGTGCGGCTCTATCAGGAAGCGATGGGTGAAGGCCGCACCTTTGATTTGGTCATCCTCGATCTTTCGATTCCCAACGGCATGGGCGGTGTGCGCACCATGGAAAAGCTGCGCGGCATGGACCCGGAGGTGGTGGCCATTGTCTCCAGCGGCTACTCCGACGATCCGGTGATGGCCAAACCGGCGGCTTACGGTTTCACGGCGGTGTTGCCAAAACCCTACGAGCCCGCCGACATGCTCCGCCTCGTGCGCAACGTGCTGTCTTCACGCGGCCTGCGCAGTACCGGCTCCTGACGGCGGCTTCCCCGGCAGGCGTGCGCCCTCGGCACAACAACCGCAGAGGGGGGAAAGGCCGCAAAGAAAAGAACCCCTGCCCCCGGCTCCCCCGCTCGCGAAAGAATGGGTGGGAACAGAGTCCCGCCCTCCGCCTTTGCGATTGCCTGTGGGGTGGCGCTGTGATAGGCACGGTGGCGTCATGACACCGCCCGCTGTTGCAGATGCCGCCCCGGAGGATCCGGCTCGCCGGGCCGGACGCCGCGCGGGATGGCTGCTTGGCGGCGGTTGTGCGGCTTTGCTCGGAGTGATTGTCTGGTATTACCTGTTCTACGACATGGCTCCGCCGGACCCGGCGCTGTATCAAGTGGCGCCCCCGCCGGAGCCGGAGGATGCGGAGGAAAAACAACGGCGGGAACGAATGTGGGGCGAGATCGTGGAAGCTTGGCGCGGCAGGGTCGAGTGGGATGGCCCTGGCGTGTCGCCCTCCTCCCCTCCAGACGAATATGTGAGAACAAAAAACTGGCCGATCTCAAATACCTGGAACACAACGCCAGTCTCGTGCGGAAATTCTGGGATTATTGCCGGACTTTCAAGAACAATGGCTTGCCATGGGAATGGCTAGAAACGGACTCCAGGGATCGGGATGAGATGGTCATGGGGTTGCGAGAGTTGACGCATCTCGACATGCAGCGGGATTGGGATCAGGAAAGCGCCGAGGCCTTGTTGGAAAAGAGTTTCCTTTTGATAAAGTTCGGGCAAAAATCGGATGAAATTGATTCATGGGTTTACCTTGCTCATGAAAGTGAGTTGCGCGGCATTGAGGGAGTGTTCCAGGCCGTGGAGAAACTCGACCCAAAAGCCGCCGAGTTGCGCCGCCTTCAAAAGCGTTTGCTTGACGCGGCGCCGGACACAAAAAAACTGGCAAAAAGGATTCGGGGGGAGCTGTCTGAATGCATTCTCGAGTGTCAGGTGCTGCCGCTCAATCTATTGTGTTTTCGCAAGATGCCTTACATCCCGAAGTGGGATGACTCCATTTTGTTCAAGCGGAACATGACACAGGTCGAGTTGGCGAGAATTCTCGGCATTTTGGAGCCCGCCTTTGAACGGAGCACACATGAGGGTTGGAAGGAGTTGAAAGCAGTGGATGAGGTTGCCGGCGGAAGCAGGTTCTCCGGCGCAACGTGGAAAATGCGCATTCATCCGAACCGCACGGGAATCAAAATCGTGGCTTTAGACTTCGACTGGCTGCGATCGATCATCCAGAAAGACTTTCAGCGGCTCAGCCTCAGGCGTTGCCTCCGTCTGGCTCTGGCGCTCCGGGCCTTTCAATTGGAAAGGGGCCGCCTGCCCGAGACGTTGGAAGTCTTGACGCCGGAGTACCTGGAAGTGTTACCGGAAGATCCGATAACGGGTCTGTCGTTGAAGTGGAACCGGGAGAAAGGACGGATTTATTCCGTGGGTTGGAATGAGTGGGATGATGACGGAGATTTTACTTTTCCACATCCAAATTGGACATCTTTGGACTGGAGCATCGATTACCCGTGGCCGGTGGATGCGGAAGCAGACACAGAGCGGCGCTGAGGGTGCCACCCCTTCCCGCTTGCGGCCCCCCTTTATTAGATAGTGTCGCCACGAGATTGCTTACAAGATGATCAATATCCATTAAATATCTCGGCATGAGCCAA
>CAZKMS010000052.1:0-32003 GCA_964553805.1 uncultured Verrucomicrobiaceae bacterium
GTCGCTGGTTTGACGCAATGCCTTGGGCAACAGCTTGGCGCGCAGGCGCGCCTGCAATTCCGCTCCGGTCTCGAAGCGTTGACGTGACCAGAAGACGAGCCCATTGCCACTGGCGCTGCGCAATTCGACGACGGTTTGCCCGGCGCCCCCGCGACTGGCAGCGGCGTTCTGAGAATGCGGGCTTGAACCGGGCATGACCTTCAGAGGACGCGCATTCCACAGCACATGGAACGCGGCGACGCCGGGAACTAGAAGCACAACCCCTGCCATGTCAACCCAGTCTGGACGGCGTGTGTTGGAAGATCACACGCACCGCTCCGTTTTTCCGGAGTGCAGCGCGCGCTGGACGGCCTCGACCACCCGCATGTAGAGCGTGCCCTCGGTGAAGTCCGGCTTCGGACGGGGCGCGGCGGGATCGCGCACCGCCTGGATAAAATCGGCTTCAACCGTCCATTCGCGCACGAACTCCGGCGGTGGCGTTTGTTTTTCCAGGGTGCCGCCGCGCAGGCCCAGCCAGATCTCGTCAGTGGCAAAGTCGTAACTGAGTGCGCCTTCGCTGCCAAAGAGCCAGAGCCGGTCGGTTGGCGCATGAGCAGCGACGCCGCTAAAATTCAACGACGCCTCCAAACCGCTGGCAAAGCCGGCGTTGATGTGGACGAGGTCGGGAAGGGAAACCGTTTCGCCACGGCGTTCCGTGGTGACCACTTTGCCGCGCGCGGCCACTTCGCTGATGGGGCCGAGCCAGCGCTGCAGCACCTCGACGTAGATGCCGACGGTGAGGACTTGAATGCCGCTGACCTCCACGTTTTGCCGCCAATGCAGCGGTGCTGATGGATCCAGCCACGCGGCGGAGAAGCTGTGCAGCAAAGCTTGATGCGGAGCGCCGATGACGCCGCCGGCGAGCAGCTTTTGCAGATAGAGACCGTGCCGCATGCCCTGCGGCGGCGGGCAAAGGGCGGTGACGCGATCCGGATAGCGCATGGCGGCTTCCCACATGCGCTCCGCTTCCGCGCGGGTGGCGGCCATGCGCGCCTGGCAGAAGACGTGTTTGCCGCAGGAGAGCGCGAAGTCGGTGGCGTCGTGGTGCATGTAAGGCGCGGCGCCAATCCAGACAATGTCCACCTCGTCGTTGTCCACCACATCCTCCCAGCGCGCCAGCGGCGCGGCCTCTGGCGCGTATTCCTGGCAAAAGGCGCGGGCGCTTTCTAGGGAGGAATTGGCCACGGCCTGAATGCGAATGCCGGGAATCTGGCGCAGGTTGGGCAGGTGTCGCTGCTTGACGATGCCGCCAGCGCCGACGATGCCGATGCGAAGTTCGCGTTGTGAAGTCATGGGACTGCTGTGGGTGATTGCATCAAAGGTCCGCATCGACATGCTCTCCGCTGGCGGTGATGCCGGAGCGGACAATGCTGCGATGGAGGCGGGCGCTGGCGGCGGCGCGGGCGTTGGGCCAGAGCAGGCTGTCATGCAGGCGGGCTCCGGCTTCGACCACCGCGCCAGGGCCAATCACGTTGTGGCCGGTGAGCACGGCATCGGGGTGAACGTTGGCTTGCGAGTGAATGGCGAGGTGGCCGAGGGCTGTGCCGGCTTGCGCGAGATGGGCATCAAGGTAGCTGCCGCGGCTGCCAAGGTCCCACCAGTGGCCTTGATCGAGCACGAGGCCGCCGATTTTTTCCCCGCTTTCGATCAGGCGCAGGAACACGGGGATGACGGACTCCTTTTTGCCCGGCGTGAGCCATTCGAAGAAGCGCGGACTGACCATGTAAACGCCGGTGAAAAGATGGCTGCCGTGGTGGCCGGTGCCGAGCATGTTGCGGATGTCGAGCAGGCACCCGCTGACCGGATCGATGGCGATGTGCAGGGCGGGGCCGCTGGAGCGAAGAGCGAGCGTGACGAGATTGCCACGGGCATGATGGTGCTCGATCAGCGGCGCCAGTGGCAGGTCGGTGAGGATGTCGCCGTTGTAGACAAGGAAGGAATCGGGACCGTCGAGCAGGTCGCGCACGTTGGCGATCCCGCCAGCGGTTTCGAGGCGGCCAGGGCTTTCGTGGCGGAAGTGCAAGGGTGCGCCGGCGTGGCGGGAATCAGGAAAGGCAACCTCGTACTTGCGGGGCAGATGGTGGGTGTTGACCACAATTTGACGCGCTCCAGCGGCGATCACGTGATCGAACGCCGAGCAAATGAGCGGGCGATGGTAGAAAGGGATGAGGGGTTTGGGCAACTGAGCGGTCAGCGGACGCAGGCGCTCCCCGAGGCCGGCGCCCAAAACAAAAGCCTTGTTCACGGCGCGGATTTACGTTCTCATCAAGGCGGGCGCAATCGGAAGTTCCGCCTCTGTGTCATGGTGCGGCATTTGCTTGCACCGAGATGTCAACACCCTTCCCGATGACTGACCTCGAACGCAGGATTCTGGCCGCGCAAGGTTACGTGGAGCTGGGGCTTCACGCTGAAGCGCGTGAGCAGTTGACGAACCTGCCCACGGAGGCCCTGACGCGGGTGGATGTGCAGGAAATCCTGCTGCTGTGTTTGATGGCGGAGCAGCGCTGGCCGGAGGCGCTGGAGATGACGCTGCGGCTTTGCGAGGAAGAGCCTGATGAGCCCGGCGGGTTCATTCACGCGGCCTACTGCCTGCATGAAATGGGGCGCACGGCGGATGCGCTTGAAATCCTGCGGAAGGGGCCGGCGGCATTGCGGTCGAAGGCGGTTTATTACTACAACCTGGGTTGTTACCACGCGCAGCTCGGGAATGTGGAACAGGCATTGAAGCTGCTGCGGCAGTCGTTTGAGATGGATGGATCGTTGCGCTCAGTGGCGCGAAAAGATCAGGATCTAGACCAGTTGCGGGCCCAACTCGCGCTGCTTTAATGCCCCAATGGAGGCTGTTTGTTCGAGTGCGCGGCTGGAAGCCGCAGAGCGCTGGTTTGCGGAAAATTTCCGTGAGCGCGGTGAGATCGGTGCGGCGCTGAGCGTCTGGCGGCATGGCAGCGAGGTGCTTTCGCTCGCGGGCGGAACGATGACGCGGGAAGGGCGGGAGCCATTCACCACGGAGACCTTGGTGCCCGTCTGGTCCGCCACCAAGGGCATGGCGGCATGGGCCTGTGTCAAAGCGTTGAGCGGGGCGGGGGTGGCGCTGGACCGGCCGGTCACCGATGTGTGGCCTGATTTCGAACAGGCTGGCAAGGGGGAAATGACTTTCCGTCAGATGCTGGGTCATGCCGGCGGGCTGGCGGTGCTGGATGCAAAGGTCTCGGTGCTCGATCATGCGGCGGTGGTGCGAGCGCTGGAAAAACAAACGCCACTGGCAGCGCCAGGAACCGGACAGGGCTACCACGCGCGAACCTTCGGTTTTCTGCTCGATGAAGTGACGCGCCGAGTGAGCGGCGCCCGCTCGCTGGCGGAGTATTTCGAAACCAAGCTGCGCGCGCCGCTGGCCGCGGAGTTCTGGCTGGGGCTGCCGGAAAGCGAGGATCGACGAGTGGCGACCCTGTATCCCGGGCGCATGACCGAAGCTTATCGTGACGATGCTTTTTTACGGGCCTTTCAAACGCCGGGAACGATCACCCAGCGCGCTTTTCAAAGTCCCTCCGGCCTCGGCGCGGTGGCGGATTTTAACCGGCCGGACACCTGGCGTCTCGGACTGGCTTCCATGGGAGGCGTGGGCTCGGCGCGCGGGCTGGCGCGGCTGTACGCCCACCTGATCGAAGGTGACGTCGTGGAGGAGCTGACCCGAGTCGCTTCAGACAAGGAGGATGTCGTGCTGTGCCGGCGCGCGGCTTTTGGGAGCGGTGTGATGAAGGACCCGGTTGACCCGCAAAGCGGCCGCAAGTGGAGCACCCTGTTCGGGCCTTCGACCCGCGCTTTTGGTCATCCCGGCGCGGGAGGCAGTCTGGCTTTTGCCGACCCGGAGAACGGAATCGCTTTTGCTTATGTCATGAACCAGATGGAACTCGGCGTGCTGCCGGGGGAGAAAGCGCTGGGCTTGGTGCGCGCGTTGCATGGGCTGGGGTGAGGCGCGATCAGGCCTCAAGCTTGGGCGGGTTGATCCTCCAGCCGGCGGCGCAGCCAGCGCAGGGTGAGGAATACTTTGGCGCGCCAGCTTCCCGGGGCGTAGCCCTCGATGTCCAGCACCGTTCGCGTCTCCGCAGTCCAGCGGCGTTTGTATTCGAAGTCGCCGGCCAGGAAATCCATCGCCCGCGCACCGGTGTAAAAGGCTTCCTCCACCGCGTGATCGAAAGCGGCGCGGCCCACCGAGGCCTCGTCGAGAGTGGCGTCGCGTCCCACCTGAAAGGCGTAGGCTTCCGCGCCCTCGCTCAGGAAAAGAACCGCTGAAGCCACGCGTCCAGCCGCCATCAAGTAGGCCAGATGCGCCCGTTCTTCGGCGAGCCATTTCGGCATCAAACGACGGTGCAAGCGCAGCGCCCGCGGAGAAATGAAATGGCTTTCGAGCGGTGAAAATTGCGTGCCGTGGAGCCGCACTAAAGCCTCGAACACATCCTCGCCGGCCGGGCTGTGAGTCCCATTGTGGTAGCTCACCTCGAGTTCCTCGGTGAGCTGCTTTTTGAGGCGTTTGACATTGCGGCGCCAGTTGCGCGAACGGCTTGCTTCAAACGCTTCCCAGTTTTCCTGGTCCATGCGCAAGTAGCGGCACGGGGTGGAATTCAGCACGCCGTAGTTTTGAGTGATGACACCCAAGATATGCAGAAGATGGGGCAGCACAGCGGATTCGGCGGGCACTCGATTCAACCGCACCGCGTCCCATTGCCCGTCCAAATCGCGGAGTTTGCCAAGCAGCGCGGGTGCCAAGTCCTCCACCCGCTCAGGTGGCAGCAACACATTCAGTCGCTCGCCCTGGCCCTCGCCCAGTCCGGCCATGAAGGCCAATTGGCGCAGGCCGCGCCGGCTGCCCCTGGTCTCTTTGCCAAGCGCGAAGGGGGCGATGCCCACCACTTGCCCTGCTTCCTCCGCCACACAAATGGCGGGTTGAACGCAGTCCTCGTGCGCCAGCCACCAATTCCAAATCCAGTCCCAGCGCAGGAACGGCGAGCGCCCTTCGCAGCGCTCGAGCAAGACATCCCAATGCGGCTCCAGCGCTGCCAGCGCCGCGCCGTCGTGGACCCAACGAAACTGCGTGGCCGTTGAGCCCGGCTGGCCGCACAAAGCCAGGTGCTGGCCCGGGGCCGCCATCGGCTCCGGCTCAAGAACCGTCAAAGCCATGCGACCTCCTTTCCAGGCCCAAGCGGAAAAGGTGCTGGTGACTCAAGTCAGGCCGAATGCTTCTCGCGATAGGAGTTTCAGTGAATATGGAAAATATCATCCACTCAATGAAACGCTCTACAATAAAAAGCACAATCAATAAAAATCACAAATTTTTGTCACAACAATGAGAGTTGGCCCTGCTGGTGCGATTCCAGCGCGGCGGCAAACAGGCGCTGGCTTTGCACGCCCTCTTCCGGTGTGGCACAGCCAAAACGCCCTTCCAACAGGCCTGCGCGCTCCATCAAAAACGCCGCCCACATCTGCTGGATCACGTCCGGAAAACCGGGCTCGAAGATGCCGCCCGTGACCGTTTTGAAGGGGGTGCCAAAACCGAGGTCGGTCTTTTTCCAATACTGCTCCTTGCCTCCCTCAAACAGCCAGAGCGTCTTCGGTTCCTTGGTCGAGTAGCGGGCGCCGCCTTCGGTGCCGAGGACTTCAATGAACCAGGTGTTGGTCTCGCCGGGGGCAAGGCGTTTCATCTCCAGCCGCATGGGCACGTCATGCCCGTCGATCTCCGTCCAGCAATGCAGCAGCGCGTTGTCCCAGGTGTCGCAAGCGGTGACGCCGCCCTTGCCGTCGGGGCGCTCGGGATGGCCCTTTTGCAGTTGAGCGAACAGGCGCTTCGGCATCCAGCCCAGGCGCAGCGGGATGTGGCAGGCGTGCATGCCGAGATCCCCCAACACGCCGATCTCGCCGCAGAACTGGCTGAGGCGTTTCCAGTTGGCGGGTTTGCTGGCGTCCAAATCGCTGCTGTGGTGAAAGCCTGACACCACTTCCAGAATCCGCCCCATTTTGCCCGCGGCGACGGCTTGCATGACACGCTGCGCACCAGGGAAAAAAGGAAACTCCGAGCTGCAGCGCACGAAACAGCCGCTCGATGCCGAAGCCGCCGCGATGCGCTCCGCGGCGGCGAGATCGATGCCGAAAGGTTTCTCCGCAAAGAGGTCTTTGCCGGCCTTCAACACGTCCAGGTAAATGGTTTCGTGCAGATGATGCGGCACGGCCACATAGACCACCTCCACGGCCGGGTTGGCGAGCAATTCGTGGTAGTCCGCAGTCAATTGCGCGCAGGAGGGCACGCGCTGGAACCAGTTGCGGGTGTCTGCGACCAAGTCTGCCACCGCCACCAGTTCCGGTTTGACCGCGACATCGGTGAGCGCGCACCAACGGCCAAAAGCACTCGCCATTTCCCGGCCCATCAAGCCGCCGCCAATGATTCCAACTCCAACAGTTTTCATGAGCCGGTCAGGCTAGGCAGTCCGGCGCGGGATACAAGGGGCCGTTGAGGGGGAACGCAGAAAGCAGGAAGGCGCAGGCAGCTCACGTGAAAGCCCGGCTTGACCCGCGCCTCCGCTGCCTTTTGGTGGGGTTGTTATGAATGCCGCCGCCCGCCTTCCCGCCCTGCTCAAGGAGGTCTTCGGCTACGACAGCTTCCGCCCACTGCAGCGGGAGATCATGGAGGCGACGCTGGCGGGGCGGGATGTGGTGGCCATTTTGCCAACGGGAGCGGGCAAATCGCTTTGCTTTCAACTGCCTGCTCTGGCCCGCGAGGGACTGACTCTGGTGATCTCTCCGCTCATTGCGTTGATGAAGGACCAAGTGGACGCGCTCAGCGCCAGCGGCGTGGCGGCGACGTTTTTGAACTCGACCCTGCCGGCGGACGAGGTGGCGCGGCGGCGTTCCGGGTTGGACTACGGCCAATATCGCATCCTTTACGCTGCGCCGGAGCGGGTGATGACGGAGGCCTTTCTGCGGGATTTGGAAGGCTGGCAGGTGAACGCGGTGGCGGTGGACGAGGCGCATTGCATCAGCGAGTGGGGGCATGACTTTCGGCCGGAGTATCGCCAGCTTGCGCAGCTCCGTGAGCGGCTGCCGGAGGCGCCTTTCCTGGCGCTCACCGCCACCGCCACGGCACAGGTGCGGGAGGACATCATCCGGCAGCTCCACCTGCCCGAGCCGGAGGTGTTTCTGGCCAGCTTCAATCGCCCCAATTTGAGTTACACGGTGATGCCGAAAAGCAAGGCCACGCGCCAAGTGTTCGAGTTCGTGCGGCAGCGGCCGGATGAGGCGGGCATTGTTTACGTGCAGTCCCGCCGCGCCGCCGAGAGCCTGGCCGCGGCGCTGGCGGCGGAGGGCGTGAGCGCGGTGGCCTATCATGCCGGCCTGCCGCCGGAGGAGCGCGCGGCCAATCAAGACGCCTTCATCCGCGATGAGGCGCGGGTCGTCTGCGCCACCATCGCCTTCGGCATGGGCATCAACAAACCGGACGTGCGCTTCGTCATCCACGCCGACCTGCCGAAGAACATCGAGGGTTATTACCAGGAGACCGGACGTGCCGGGCGCGACGGCCTGCCCAGCGAGTGCGTGCTGCTTTACTCGCGAGGTGATCTGACGCGCAATCTGAAGTTCCTCGACGAGATGACCGATGCCAAGGCGGCCGAGATGGCGGCGCGCCAGATGCGGATGATGGCGGACTTTGCCGAGGGCACGGACTGCCGCCGCGTCGCGCTGCTGGATTACTTCGGCGAGGTGTGGCCGGGCGACAACTGCGGCGGCTGCGACATCTGTTTGCAACCGCGCGAAACCTGGGACGCCACTCTGCACGCGCAGAAGCTGCTGAGTTGCGTGTTCCGCATCCGCCAGAAGAGCGGTTTCAGCACCGGGCTCAATCATGTTGTCGAGGTGCTCACCGGAGCGAACACGGAGAAAATCCGCAAGTGGTATCATGACCAGCTCAGCACCTACGGCATCGGCCGCGACACTCCGCGCACGGAGTGGGCTCTGCTGGGCCGCCAGCTCATCCGCCTCGGTCTCATCGAGGCCAGCGCGGACAGCTATCAAACACTCAGCCTGACGCGGGAAGGGCTCGCCGCGCTGATGAACCGCGAGCCGGTGATGCTGACGCGCGCGCCGGCCGTGGCCGCTCCCGTTTCGGGAGGCGCCGGCCGTCTTTCCAAGGCGGGTGCCATTGCTTGCGACGAGGGGTTGTTTGCGGAACTGCGCGCGCTGCGCAAAAAGCTCGCCGACGAAAAAGGCGTGCCGCCCTACGTGGTGTTTGGCGACACCAGTCTGCGCCACATGTGCCGCGCCTACCCGCGCGCGGAGCGGGAGTTTCTGGCCATTCCCGGCGTCGGCGCGCAGAAGCTGGCGGACTATGGCGCCGCTTTCATGGGAGCGATCGCTGCCTGGCTGGAGGAGCACGAGCGGCAGGTCTTTGCCGATGAAGCGCCACCGCCGCCCGCGCCGAAAATGAAAAGCGAGAGCGGTGTCGGCAGCACCGCGTTGGAGACGCTGCGCTTGCTGCGGCAGGGGCTGAGCCCGGAACAAATCGCCGCGCAGCGCGGGCTGGTGGCCAGCACCATTCACAGCCATTTGGCCCAGGCCATCGCCAGCGGGGATCTGCCGGCTGACCCGCGCGATTATTATTCGGTCGAGGACGAGCAAACCCTGCGCCGCGCCGCCGAGGAGCACGGCATGGAAAGCCTCGGCAAACTCAAAGCCGTGCTGGGAGACCGTTTCGACTACCCTACGCTGCACTACTTTCGCGCGTTCGAGATGCGCAAAAACCCAAATCAACCGGACCAAGATTTCTGAATGAAGAGGTCAGACAATCAGACGCCAGACTCTTGCTTGTTTCGCAGTCTGGTTTCTGGTGTCTGCCAGTCTGATGTCTTCCAACCAACTCGACCCCACCCTCTGCCGCGCGCGCCAGGATCGCCTGCGCGTGGTGTTTGTCTCCCGCCAACTGGATCGCGCGTTGCTGACGCGTCCGGAGCATGTGCAGTACCTGACCGGGTTCCGGCCGCATCCGCTGCAAAGCGCCGCGGTGTTGATTGATCATGAGCGCTGTGTGCTCGTCGCGCCGAACCGGGAGCCGGAGAGCCATGCGGCGGACGTGGTGCGCTCGTTTGAGGCGCAGTGGTTGTGCACGCTGCGCCAGGATCAGGAGCAGGCGGTTGCGGGGGTGTTGAAGGAGTTTGCGGCAAGCGGCGCGCGTCTGGGAGTGGAGGCCACTCGCAGTTCGCCGGCGATGTTGGCGGCACTGGATGCCGCCGACCTGGCAGGCGTCGAGGACATCGAGCCGGAACTGCTGCGCCTGCGCCGCCGCAAGGACGCGGATGAACTGGCCATGCTGCGTCATGCCATCGCCGCCAGTGAAGCGATGTATGCGCGCGCCCGGGAAATCATCGCACCGGGCATTCGCGAGCTGGAGGTCTTCAACGAGTTGCAGGCCGCCGCCGTCAACGCGCTGGGCGAGCCGCTCACCGCCACCGGCAACGATTACCAGTGCGCGTCGCCTGGTGGCGCGCCGCGGGACCGTGCCGCGCAAGCGGGTGAACTCTTCATTCTCGATCTCGGTCCGGCGTATCGCGGTTACTTTGCCGACAACTGCCGCACCTTTGCCGTCGATGGCAAACCGGATGCGGCGCAGCAAGAAGCGCACGCCGTGATTGAATTGGTGCTGGCGGATGTGGCGCGGATGGTACGGCCTGGCTTGCGCTGTCGCGAGTTATTTGCGCATGTCAAAGCCAAGCTGGACGCGCATCTGCCCGGTGCGTTTTTCCATCACCTGGGCCACGGCATCGGGCTCTACCCGCACGAGGCGCCGCACCTGAATCCAGCCTGGGACGATGTCTTTGAAGAGGGCGATGTCTTCACTGCGGAGCCGGGCCTCTATCACGAAAGCTTGCGCGCCGGCATTCGCATCGAGGAGGACTATCTGGTCACCGCCAGCGGGGTGGAGAAGCTGACGTCGTTTCCGACCGGCTTGTGAATCAATGGTGCTTCTCGCTGACCGAGCGATCGTGCTCGTAGAGTTGCTCCTTGGTCAGGCGGCCGCTTTGATCCCAGTACTTGTTGCTGCCGTGGCGTTTGCCGTCTTCGAAGTGCGTCTCCGTGCATTGCACGCCGTTGTCCCACCACTCGCGCACCACGCCGTGGAGACGGCCGCCGCGAAAGGGATACTCGGACTTCGGCTTGCCGTCAGAGTGGCTGGCGCGGGCGATGCCGCTGAAGGGCTTGCCGTCGAGCAGGTAGAGATCGTTTTTCACATCGAGCGCGGCAAAGTCCGCCTCCCTAGGCGCGCGCTGGCAGGCGGCGGGAGCGAGCACAGACAAGGCGAGCGCGAGAAGAAAAAGGCGATGGCGCATGCAGGCGTTTTAGCGCGTCCGCTGCTTTGGCTCAAGCTCCAAGCGCAGGCTTGGTGGCCGTGGTGCCGGCTGTTTCCGGAGCGGATTTAGATTCAACCAGCGTTAACCCGGCGCGCTCGGCGGCAATCAGCGCGGCTTGACGCAGCGGGCGCAGGAGCAATGCAGGCACAAAAAGCAGTGTGGCCAAAGTGAAGACCAGGCTGCCGGCGCCGAGCATTTGCCACAGCGGCCGCTCATTGAGCAGCAGCACGAGTTCGAGCGTCAGCAGCAGCAGCAGCGCCATCAGCAGGCCCGGTGTGAAGCGTAGTAGGAACCGCGCGCGCGTCAGGCAGCGGCCTTCGCCGTGATATTCGGTGACACTGAGCACGGCGGGTGAAAGCTCTTCGCGGGAGTGCATTTCGAAGTCAAAGCGCCGCCAGCCATCGTCACTGCGCAGCGGCAGTTTACGCTCGACCAGTTCTTTCTGCAGCGCGCGCAGCCAGGCATGCCGATCCACGCCCTGGCTGCTCCATAAGGTCAAGCCTCCCCAGGGCAAGACCCACTTTTGCGGCGGCGGCGGAGGATCAGGCACTTCGGGCGGGCTCGGATGACGGGCGGGTCGCGCACCGAGCCGCAGCATGCCGAGCACTCGCGCCGTTTCGCGCGTCAACGGCTGGCGCAGACAAAGCCAAAACAACAGGGCCTGCTGCCACAGGCACAGCGGGTGTGGCGGCGGCGGCAAATGCCAGCGCCGCAGCGCGGCAGCGGCCAAACCGAACATTAGAAACACCACGGCAATGGCCGGCTGTTGCAGCACCAGCGCCAGCAGCGCCAGCGCGAGCCAGAGTATGCCGGAGAACCATTCCACCAGGTGCCCAGGCGCTTGCCGGTAGATGCCCTGGAACAAGCCTTCGCCAAAGGGGCCAAAAAAAATCGCGCCCTCGCTGGGGTCATGGGTCGGTGGCGTCTCGCCGTAGATGCAGCCGCGCCAGCGCGCGCCGCCGAGCGGGCCGAAGCGCGTGGGATGAAATTTCATCAGCAAGGCCTCGGCACGACCGTAACCGCGCTGTTGCCGCAGGTAGGCGCTTGCGCTGCGGCGGCGGTGATGCCAGACCATGGCGCCCGCGGCAAAGAGCAGCCTGCCGCCGGCATCGCGCAGCCGCCAGCAGACATCGACATCATCGCCAGCCGTGGTGAAGGCGGTGTTGAAGCCGCCGATTTGCTCCAGGCTGTCTTTGCGGATGGCGAGATTGCAACCGGGCAGGTGCTCCGCTTCATGATCGTTGAGCAGCACGTGCGCGGGCGCACCGGGCGCGGCGGCGACCACGGCCTCGACGCCGTTGCGCGGCGGCGGCGGGATGTTGGGACCTCCCACCGCCACCGCGTTGGCATCGCTGGCAAAGCCGCGCACCAGATGGGTCAACCAGTCCGGATGCGCCACGCAGTCGTCATCGGTGTAGGCGAGGATGACGCCGGCTGCCTCCCGCATGCCGCGATTGCGCGCCGCGCTCAAGCCTGCCGCTTCCTGGCGCAGGTAGCGCACCTGCGGAAATGCTTGCGCGATCTCCGGCACACTGTCGGTGGAGCCGTCGTCGATGACCAGCAGCTCGTAGTTCGGGTAGCGGAGTTTTTCCAATGACTCCAGGCAGGGCCGCAGCGTGGCGGAGCCGTTGCGCGTGCAGACGATGACCGACACCGGCGGACTCTCCGCGATCGCCTCCACATGCCGCGGCAGGGCTGCCGCCAGCGCGCAGGCCGGGCGCGGTTGGCGCGCTGCATCGACCAGGCCGAACTGCCAGTCCGTCACCAGCCTGCCGCCGCGCTGCCATTCATCGGTGAACGCAAACCACACACCGCCCGCCGTGCCCGCGTTCAACAGCGCGCGCCGGTGCCAGCGCAGCACATCGGCCTGGCGTTCCACTCCGTGCTGTTTCACATCGAGTCCGAACTCGGTGATGAGGAGCGGCTTGTTACCGGCCAGGTTTTGCAAACGGCGCAGGTAGGCGCTCAACGCGCCGGCATCTTCCAGGTAAAGATTCACCGCCAGGAAGTCCGCCGTGCGCGGTACGAGATACTCCGTCGAAGGGTAGCTGGCGTATCCGCAAAGCACACCCGGACACTGCCGGCGCACGAGCGCGATGAGCTGCTCCAAAAACCGCTGCACCCGCCGCGGCCCCATCCAGCGCGCCAGGCCTTTTTCGATCTCATTGCCGACCAAGATGGCCGCCACCTCCGGCCGGCCGGCCAGCGCGCGCGCTTGTGCCTCCACGTTGCGCAGGATTTCGGCCCGCACCTGGGTGTCCGCCAAAAAATCCACATGCTGCGTCCAGCACAGCGTCACCAGCAGGCTCAGTTGCTGAGCGGCGGCGGCGGCCAGCACCTCCGGCGTTGGCGGTTCGTAAACGCGCACGCAGTTGAAGCCCAGCGCGCGGATCATGAGGAAATCCGCCTCCAGCCGGGTTTTTTCCGGCCAGGGCTGACCGGCGGCATTGGGCGGAAACGGTCCGTAGCTGACCCCGTTCAGCCACCAATCCTGGCCGTCCGGCAGCGTCAGAAATTTGCCGGCTGCGCGCGGACGCGGGGCCGTTGGCGCAGGCTGCGGGGAATCCAGGGCTTCGGGAGGCATGGGACGAACTCAGCAATGCCGCAAAGCCGGGACAATCTCAAGTCATCTGCGCACGGCTTCGGCGAGGGTGGGACGCCGGCCGCGCTGCCCGTATTCAAGCGCCTGCCGGCTTGCCCGTCACGGCGAAGCATGCTAAACCCGGCCGATGTCCGACGCAGAACTGCCGCCATCCGATGCTGAAGCACGATCCAACCGTCGCGTTTGGTGGGGGCTGGCCGGCGTGTTTGTTTTGCTTCTGGGAGCGGCAGCCTGGTTTTACCTGTTCTACGACATCCCCGCGCCGGACCCGACGATTTACCATTACGACTTCAAGCCCGTGCCGCCGGGGGAGAACGTCATCGAGGTGTTTGCGCGCGAGACCGAGACACTGCGCAAGGCCATGCAGCAAGACTGGACGAATCGACTCGCCGAAAACGAGCAGCTTCTAAAGTTTGAGCCCGGCTGCGAGACCTCCCTGCGCGAACATGTGGAGGCGCATCGCGAGTTGTTGGAGAAGTTTCAACGGCTCATGCGTGAGGCGCCAAGACCGCTGGCTTATCCCGGATTGAACGCGGATGTGAACTTCTTAACGCCTGTTTCATCAATCAGTTCTCTCCAAGACGGAGCAAATCTGTGGAGACGAGGATTGATGCTGGAGGCTCTGACGGGTGACGCCGCCACGTCCTGCCAACAAGCACTGGACTTGGCTGAATTTGCCAAAGAATTCAGCATGTGCGATTCGACGCTCATTCACTGGCTGGTGATGATGACCATGCAGGCCATCGGTCTTCAGGGTTTGCAACAGACGCTCCCAACAGCGGATATGAATCCAGTAGTGGCATTGGAATTCGCTAAACGATTGACGATGGCGGAACTAGTCAATGCCGATTTTGCCAAGGTCATTCGGGTGGAGCTAGTGGGACAGGTAAATTCATGGAACAGGTTACGCAAACTGGGAGCCAGCAACCTCTTGCCAGTTATCCACGGAGACGTTACTTGGTTCGACGAGGTGACCTTCAAACCGAACATGACAGTGTTGGAAAGCGTGGAGCATTTCCAACCTTTGGCGCGTGCAGTGGAAGTCGGTTGGAAAGATGGTGTACGTGCTAGCCAAAAATTACGGGAAGTCGGCCTCAAAGTTTCTGATCCTACGAACTGGCGAGTCTTAATGCATCCCAACCGCTATGGAAGTCTAGCGGTCCATTCAAGTTTGGTGGCAATGGATACGCTCGTTCTCAAGAGCACGTATGTTGTGGTTCAGAATCGCTGCCTGCAAACTGCTCTCGCTCTGCGCGCGCATGAACTGGAGACTGGCCGTCGGGCGGAGAAGTTGGAGCAGTTGGTGCCTGCTTATCTGCCCGCGATTCCGGAAGACCCGTTGACGGGCGAGCCGCTGAAGTGGAATCCGCAAACCGCCCGCCTCTACTCCGTTGGCGAAGACGGTCGCGACAACGGCGGCGATTTCGCTCCAGATGGAAGGATGCGCGACCAGCCTGACTGGGGCATCGAGTATCCCTGGCACTAACGGAGAGCGGGATTTCATGCCCGCCCTGTTGCTCGCCAGCGCCAAAGAGGCCGCGCGCCATTGCATCTCGCGCGTTGCATTCCGCTGCATCCAGCCCACGGTCCGGTTTGCCTGTTCGCCATGCCCGCGCTTTTCCCGTCCCTGCCCGGATGCCTCTTGCTGATGCTGGCTTCCCTGGCGGTGGCGCAGGAGGGACGCGTGCTGCGCTCGGCGGCGGAGGTGCGGGCGCTGAGCGCGGAGGCGGCCGCGGAAAAGCTGCCGGTGAGTCTGCAGGCCACGGTCGGTTTTGTCGATCTGCCCAACACGGTCTTCATCCAGGATGACGAAGCCGGCACGTTTTTTCGCCCGGGCCGGCGGGTGGTGATTCTGCGTCCAGGCGACCGCGTGCGGGTGGAGGGCGTGACGCATGCGGGCCTGTATCTGACTGGCATCGAAGCGAGCTCCTTTGAAGTCATCGGCCAGGGAGCACCGCCGCCCGCGCGGGCGGCCAGCTTTGACGATCTCGCCTCCGGCCGCTGGCATTACCAGCGTGTGCAAGTGCGCGGCGTGGTGCGGCGGGCGGCGGCCCAGGATGAGAACCGCGCGGTGCTCTGGGTGGCGCTGGGGCGCGAAGTCATCGAGGCGCGGGTGGACAGCGCGCTGGATGAAAATCGCGAGTGGGTGGATGCGCTGGTGGAGGTGGAAGGCTTGGCGGCAGGCGGCATCAACGACCGCCGTCAGCTCGTGCAGCCGTATTTGCGCGTGGCTGACTGGCCAGGCGTGCGCGTGTTGCGTGCCGCGCCTGCGCCCGAGGCGGCGCCGGAGCGCAGTGCCGCGAGCCTGCTGCGTTTCCAACCCGCTGAGGTGGACGGCGCGCACCTGCACCGGGTGCGGCTGCGCGGCCAGGTCATTGCCGTGTTTCCCGGCGGACGTGTGTTCCTGCGCGATCACAGCAGCGAACCCGCGGCCGCCTTTGCCGCCCGGCTCGAGGCAGGTGGAAGCGGCGTCCCGTCGCTTGCCGAACCGGAGTTGCAACCCGGCGATGAGGTGGAAATGGCCGGCTTTCCTGAAATGGACGGCCTCAGCGCCCGGCTGGGCGATGCGCGTGTGTTGCAGCGCACGTCCGGCGAACCGCCCGAGGCGCGGTCAATTGAGATGCGTGCGCTGCTCGCCGATGCCAACGACGCTGAACTGCTGAGTTTCACTGCGGAGGTGGTGCAGCAGTGGAGGGATGCGAATGGCACTGGCTGGCGTTTGCGCGCGGGTGAGGACACGGCGCCGGCGTTTTTGATGGGCGATTATCCGGATGAATTGCAGCCCGGCACGCAAGTGCGGGCAACGGGGATCTGCGAAATGGCGGGGACGGTGGAGAGCGGTTACCGCGCCCGCCCGACCAGCGCCCGGCTGCTGCTGCGCTCGCCGGCTGATTTTGAAATCCTGCGCGCACCATCGTGGTGGACCACGCGCCGGTTGCTTGGTTTGGTGGCGGCGCTGGCGGCGCTGGTTTTGGCGGGCCTGGTGTGGATCGGGCAGCTTCGCCGGCAAGTGTTGCGGCAGGCGCGGAGCTTGCGCGATCAAGTGGCGCGGGAGGCGGCGCTCGATGAGAGGCATCGCATCGCGCGTGAATTTCATGACACGCTGGAACAGGAGCTGGCGGGGCTTTCGATTCGCCTCGGCGCCGTCGCCTCGCGTCCGCTCGATGACAAAGCACGCGGGCTGCTCGACACCAGCCAGCACTTGTTGTCGCGCGTGCAAAGCGAGGCGCATGACCTCGTGCACCGCCTGCGGGAGGATGAGGAGGCCGAAACTGCTGATCTGGTCGCTGCCCTGCGCGAACTGGTGGAGCGTCAGCCCGCGGACGGGCCGCGTTGCGAACTGGAGGCGCCGGAGCACCTGCCCGCGCTGCCGGCGGCGGCGGCGCATCATTTGCGCATGATCGCGCAGGAGTCGCTGACCAACGCGCTCAAACACGCCCTGGCGACGCGCATTGTCATCCGGCTGGCGGCAGGCGACGGCGGGTTGCTGCTGACCGTGACGGACGACGGCAAGGGGTTTGTTGAAGAAGAGGCCAGCCGCAGCGGACGTTTTGGGCGCATCGGCATTCGCGAGCGCTGCCGCAAGATCAACGCCGAAGCGAACTGGCACAGCGCGCCCGGGCAGGGCACCGAGGTGCGTGTTCAGATGCCATTGCCATCCCAAGACGACAACGCATGAAACCCATCTCTTTGCTTCTCATCGACGATCATTTTGTGGTGCGCAGCGGACTGGCCGCTTCGCTGGAATTGGAGGACGATTTGCGGGTTGTGGCGGAGGCGGACAGCGGCACGCAGGCTTTGCCGCTTTATGAAAAGCACCGGCCCGGTGTCGTGCTGATGGATTTGCAACTGCCTGGCCTCAACGGCATCGAAGCCACCGCTGCCATCCTCGCCCAGCACCCGGAGGCGCGGGTGCTGGTCTTTTCCACCTTTGCTCGTGATGAGGAAATCCTGCGTGCCTTGCGTGCGGGGGCGCTGGGTTACTTGCAGAAGTCGGCGTCGCGGCCGGAGTTGATCGCCGCGATTCATGCGGTGGCGGCCGGACAGGAGACTCTGCCGCCGGAGATCGCCGCGCGTTTGCGGAATCGCTCGGCGCGCGCGGAGGTGACGGCGCGCGAGTTGGAAATCCTGACCCTGGTCACGCGCGGCAAGGCGAACAAAGAGATCGCCGCCGCCTTGGGCATCGCCGAAGATACGGTAAAGCAGCACGTCAGCCGCCTCCTGCACAAACTCGGTGTCAACGACCGCGCTCAAGCCACTGCCGAGGCCATCCGGCTGGGCCTGGTGAGCGTGTGATTTTCAGTGGCGCGTCACGACAAAAATCGCGCGCGCTGCTCCGCTGTGGGCATCATGCAGGCCTCGCTTTTGCCGAACCAGCGGTAGCGGTTTTGGGCGATGAATTGGTAAACGGCGTCACGCAGCGGTTGCGGGATCACACGCAGAAGAGAGAGGACGCGCCAAAGTCCGCCCAGGTCTGCTGCCACCGCGAGCGCGGCATCGCTGCGGATCAACGGTGGTTTGCCATCGCGGGCATAAACGAAGGTGTCGAGCGCATCCTGGTTGAGGCCGTGAGCGGTGCAGATTTGTCTTCCCAGTCCGGACTGCAACGGCGCGAAATGGAAGCGTGCTGCGGTGTCGCGCTTCATGATGAAGCGCACGGAAGCCGCGCAAAAGTGACAGACGCCGTCAAAGAGGATGAGGCGCGGAACGGGCAGCTTCATGGAGCGGTGGCTTTGGCCTTGGCCTTGCCGTTCATTTTGGCTTTGGCCTTGGCGCGGCGGTCGTCAGGCTGCGTCAGGGCTTCGATTTGCGCGGGCGTGAGGTCTGCCACTGCCGTTTGACGGAAACGCTCCGCCATGGCCTGCCAATGCGCAGCCATGGCGTGCACCCGTTCAGGTTGGGCGGCGGCAAGGTCATGCTGCTCGGCACGATCCTCGGCGAGGTTGTAGAGGCACCAGTCTTTGGATTGGTTGTCAGCGACGATTTTCCAGTCGCCCTGGCGGAAGGCGCGGTTGTCCTCGTGGTAGAACCAGAGCGCGTCGTGAACCTCGGCGTCATTGGAGGCGAAGGCGGGGACCAGGCTGCGGCCGGGCAGGGCGGGCGCTCCGGGCAGCGCTGCGACGCGCGCGCCGGCGAGTTCGAGCACCGTGGGCATGAGATCGATGACATGCGCGGACATGGTGCGCAGGGCGTTCTTTTCCGTGATGCCTGCCGGCCAGTGCGCGATGAGAGGCGTGCTGATGCCGCCTTCGTGCACCCAGGTCTTGTGGCGGCGGAAGGGTGTGTTGGCGGCGCTGGAAAAGCCCGGCCCAAGGCAGAGGTAGGTGGCGGCGGAGCCGGGCAGAGCTTCGGGATCATGGCCGTCATCGCGCACCATGATTTCGGCGCTGGCTCCATTGTCGGAGAGAAAAACGATGAGGGTGTTCTCGAATGCCTTCATGGCTTTTAGCTCGGTCAGGACGCGACCGATCTCCTCGTCCATGCGATCGATCATGGCGGCATGGATGGCCATCTTGGTGGCTTGAAACGCCCGCTGCTCCTGTGTCAACTCTTCCCAGGCCAGCGGCCGGTTGACCTCGCCTGGGCCGAGTTGCGCCATGGACTCCGGGAAGTCGTATGGAGGGCCGACAGCGGGTTCGAGTGGCGCGAGCGCGGCCGTTTTCAGGCCAAGCTTTTGCTGCCGCGCGTGGCGCTGCTGGCGCAACTTGTCCCAACCCTCCAGGTAGCGCTTTTTGTACTTCGCAATGTCAGCGGGCAGGGCATGCAAGGGAAAGTGTGGCGAGGCGTAGGCGAGGTAGCCAAAAAAGGGCAGGTCCGCGTGCTGCGTCGCGTGGCCGCGAAGGTAGTGCAGGAAACGATCGGTGACGGCGATGGTGCTGTAGTAACCGCTGTCTTTCTCCACGGGCGGCAGTGGCTGGTCGTCTTCAAAATGAACGCGCGGATTGAAGAATCGCCCTTGATCCTTGAGATGGTAGGAGTGGTCGAAGCCGCCAGCCAGCACATCGCCATCGACATGCCATTTGCCGGAGTGATAGGCGCGGTAGCCGAGCGGCTTGAGCCGCTGCGGCAGCAGCTCGGCCCAGGCCGGGCGCACGCCTTGTCCGCCCAAACCTTTGCCGCCGAGTCCGGGCAGGGCATCGCGCCGGATTTGCTGCGGGTAGTAGCCACTCATGAGCGCGCTCCGTGTGGGCCAGCAGCGCGCGGTGTTGTAGAACTGGGTAAACCGCAGGCCGTCTGCGGCAAGAGCGTCGAGGTTGGGTGTGGCGATCTCGCTGCCGTAGCAACCAAGGTCCGACCAGCCGAGGTCGTCGGCGATGATCACCAGAAAATTCGGTTTCGGCGCGGCGGTGGCGGCGGCCAAACCGGACAGGAGGAGGAATAACAGGCGCAGCATGGTTTTCAGTTTCAACGGTGGAGGAGGATGAAAAATGCAGGCGTTGAACCGCAAGTCAGCAATCTGGAGCCAAGCCAAAAAAGCGGTTGCCTGTTGGATTTTTCGCGCCCTTATTGGCGGCCCTTCCTCGCGCGGTTAGCTCAGTGGTAGAGCATCACCTTGACATGGTGGGGGTCACAGGTTCGAACCCTGTACCGCGCACCATTTGGCCCTTTTGCTCACGGTCGAGCTTTTAGAAGGTTGGCATGGTTAAGGTGTTTGGCGCATTGGGATGCATTTTCTTCTTGTCGGGAGAGGTGGAACGGGTTTACTCAACCCAACGTTTTCGCATGTCATGAATTTCCAAATCGCTCACTTGAGGGCCGGACTTGGACGGCTAACCGCTTTTCTGGTTGTTGGTTTCTCTGTTGCAAGCGCAGGGGCTGAAATCGAACCTGCCGCGAGAGCGCTGGCTGCGGCTGCGGCTGCCAAGCTCGGCCAAGCGCAGACCGTTAAGCTCACAGCGAAGCACAAAATCGACCCTGACTTGGGCACGGGCTCAGCGCTCGACAAGGGGCCGCTGGAGATTACCGTCAAGCGGCCCAATCGATTCTACTTGATTCAGCACGCGGGTGACGCCACGCGCGAGGTTGCTTATGACGGCAGGCAGCTCTGTTTCATGAATCCGGTGGCGAAGCATCACGCGCTGGAGTCGCTGCGCACGGAGTCGATCGAAGCCTTTGCGGACCGGGCTGACGAGCGATTTGGTTTTCGGCCGCCCGTGGCCGAGTTGCTTTCGACCGACCTTTCCGGCCAGTTGTTCCTGCATGTCAGGTCTGCCAAGATTACCGGCACGGAATGGGTGGGCTGGTCGCGCTGCCAGCGGCTGCATTTTGAGCAGGACGGCATGACAGGTGATGTCTGGATTGCCAACAAGGACAAGTTGCCGCGCCGCTACCTGCTGACTTTCACTGACCTCAAAGGCCAGCCCACCTGGGACATCCGTTTCAGCAAGTGGGAACTGAACGCGCCGGTTGATGACTCGCTTTTCAGCAAGCGTCCGGCTGCCGACTCGCAAAAGGTGCAAATGCTCAAAAGCCGTTGAACCCAGCCCTCACCACTGACCCTCCGAGCGTCCATGAAACCTTTTCTTCGACTTCACTCCAAGCTGCTGCTGGTGGCCGTTCTCTCTTCGATGGTCGCGCCGGATGCCTGGTCGGCGCCGCGTCATCGCCCGGGCAATCCACGAGGTGCATTTGATCCGCGTGGCGCGCTCGATCCGAGGGGACCCCTGGATCCGCGTGGAGCGCTGGACCCGCGCGGCCCATTTGACCCAAGAGGCCCGCTGGATCCGCGTGGTCCGTTTGACCCCCGGGGGCCCTTTGATCCGCGCAATCCGGCGCGTTACATGTATGGTTTGCCCGGTGGCTATGCCGTCCGCATGTATGGCGGAGTTCGTTACTACTATTGCAGCGGCATCTACTACTACCCGTACATCATCAACGGACAGACTGTTTACACCCAGTGCGCGATCGTGAATGGAGTACCCGTCGTGCCTTCACGACCGTATTGATGGTCAGCGCGGCTGATTCACCGCCACTTCAGCCGTTTTCAGCCTGCAACACGGCACAATCGGTCGGCGTTGGGTGGCACCGTGGATTTTCCCCCAGTTGACACCCCTGCCGGGCGGCGGTATCCCTCTTTCCCAACATAACCCCCCTCCCCAAAGACAAAAATGGTCAAGATCGGTATCAATGGTTTCGGGCGCATCGGACGCCTCGTGTTTCGCGCAATCTGCGACCAGGGCCTCCTGGGCAAGGAAATTGAGGTCGTTGCCGTCAACGACCTCGTTCCCGCTGACAACCTCGCCTACCTCGTCAAGTACGACTCCACCCAGGGCAAGGCGAAGGAAGAAGTTTACTCCAAAAAATCCAGCCCGGACGTGGCAGAGGACGACGTTCTTGTGGTCGATGGCCATGAGATCAAGTGCCTGGCCGTTCGCGAGGGTCCCGCCGCCCTGCCGTGGAAGGAGCTGGGTGTGGACATCGTGATCGAGTCCACCGGCCTTTTCACTGAGCGCTCGAAGGCGCAGGGCCACATCGACGCCGGCGCCAAGAAGGTGATCATTTCCGCCCCCGGCAAGGAGGAGGACATCACCGTCGTCATGGGTGTCAACCACGAGAAATACGATGCCGCCAAACACCACGTCATCTCCAACGCCTCCTGCACCACCAACTGCCTGGCGCCGCTGGTGCATGTGCTGCTGAAGGAAGGCTTTGGCATTGAGGAAGGCCTCATGACCACCGTCCACTCCTACACCGCCACGCAAAAGACGGTGGACGGTCCCAGCAAAAAGGATTGGAAGGGTGGACGCAGCGCCGCGATCAACATCATTCCGTCCACCACGGGCGCCGCCAAGGCCGTCGGCCTCGCCATTCCGGAAGTGAAGGGCAAACTCACGGGCATGGCCTTCCGTGTGCCGACTCCGACTGTGTCCGCCGTGGACCTCACCGTGAAGACGGTGAAGGAAACGAGCTACGCGGAAATCAGCGCCGCCATGAAGAAGGCGAGCGAGACCTACCTGAAGGGTGTGCTCGCCTGGACGAGCGACGAGGTGGTCTCCACCGACTTCATCCACGACTCCTCCAGCTCCATCTTCGATGCCGGTTCCGGTCTCGAGCTCAACAGCAGGTTCTTCAAGCTGGTGAGCTGGTATGACAACGAGTGGGGTTACTCCAACCGCGTCGTTGATCTGGTGAATTACATCGTCAGCAAAGGCCTGTAATCTTCACACCTCAGCATTCGAATCACGCAAGGCCGGGCTGCAATGCCCGGCCTTGCTTGTTTCAGGCGGGTTGTGTGTCGGGAGCGGCGGACGGAGGCAAAATGCTCCGGCTCTTCCTGCCAGGCGGAATGCTCTGACCACGCGGCAGCAGCAGGCACTGGCACTCGGCTTTGATCCAGATGCGCGCACCGCGCCAAAGCGACTTTAGCATCGGATAAAAAGCCGGAACAAAGCCGGCTTTGATCAGGAACCGGTGACCGCTATTGCAGCGGCCGTAGGCACCCGCCTGCCAGCGGCGTTCGGCGATTTTCGCTAGGCGGCTGTTGTAAAATCGCATGAAGCGCGCGAACAGCGCACCGGCGGGACCCGCGTAAGGCAGCAGAGCGAACTCCGTGTCTGGGTTCTCGTAGACCAATCGCACCGGTCCGATGAAGTAGCAGGAGAGGTCCATCAAAAAGGCGGCGTTCATCAATTCGGCGTCACCCAGGTAGTGGTACTTGTTTTGATACAGGGATTGATACCAACGGTGGTAGCTTTCGCGGAACAGTTGATTGAGCCGATGCACGGACCTCGCCCGCCGGTTTGTCCATCAAGGCCTCCAGGATGAGCTTGTGGGAGGCGTAAACGGTGTGCGCGCAGTAGTCGAGACCCTGGCTGTAAAGCGGGTCCATGAATCCGGAGGCATCGCCGACACAGGACCAGCCGTCGCCGCATATGGTGTCGGTATGATAGGGCAAATGGGCGTAAGCGCGCATATCGGAGCCGACGGGTATCGCTTGTGCGAAAAGCAGGCGCCCGACGGGATGCTGATTGACATGCGCAAGCAGGCGTTCGGCGATGTTGACTTCCTCGGGCGGGGTGAAGAGGCGGGTATCGTAAGTGAGGCCGAGCGACACATCACCGTCCTTCAGGGGGATGATCCAGCACCACCAGCCGCGACCCATCAGGTGATTGGTGGCGCAGTCGCGCGAGGTGCGCACAGCTTTGGCGAAGCAGGGATGCGTTTGCGCGACTTCGTGGCTGTTGAGGTCGCCAACGCCGCTAAAGCGCGCCCACATCGAGCAGGTGGGGTGGGAATCGAGCTTGCGCCAGTGTCCCAGTTTCCGGGGTAAAACGGAAGCCTTGCCACTGGCATCGGCAAGCCAGCGGGCGGTGACGAACCGCATCTCGCCATCCTTTTCGATCTGAATTTGTTGAAGCCCGCCTTCGTTCAACGTGAAGTCTTTGACACGGGCGGGGCGCCACAAATCGCATCCGGCTTTCGATGGCCAGACTCAGGAGGTGCTCATCAAGGCGGGAAACGATCGATCTGATAAGCGGGCAGGCGGGATTGGTAGAAGCCGCCGATCTCAGTGCACTCATGCAGAGGCGTTTCCGCATCCTCGGTGAACCACATGCGCAGGCCTTGCTTGGCGATGTGTTCGCGGTTGAGGTGATTGCCGGCGCGCAGAATGCGGGTGAGGAAGGAGGCGGCGACTTCAGAGGTGGACTCGCCGACTTTGCGGTCAAACTCGACAGCGCGTTCGACAATCAAAATACGCGTCTCAGGGCGGGCACGCTTGAGCAGCAGGCCGAGACTGGCGCCGGAAAAGGCACCGCCCATGATGACCACGTCATAGTCCAGTGACTGCATGGTGGATTGTTTCATCGGAACAAACAAGTGCAAGCGTGGCTTGGCCGGGGCGCTGCTGGATGTTCGGCATTAAACTTCCAGTTTGGCATCTCGGAAGGAATATGGTTGATTGCCTTAGAATGTCCGATGAATCCGAGCCAGAGGTGCCGGCCCGTGCCCGACCGTGGTGGGCCGCGGGCAGCCCGTCGTGGAAATCACCGTGGAGTCTGGATGCAGAACCGCCTCCCGCGGCAGACGAGGGAACGATGCAGCGGCCTTTACGCAGACCGGCGGTGGAGGCGCGCGCGGACGCGCGTCCGGTGGTGATGCCGAAGAGTGAACGCGCAGTCCCGGCAGCGCCGCGTCACGCGGACTTGCCAGCATCGGCGCCGTCCGCGGAGGCCGAACCAGCGGTCGTTGAAAAGCCTGCGCCGGATGTGAAGCGGCCGATGGAGGAACCGCCGCCACGTGATGATGCCTGGCGTGGCCGGAACCGGACCCGCGCGCCTGGTTCGTGGTCGAGCCTGGTTTTGATGGCGCTGGCTGTGCTGGGTCTGACCTTTGTGGCCTGGCTTTACCAGACCGATCAAAAAGCGGTGGAAGACGAAGACCTGAGGCTTGCAACCCCTCCCGACTTGACTTCGGTCATCACATCGCCCAGCCGGCTGGAGGTCTTTCTGGACAGTGTGCAGCCAGCCCCCGGGGCCGGATTGCAAGCTGGCTCGATCTGGGATTGGGAGACAGGCGTCATGGCTCAATGGCTGGTGCAGAACGGGCAGGCGTTGGACAATTTGAAGGATTTGCTCGAGGACTCCGACTGGCATGGCAGACACGCGAGCTGGCATCTCAAAGATTTGGGCAGCCATCCCAACTGGGCCACCGCGGCGCTGCTCAAACAGGTGGAGTCCGCTTACATGCAGCGGCGCGGCGAGGATGAGGCGGCCTTGGCGGCGTTGCTCGACCTGACGGAACTGGCGCGGCGTTTGCAGGACATTTTGGCCTGGCCCTCATTCTACCTGCGCTCCCTCGACATGCATCGCCGCGGCACCGAGGCGCTGGCGGAATTGCTGCCTCGCTGCGCTTCGACGGAGGAAATCCTTGCCAGCGTGCAACGGCAGTTTGATGCCTGCGCGCCCCGCGACACGCAAACACGCGACGATGTGCTGCCTGCCATCTACCTGCACGAGAAAAAGCTCTTGTTGGGGACTTCGAGCGGACTGGCACACGACACCATGCCAGCAGGCGTGCAGCGCCCGCGTCCCAAACAACTCTTTTTCAAAACCAACGAGACGCTGGACATCATGGCCAACACGATCCGATATCTCACGCGCCAAGTGGGGCAGCAATCCGCCAGTTCGCTGGCCTTGCGCGATGCCTGGGTTGCCGTGCCGGGTCTGGAGGCCAGGGCCTACTACCAACCGAATGGAGCGGGAGCAGCATACGCGGCGGCGCGGATGGGGCTGTATCTGGACATTCCCGCGCGCCAGCAGCTCGCAAGGGCGCGGCATTTGCTGGTGTTGCAGTTGTTTGCCATGCGCCGCTTTGTGCTGCAGGAGAAAGGCCTTCCCGCCAGCCTGGATGGCCTCAAACCGCGTTATTTGAGCGAGCTGCCAAGAGACCCTTTTTCGGGCGAAGCTTTTCACTACGACACGACACGGGGTTTGATCTTTTCGGCCGGCAGTGACTTGCAGCCACAGGGCGGGCGGCCTGATCTGCCGCCGCTCGCTGATCCAGGGGAACCGACAGTGAAGATCGGGGTCAGGATGGCGGCGGGGCGTTAACGACGGGGGGAGAAGAGTTCAGCCAAGCCAGCGCTTCTTCCCGGGTCCGCAGGCCGCCTTCCAACTGCAGCGTTTGGACCTGATGAAGGATCTGCGCAAAATTCGGGCCAGGCTGAAGCCCGAGTGCAATCAGGTCGCGACCGGTAATCAGCGGAGGGGGAATCAAGGACTGCGGTTTCGCGGCGAATTCGGCGCGTTTTGCCAGCAAAAACTCGTAGTTGTCCAACTGCCCATTGGAGCCAAGGCAATCGGTGCGATGCAAGGCGAGTTCTTCGTCGATATGGGGACGGGCCAAAAAACGGCGCAGCGTGGAGGGCCGCATTTTTTGCACACCGATGAAGTGCATGTGATTGGCCACGGAGGCCACCACGGTTTCAATGACGGCATTGGGGTATTTCAGCCGTCGCAGAATGGATTCGGTCATCTCGGCGCCGAGTTTGTCGTGCCCGTTGAAGCGGATGCGGCCAGTGTCTGTGTCGATGGTTCGCGTTGCCGGTTTGGCGATGTCGTGAAACAAAACCGAAAGCACCAGAGTCAGGGACGCGTCCGCTGGCAGATGATTCAGCATGAGGCGGGTATGGATGAAGACATCGCCCTCAGGATGAAACTCAGGCGGCTGATCGCAGCCGCGCAGGCGGAGGATCTCTGGCAGGATCTCAGCCATTAACCCGCTGTCATGCAGCAGGTCGAATCCGCGGCCGCGATCAGCGGAAAGCCAGATTTTGTCCAGTTCGTCGCGCACGCGTTCGATGCTCACTTTGGCAATGAGCGTGGCAGCCTTGCGCAAGGCATCCCAGGTGGCGGGAGCGATGTCAAACCCGAGCGTGACAGCGAAGCGAATGGCGCGGAGCAGGCGGAGGTGGTCTTCCTGAAAACGAACGTGAGGGTCGCCAATGGCGCGAATGACACGAGCGTTCAAGTCCGCCTGGCCCGCCACGTAGTCGATGACCGTGGCCGTGCGAGGATCGTAGAACAAGCCATTGATGGTGAAGTCACGCCGCTGCGCATCTTCTTCGGCGCTGGCGAAAGCCACGGATTTCGGTCTGCGGCCATCATGGTAGCTGCCGTCGGTTCGGAAGGTGGCCACTTCCACCCAGTACTTTTCACTGGGCACGCCGACGACGCCGAAATGAGCGCCGACCAGGCGGCTTCCTGGGAATAGCGCGGCCACCTCGCCTGGTGAGGCATTGGTGGCGATGTCATAGTCCTTGGCTTCCAGGTTCAGCAGGTGATCGCGCACGCAGCCGCCCGCCAAATAGGCCTCGTGACCCGCCTGGTGCAGTCGTTCGAGGATTCCGAGGATGTTTCGGGGAAGCAGCACGGGCGACTATCTGAGCTGAGGTCAGGACGGCAAGCAGGATCGGGAAAAAGGTGGAAAATGCTGTAAAAAGTTCCAGACGATGCTTCATTACACCGCAGAACGGCATCGAATACGAATCAGATGAAGAAGACATTGAAACTATTGGGGTTGGGTGGCGCCCTTGCGCTGTCGAGCTGTCAGGATGATGCCCAGCTGCGGGTGTTGAACGATCAGATCCGGGCTTTGGAAGCCGCGCAGGGCCATGCCAAGGCTGAGATGAATCGCGTGCAGATGCAGATGCGTTCCCTGCAGACTGAGCGGGACAAGATCAAAGAGGAACGCGACAAACTGGAAGCGCAAATCGATGAGGCACGCAAGGCGCTGGACTCGATCCAGAAGGACTTTGATGACTACCGGGCACAGTATAAGCTCTCCATCCGCAAGCGGGCTCCGGGCATGGAGCTGGAGGTGGTTGAGGTGGACGGCAAGCGCTTCGAAAATGTCAGGATTCGCGAACTGACCGAGGATTCCATGATCTTCATGCACGGCGCAGGCACCATGAGCGTCAATTTGAGCCAGCTTAAACCGGAGATGCAGCGCAGACTGGGTTATGAAGTGCTCAAGTCAGTCATGGCGGCCGCAAAGACAGGGGCGGGCGATGATTTGGAAGCGCAAGCGCGAAGGGTGGACGAGAAGCTCAACAAGCTATTGAAGGAAAGGGAGTTGATGCAGAAGGAATTTTATACAGCGAATCTCGCAATTCAGGTCGAAGAGCGCAAAACAGAGGGCAATCCCACCGTGCACCGCGGAGCCGCCGCGGCCATGCAGGTCAAGCTCAATGAAATGGATGTCGAATTGAAGTCATTGCAGGCCCAACAGAGGGATCTGGGCTACCGTCTTCGCGCCAGCCGGCTGCGTTAAGAGGCAGCGCCGTCTTGAGGGCGCGCTGAGTTTGACGGACGGCAGTTGAGCGCGTTTACTGGCGGCGGCGCATGAACGAAATTTCCCGTCGCAAGCTATTCCTGCCGGTTTCACCGGACTTGAAGGGCTACCTGATGGATTGGGAGCGGCGCGACGCGCTGCCGGCCACCTACAAGGACCTGCTCGGATTCAGCGAAAGTTATCCTCTTGCAGACAAGGAAGACCGGCCCACGCATTGGTCCAGTGTGATTTATCCACCGGAGATCCGCGAGGAGCTGCATCCCCGGCTGACGAGCATTTACTCGCTCATCAAGACCGGTGATTTGCAGGCGGTGCCGCATCTTTTTGTGGAGCGCGTGGACTACTGTGAGTTTGGCAATTCGCGCCCTTTCCGGGTGCGGGTGGTCAATCAATACAACGACAACTACGACCATTTTTACGTCAAGATCGCCGACGCCTCGCGCATTTATGGCCTGGAGCTCGAGCACCTGCTTTCACCCAATCGCATCAACTACCTCTTTGACGACGACACGCTGATTGAGGAGCACATCGCCGGCATTCCAGGTGACGCCTTCATCCGCGACTACCTGCGCCGGGAGGACACCAACCGGGTGCGCATCGCCAAGGAGTTCGTGAAATTCAGTGAGCGCTGCTTTCTGCGGCTGCTCGGGGACATGCGCAGCTACAATTATGTGATCGACATCACGCCTGACTTTGAGGATGTGCAATACCGGGTGCGGGCGATCGACTTTGACCAGCAGAGTTACGAGGGGCGGCGCAATCTTTATCTGCCGCAGTTCTTCAAGGAGAACAACACGGTGGTGGAGCTCTGTTCGCAGTGCCTGAACTACCCGACCATGAAGCAGTATCAGGAGGAGGAGCGCAGTCTCATTGCGCGCCGTTACACCTCGGAAACGGAGCGCCTGCGGCATTTGCTGCGCTGCATGAAAAGAGATCGTCTGGAACCTTGGGAGAAGGTGGTCCAACTGCGCCAGGAGCTTGGCGAATACCATCAATCAACGCGTTTCGAGCACTGCAACTCGATGGGAGAGATCGTTGAGCGCAATTTGGAAGTCACGCTGCACCGGCACTTCGCTTGAGACGCGGAGGCCGCTCTTGCGCATGCGGAGAATCGCGCGCCGGGAAAACAAAAAAGGGCGGGATGCATCCCGCCCTTTCAAAGGTCCTGGCAATCTTTGCCGGCTTAGCGTGAGTAAAGCTCGACGACGAGCTGCTCGTTGGCGATGGGGTTGATCTCCTCGCGCACTGGCAGGCGGTTGAAAACGCCGGACATCTTGTCGCGATCCACGGTCATCCAGTCCGGGCTGGGGTTGCCGAGGGTCATCTCAAGGTGGCGGCCGACCAGTTGCTGGGATTTGGCGGCGGCCTTGCTTGCCACGACGTCACCGGGCTGCACTTGGTAGCTGGCCACGTTGACGTGCTTGCCGTTGACCGTGACGTGGCCGTGGCCGACGATCTGGCGGGCGGCGAAGCGGGTGTTGGCAAAGCCCATGCGGTAAACGACGTTGTCGAGACGCTGCTCGAGCATCTGCAACAGGATCTCGCCGGTAACGCCTTTGCGGCGCTGGGCCTCGGCGAACATGCGGCGGAACTGGCGCTCAAGCACGCCATATTGGAATTTCAGCTTTTGCTTTTCAGCGAGGGCGGTGCCGTATTCCGAAAGCTTGCGGCGGGTGTTGCGCACGCCATGCTGGCCGGGCGGGAAGTTGCGCAGTTCGAGCGCTTTGGAGGGGCCGAACAGGGCCACGCCGAAGCGGCGGGCGATTTTTTCACGGGGTCCACGGTAACGGGCCATAAATCAGTGCGAGTCGGGGGTGAGGAAAGTGGCGATTAGACGCGGCGGGCTTTCGGCAGGCGGCAGCCGTTGTGGGGGATGGGAGTCACATCCTTGATGGTGATGACTTCGACGCCGAGGGATTGGATGGCACGCACGGCGGATTCACGGCCGGAGCCGGGGCCGCAGAGGCGGACCTCCGCCTCGCGCAGGCCGTGGCCCATGGCTTGGCGGCAGGCGTCCTGGGAAACCACCTGGGCAGCGTAGGCGGTGCCTTTGCGGCTGCCGCGGAAGCCCATTTTGCCGGAGCTGGACCAGCCGATGACGTTGCCCTGACGGTCGGTGATGGTGACCAGGGTGTTGTTGAAAGTGGCTTTGACGTGGACGATGCCGGAGTGGACGTTTTTGGCGCCCTTGGCCTTGATGATCTTGCCGGAGCCCTCGGTGCCGTCGCCGGCGCCGATCTCGGCCCAGACGGTTTGGGAAACGGCTTTGTCACCGCTGGCGGGAGCCTTGTCCGTGGCGGCGGCTGGAGCAGCGGGGGCCGCGGCCGGCGTTGCCGTCGCGGGCGCGGCAGGAGCTTGAGCGGCTTCCGCAGGCGCTTGAGGAGCTTCCGCAGGCGCTTGAGGAGCTTCCGCAGGCGCGGCGGCGGGGGCTTGGGGAGCTTCCGCGGGGGCGGCGGAGGTGGGTTCGAGGGTTTCGTCAGCCATGGAAGTGTGAAGGCGGTGGGTTCGTCAACGGCGGTTATTTCTTGCCTTTGGCTTGGGCGCCGACGGTCTTGCGGGCGCCCTTGCGGGTGCGGCCATTGGTGTGGGTGCGCTGGCCGCGGGTGGGCAGGCCGCGGCGGTGGCGGTGGGCGCGGTAGCAGTTGATGCTGAGGATGCGCTTCATGTGCGCCTGCAGTTCGCGGCGCAGATCGCCTTCCATCGGCAGGTTGGTGGCCTGGATGGCCTGGGTCAGCACCGCGAGCTGCTCGTCGGTAAGCTCGCCCGTGCGTGTGTTCGGATCAATTTTGGTCGCCGCCAGGATTTTGCGGCTGAGCGGCAGCCCGATCCCGTAAATGTAGGGCAGCGAGTACTCGATTTTTTTCTCGTTCGGGATTTCGACACCAATAAGACGGGCCATAAGGGAAGGACGGGATCAGGTTGCGTTGGGAGTGGAAAATCAGCCCTGGCGCTGCTTGTGGCGCGGGTTCTTGCAGACGACGCGCACGACGCCCTTGCGCCGGATGACACGGCAGGATTCACAAAGAGGTTTGACGGAAGGGCGGACGCGCATGGCTCAAAAATGTGGGAATGCAAAAGCCCCCAGCCGAGGCAAAGGGGGCGGAAGTAGTACCACAGTCGCGGCAGCGTGCAAGGTGATTTTGCAAAATTATCCGGGGCTGTTTCAATTCGGTTTCATCCGAAAAGATCGGCCGCTGGTGCTGATGACGCGGCGCCGCTGAGCAGGGCTTCGAAGCCAGGTTCATCGAGCACTGTGACGCCGAGCTTGCGCGCTTTGTCGAGCTTGCTGCCGGCTTCCTCGCCCGCGAGCACGTAAGTCGTTTTGGCGCTGACGGAGCCGGAGACCTTGCCGCCGTGGCTGCGGATCAGTTCGGCCACTTCCTCGCGCGGGCGGCTGAGGGCGCCGGTCAGCACCCAGGTGGTGCCGGCGAGGTGGTCGGAGGCGGCTTCGGTCTGGCGCTGGGCGAAGGTCAGCCCGGCGCTGCGGAGACGCTCCAGCAAGGCGAGGTTGCGCTCGTCGCGAAACCAGGCGTGCAGGCTGGCGGCGACGACGGCGCCGACGTCCTCGCATTGCAGCAGCTCCTCGACGCCAGCGGCAGCCAGCTTGTCGATGGAGCCAAAGAACTCCATCAAGGTGCGGGCCGCGGTCACTCCAACATGCAGGATGCCGAGGCCGAACACGAGCCGCCAGGGCGGTTGCTGTTTGCTTTCGGCGAGCGCTTTGAGCAGGTTGTCGATGCTTTTGGCGCCTTGGCGCTCGAGTTGCGAGAGCTTGATCTGGTCGAGTTGATAAAGGCCGGCGGCGTCGCGCACGAGACCGGCATCGACGAGTTGCGCCACCACTTGCTCGCCCAAGCCGCGAATGTCCATGGCGCCCCGGCAGGCGAAGTGCTCCAGGCGGCGTTTGACCTGCTCCGGGCAATCCAGGTTCGGGCAGCGCAGCGCCACTTGCACCTCGTCTTTGCGCACGGGGGTGCCGCAGACCGGACAGCATGCCGGCGGCACGATGAGTGTCTCGCCGCCGGTGCGTTTTTCCTTTTTCACCATCACCACCGCCGGGATGATCTCGCCGGCCTTCTCGATCACCACGGCGTCGCCCACGCGGATGTCCTTGCGCTCGATTTCCTCGAAGTTGTGCAGGGTGGCGTTGCTCACCGTGCTGCCGCTGAGAAAGACCGGCT
>CAZKMS010000053.1:0-31263 GCA_964553805.1 uncultured Verrucomicrobiaceae bacterium
GCGCCGACGGCCGCGACCTCATCGTCAGCGGCGCGATGAAGGACGTCTATCGCGTCTTGAAGGACTCCGGCATGGTCGAAGTCATCGGCAAAAACAACATCTTCCTTGGCAGCCCTTCGAATCCAAACCTCTCCACCCGCAACGCCCTCAAACGCGCCCAGGAAATCCTCGGCCGCAAAGACGCCGACGTCCATATCTTCTTCGACCCGAACAAGTGAGACCCGGGACGCGCCCCATCACCCGTCTCACTCCGCTGCGCTTCCAGCCAGCTCTCGCTGGCCCCGCCGCAGCCATAATGTCTAGGCTGATCACGCGCATGACGCTTCCAACCCGCCAAGAGATTAACCCGCACGACGATTGGATGGCCGCGTTGCTTGCGAGCATTTCTACGGCAAGAATTTGGAGGAGGCTGAGGCGCTGTTCCGAGAGAGCGACCTCTACTACCAGAGTGACTTACTGTGGATGGGCGCGCCTGCGTTTCGGTTTTATTTGCCTGCGGTCGCTCGGTTTATTCAGCACACGACCACCGACATTTCTGATTTCGTGGCACACTTTGCGAGCACGCTTGAGTCTCGCCTTGAGCATGAGGCGCAGGAGTTGACGCCTGTTGCGACTCAGCTTGTTGAGCTTTGCGACTACATCTTTGAGCATTGGTCGAGGTTTGAGGAGGGCGCAGCGGCCTACGGTGATGTTGGCGTTCGCTATATGTCGTTGCGTGAGTCATTCTCTCGACTGACACAGGAGACAGTGAGACCATGAACGAGCCGCCTATGCGCTGTAGAACCCGGCGCGAGCGTCGCTGGTGCAATCCATGCGTCCCGTGCACCGGGTCGCTGTCCTCGGCAGGAAGACGAAATGGGGCGGTGAGAGATGGAATCGACCTTGCCGGGGTGGGTGACAGGGCGTTAAGATAAGGCTGTCATGGGCGAACGAGCTGTCATTTACCGCATGGTGACGCCGAAGCACCTCTGCCCCTGGGGGGTGAAGGCGCTGGACCTGCTGCGGCGCGGCGGGTTTGAGGTGGAGGATCATCACCTGGAGAGCAGGGAGGCGAACGCGGCCTACAAGGAGGCAAATGGGGTGGATGAGACGCCGCAGATTTTCATCGGCGGGCAGCGGGTGGGCGGTTACGACGCGCTGCGGGCGCACCTGGGCAAGGGCCCTGACCCGAAGGAGGGCGATACCTACCAGCCGGTGGCGGCGGTGTTTGCGGTGGCTTTTTTGATGGCGCTGGCGGTGACCTGGGCAGCGGACGGCAGACTGACGCCGCTGCCCGTAGCGGAGCGCTTTGTCGCCTTCAGCATGTGCGTGCTGGGCATCCTCAAACTGCAGAACCTGCAATCCTTCTCGACGGGATTCGTGCGCTACGATCTGCTGGCACGGCGCTACGTGCCCTACGCCTACGTGTATCCGTTTGTGGAGACAGGAGCGGGGCTGGCGATGCTGGCCGGGGTGTGGACGTGGCTGGCGGCGCCGGCGGCGCTGGTGGTGAGCACGATCGGCGCGGTGTCGGTGATCAAGGCGGTGTATGTGGAGGGCCGGGACCTGAACTGCGCCTGCGTGGGCGGCGGCAGTGCCGTGCCGCTGGGCTTCATCTCCCTGCTGGAGAACCTGATCATGATGGCGATGGCGGTCTGGATGCTGACCGACCATTAAAAAAGCTTGGCTGCGGGCGGATGCGCCGCTTATAAGGTGCGGAAATCCGCTGCGGGGACTCTGCGGCGGCGTCATCTCTCTCTGACCATGAACCTCCCTCTCTCCCGCCCCCTCCTTCTCAGCCTGCTGGCCCTGACCGTGCTTTCCTCCTGCAGCAATGACGCTCTGGAGAACCGCCTGGAGCGCCGCAACGACGCCTACATGAACTTCGAGGAGCGCCGGTCGATGCGGGCGCGGGCGCGCGATGAGCGTTACGACGCCTGGTTTGACCGCATCATGGAGTGACCTGCGGCGGCCCAAACGTGCTTGCGGCCCGGACGGGCGCGCTCTACAAAAGGGGCTATGGCAAAACTTCAGGACAAGGTGGCGGTGGTGACCGGCGGCGGCCGGGGCATTGGCCGGGCAATCGCGGAGAGCTTCGCGGCGGAAGGCGCGAAGGTGGCGGTGGTGAGCCGCACGGAGGCGAGCGCGCAAAGCGCGGCAGAGGCGATCAACGCCACCCGCCCGGACGCGGCGCGGGCCTATGCGGTGGATGTGGCGGATTCGGCAGCGACGGCGGAGCTGGGCAAGCAGGTGCTGGCGGACTTCGGCCATGTGGACATCCTGGTGAACAACGCCGGGGTGACGCGCGACGGTCTTTTGCTGCGCATGAGCGACGAGGATTGGGACGTGGTACTCAACACCAACCTGAAGGGCGCCTTCAATCTGGTGAAGGCCTTTCAGCGCAGCCTGCTCAAACGCAACGGCGCGCGCATCATCAACGTGGCGTCGGTGATCGGCCTGATCGGCAACGCCGGCCAGGCGAACTACGCGGCGAGCAAGGCGGGTCTGATTGGCTTCACGAAATCGGTGGCGCGGGAGTTCGCGGGCCGGGCGGTGACGGTGAATGCGATCGCGCCGGGCTTCATCGAGACGGACATGACGGAGGTGCTGGCAGACCAGCTCAAGGAAGGCATCCTGTCGAAGATCCCGCTCGGCAGCTTCGGCCAGGCGCGGGACATCGCCGCGGCGGCGCTGTTTTTGGCGTCGGACGACGGGCGCTACATCACGGGCCAGGTGCTGGCCGTGGACGGCGGCATGGTGATGTGATTTTTCGGCTTGAGCACGCGCGGCAGCGGCTGTTGGTTGCTGACATGGAGGCACACGAACTGGATCGCCTGCTGAAGGGGGCGCGTCGCGCTGCGCCGGATGCTCCCCTGCCCGGTGATTTTTCCTGGCAGGTGCTGAAGGCGCTGCCACCGCGGACGCTCGCGCTCTGGACCGGCGGCATGCTCGCCATCCTGGCAATGGTGCTGGCCTTGAGCGCGGTGGGCACCGCCCTTTGGGTGACCGACAGCCACGCCACGACGGAGGAACCTCCTGCCTTGACGCTGTATCAAGGCAGCGGCCTGTCCTGGCCGGAGGCGCGCTGAGACGCCTGGGAACGACTTGGCATGAAAACGAAACGCTGGGTCCTGGCAGCGCTCTGGTTGATCGCCACCCTGGCGCTCTCCGCCCTGACAAGCTGGTGGATGCTGCGGCGGGTTCCGCATGAACACGCGCATGCGCATCCCGGCGGCGCGGCGGAGGATGCGTTCCACCAGTGGATGCACCAGAATCTGGAGTTGAGCGCGGCACAAGAGGCGGCGATGCGGCCGCAGGAGGAGTCCTTTGAAAAAGAACGGCGGCGCCTGCGCCAGGCGATCAGGGAGGCAGGCGCGGAACTGGCCAGGCAAGTGCGGGAAGCCGACGCGCTGGACTCACCGACCACCGCCACACTGGACCGGCTCGGTGCGGCGCAGCGCGAACTGCAAGCGGCCACGCTGGCGCACTTTTTTCAGATGAGGACGCATCTGACGAAGCGGCAGCGCGCTCTACTCAGCCGCTGGACCCACGACAGCCTGCTGCACGAACATCATGAGTGAGGCGTCTGCCATTACGCTGCTATCCCTCCCCGATGACACGGTCTCCGGGGATGCCGAGGGCGCGCTGGCGCTGCGCGCGGCAGGCGGGGACACCGCGGCATTTCGCCTCCTGGTGGAGCGGCATCAGGGGGATGTCTTTCGCTGCTGCCTGCATTGGCTGGGCAATGCCGAGGATGCGCAGGAGGTCTGCCAGGACAGTTTCGTGCGGGCCTGGCAGGCGCTGCCGGAGTATCAACATCGCGGCAGGCTGCGGGCCTGGGTGGTGCGCATCGCTTTGAACCTGTGCCGGGATCGCGTGCGCAGCCGGGGCGCCGGGCAGAAACGGCTCACCTTGCACTTGGACCCGGCGTTGTCGGAACCGGTCTGCGCGGGCTTGCGCCCGGATGAAGCGAGCAGCTGGCGCAGTGAAGTGGAAAAACTGGAGCGCGGGTTGCAGGCTCTGCCGGAGACGCTGCGTCTGCCGCTGACACTCTGCGCCATTCAAGGCCTCAGCCAGGAGGAATGCGCGGAGGTGCTTGGCCTTTCCTGCCGGGCGGTGGAAGGCCGCGTGCGGCGCGCGCGGCAGGCGCTGCTGGCCTGGTGGAACAAGCCGCGCAGCCACTGAGCCGGGCAAAATCCCGCGGCGCAAAGTTGGCCGTTGCAAGCCATGCCACGCGCGCTCATGCTGCGCGCCCAACCCTTTCAGCATCATGGCCTTCATCCACGACGACTTCCTGCTCTCCACCACCAGCGCGCGCCATCTTTACCATGACTTCGCCGCGCCGGAACCGATCCTGGATTACCACAACCACCTGCCGCCAAAGGACATCGCCGAGGACCGCCAGTTCGCCAACCTGTTCGAGATTTGGCTGGAGGGCGACCACTACAAGTGGCGCGCCATGCGCTGCAACGGCGAGCCGGAGGACCTCGTCACCGGAGCCGGGAAGCCTTTTGACAAGTTCCTGGCCTACGCCCGCACCGTGCCGCACACGCTGCGCAACCCGCTCTATCACTGGACGCACCTGGAGCTGAAACGCTACTTCGGCATCGACACCCTGCTCAGCCCGGACACCGCCCAGCGCATCTGGGATGAGACCAGGGAAAAACTGGCCAGCCCTGAATTCAGCGCCCGCAATCTGCTGCGCAAATTCCAGGTGCGCGCGCTCTGCACGACGGACGATCCGGTGGATGACCTGGCCTGGCATCAGCAGTGCCAGGCGGACGGTTTTGAGGTCGGCGTCTATCCGACCTTCCGTCCTGACAAAGCCCTGGCCGTGCACCAGCCCGAGGCTTGGAATGCCTGGTGCGACAAGCTGGCATCGGTGAGCGGGGTCGCCATCACCAGCCACACCGCCCTGCTGGAGGCGCTGAGCAAACGGCATGACTTCTTCCACAGCGTCGGTGGCCGCCTTTCCGACCACGGCTTGAACCACTGCCACGCGCATTTTGTGCCGGAGGAGGTGGTGGAGGAGATCTTCCAAAACGCCCGCGCCGGCGAGGCCGCCAGCCCGGAGGAGCAGGACGCCTTTGCCAGCGCCGTCATGCTGCACGTCGGGCGGCTCAACGCGGAGAAAGGCTGGACCATGCAGCTCCACCTCGGCCCGTTGCGCAACAACAACACCCGCCTCGCACGCCAGGCCGGCGCGGACGTCGGTTGTGATTCGATTGGCGACTACCTGCAGGGCGTGCCGCTGTCGCGCTTCCTGGACCGGCTCGACCAGGAGGACAAGCTGCCGAAGACCGTGCTCTACAACGTCAACCCCGCCGACAACTACCTCTTCGGCACCATGGCGGGCAACTTTGCCGACGGCTCCATGCCGGGCAAAGTGCAGTTTGGCTCCGGCTGGTGGTTCGTGGATCAGAAAGAGGGCATGGAATGGCAGATCAACGCCCTCTCCAACCTCGGCCTGCTGTCGCGCTTCATCGGCATGCTGACGGACTCCCGCAGCTTCATGTCCTTCCCCCGCCACGAGTACTTCCGCCGCACCCTCTGCAACCTCCTCGGCGCCGACGTCGAAGCCGGCCTGCTGCCGGATGACGACGCCTTGCTCGGCCCCATGCTGCGCAACATCTGCTTCGGCAACGTGCGCGACTACCTCGGGCTGCAGTTGCCGGCGGCGTAGAATGTGATGGTGGACGGCGGCTGGAGCGCGGCGTATTGAGGCGCGTGCGGACCGCCGACTTTGACTACACCCTGCCCCCGGAACTCATCGCCAGTCATCCGCTGGCGGAGCGGGCGGCGTCCCGCCTGCTGGTGGTGCGGCGGGCGGAGGGGACGCTGGAGCATCGGCGTTTTGCGGACTTCCCTGCCCTGCTGGAGCCGGGCGACCTGGCGGTGCTGAACAACACGCGGGTGGTGCCGGCGCGGTTCCTGACGGCGGATGGGAAACGTGAGATCCTGCGCCTGGAAACGACCTCGTCGTTGTACTGGCGTTGCATGGTGAAGCCAGGGAAACGTTTCCGTATCGGTCACAGCGTGACGCTGGGAGAGGCGGCGGGCACGGTGCGGGAGATCTTTGCGAATGGCGATCGTTTGATCGAGTGGAACCAGCCGGTGGACGAACTGCGCTACGGACACCTGGCACTGCCGCATTACATGGGACGGGAGGATGAAACGGCGGATCGCGAGCGTTACCAAACCGTTTACGCGCAGCACGAAGGGTCCATTGCAGCCCCGACCGCGGGGCTGCACTTCACCCCGGAGATCCTGGCGCAAGTGCGTCATGCCTTCGTTACCTTGCACGTCGGCGTCGGCACCTTTCAACCCGTGCGAGCGGAGCGAGTGGCGGATCACGTGATGCATCATGAGCGTTACGAAATCGATTCCGAAACCGCGGCGAAGGTACAGGCAGCAAAACGCGTGGTGGCGGTGGGCACGACGGCGGCGCGCACACTGGAGACGGTGGCGCGCGACCACGGCGCAGTGGTGGCAGCGCAGGGGTCAACGAACCTGTTCATCACCCCAGGGTTCGAGTTCAAGGCGGTGGGCGCGCTGCTGACGAACTTCCACCTGCCGAAGTCCACGCTGCTGATGCTGGTGAGCGCTTTTGCCGGGCGTGATCTCATCCTGCACGCCTACGCCGAAGCGATACGGGAGCGTTACCGTTTCTTCAGTTACGGCGACTGCATGCTGATTGTGTGAGCGAGAAAAGGCGCGGAGAAGAGCGGTCTCCTCGCTTCCCTTCCTGGATCAGACGCCCGCGCCACCCGCAGCGCCGGCGACGGCACCCCCCATGATGACACCAAAGATGATCATGCCGAGGAAGATGAGGATGTAGAGGCAGATCATGATCACGGCGAGGATGCCGACGAATTTCCAGAAGCGGCGCTGCTCGTTGAGGGCCTTTTCCAGGGAGACGGAAGAGCGGTCCTTCAACAGGGCCTCGATGCCCTCGGCATAGCCCCAAAGCTTGAAGCCGGGGTAGAGGTAGATGAGACCAAAGACGGCATAGACCGCGCCCAGGACGCCCATGCCGATGACACCACCGATGCCGGCCAGCGCGCCCTCCGTGCCGGCGGCGCTGGCGAGCGCGGAGCCTCCGAAGATGCCTATGGCGACCACGGCGAGACCGCCGAGCAGCATCAGACCGGCGCCGAGAAAGCAAAGAATGGCGATTAACTTCACCCAGCCCTTGGTGCCGCGCAGGTGGCGCAGCACGCCATCGGAGATGCCCTCCCCGCTGCTGAGATTGGATGAGCCGAACGGATCTGAGCCGGGAGCGGAGTAGGGATTGCTGTTCATGCCAAGTAATGATTGTCAAAGACGACGCAACAAGCAAGATGGAAAGCACTCCTAACACGCATGACCGCCGCGCCGCCCGTTGACACCCTGCAGCCTGTGGAGCTGGCGGAAGGCGTGGCGATCCAGTTGCGGGTGGCCGGTCCCGCGCCGCGCTCGCTGGCATGGACCATCGATGTCATCATCGCGGTGGTCTGCTACCTCGGCATGGGCATGCTGCTGGGTTTGCTGGGCCTCTTTGGCATGGAAAACGTCTGGCAGGGGGTGCTGCTGCTGTTTCTGTTCTTCTTCAACTGGTTCTACAACGTCTTCTTCGAGATGGGCCGCCACGGAGCGACGCCGGGGCAGCGCTACGTGGGCCTGCGCGTGGTGAGCGCCAGCGGCGGGCCGGTGACGCTGTCTCAATCGCTGATCCGCAACCTGCTGCGGGTGATCGATTTCATGCCGTTTGCCTACCTCTTTGGCTTTCTTTGCACGCTGTCCAACCGCCGCTTCCAGCGCCTGGGCGACCTGGTGGCGGACACGGTGGTGGTTTATGCCGACAGCAAACCGGCGCCGGCACCGGCGGTGCGTGTCAACACCGAGCCGCTGCCGCCGCCGCGACCGCTGAGCCGGGCGGAGCAGTCGGCGGTGCTGCAGTTTCTGGAGCGCGCGCCGCTGTGGTCGGACGAGCGGCGGGTGGAGCTGGCGGATCATCTGGCGCCCCTGACCGGAGCCACGGGGGTGGAAGGCCTGCGCCGCGTGTGCGGCATCGGGCTTTGGCTGCGCGGCGAGACCGCGGCGACGCAAACGCATTGAGGGGACCGGCATGACATCGCGCCAATTTGAGGACCAAAACAGCCACCGCTGGCAGCGGCTTGAGGAGGTGGTGGAAGCGGTGGAGAAAAAGCAGCCGCATGAGGACATCGACCGCCTGCCGATGCTGTTCCGGCAAATCTGCCATGATCTCAGCGTGGCGCGGCATCGTCTCTACGACCTGGGGCTGGTGGAGCGGCTGAACCGGCTGGCCATCCTCGGCTACCGCACCCTGGAGCGCCGCACCAGCGGCGGCTGGCAGCGTTTTGCGCGGCTGCTGGTGAGCGACTTTCCGGAGGCGGTGCGGGCGGAGCGGAAGCTGTTCTGGCTCAACAGCCTGCTGTTTTGGGGGCCATTCCTGTTTCTGACGCTGTGGACGCCGCACGACCCCGAATGGGCCATGCGCCTGCTCGGCCCGGAGGGCATGGTGCAGATGGAGAGCATGTATGGCGCCCACACTTCGCCCCACGACTACATGCGGGAGGAGTTTGGCTCGAACTTCATGATGTTCGCCTTTTACATCTACAACAACGTCGGGATCGACCTGCGCACCTTTGCCGGCGGTCTGCTGGCCGGAGTGGGCTCGCTGCTGGTGGTGCTCTTCAACGGCGCTTTTCTGGGCGCCGCGGCGGGGTACGTGCATCATGCCTGCAATCCGCAGACCTTCTATTCGTTCATCGCCGGCCACTCAGCACCGGAGCTGCTGGGCATCGTGGTCGCGGGCACGGCCGGCATGCGCCTGGGGCTGTCGTTGATCCGCCCCGGTCCCTACGACCGCCGCACGGCGCTGGTGCTGGGCGGGCGGCGCGCGCTGCTGCTGATCCTGGGCGCCTGCGCGATGACGGCGTTCGCGGCGGTGATCGAGGGTTTCTGGTCGGCCAATCCGATGTCGCCCTGGATCAAGTATGGTTTTGGGGCGTTGATGTGGCTGCTGACGGTGGCCTACCTGGGGCTTTGCGGGAGGGGATCGCATGCGGCCTGAGCAACTGAACGTCGCCCTGCGTCCGCGCCTGCCCTGGGAGGCGGGCGACCTGGGCTGCGCCCTGGTGCGGCGGGACTTCGGCTCGATCCTGGCGTTCTGGAGCGTGTCGGTGCTGCCGTTGTGGCTGGTGCTGGGTTTCCTGCTGCGCGATCATCCCTCGTGGTTTCCGCTGGTGGTGTGGTGGCTGAAACCGCTTTACGACCGGGTGCCGCTACACGTGATCAGCCGTTCGGCCTTTGGCTCCCCCACGCGGTTGAGCGACGGCCTGCGCAGCCTGCCGGGGCTGTGGACGAAGTTCCTGCTGCCCGCCCTGCTTTGGCGGCGGCTCAGTCCGGCGCGCAGTTTCATCCTGCCAATCTGGCTGCTGGAAGGCCAGCGCGGCGCCAAGCTGCGCCAGCGCGCAAGCGGCCTGGCCTCCGAAGGCGGCGGCTCCGGCGTCAGCCTGACCTGGGTCTTCATCAAACTGGAGATCGCGGTGTTCGCCGGCCTGCTCATCCTCACCTCGTTTGCCGCACCGGATTCAGGATACGAGAACACCGCGGATCTGATCACGGCGATGGAGTCAGGCGAGTTTGACTTTTCGGCCGCCCAATACTGGTGGTCGAACCTGTGCTACCTCGTGGCGCTCACCATTGTGGAGCCGTTTTACGTCGGCGCCGGCTTCGGGCTTTACTTGAACAGCCGCGCCAAGCTGGAGGGCTGGGATGTGGAGCTGACCTTCCGCCAAACGGCCGCGCGCCTGCTGCAAAGCGCGGCTCCCATGATGGCTCTGATGCTGGGCCTGCTGCTTTTGGGCGGTGGCAACCTGCGCGCGCAGGCCGATGCGAAACCACCCGCAAACGGCGACGAACTGGCGCGGCAGGTCCTGGAGGCGCCCGAGTTCGAGGTGCACAGCCGCACCCAGCGGATTTGGGTGCCTAATGAGGACAAGCCGGAGCGAGCGGTCGCCGACTGGGTGGGGCTGCTGTTCATGGTCCTCGGTTACGCCGCGCTGGCCGCCGTGCTGGCGGCCTTGGGCGTGATGCTCTGGCGCGCGGCGCGACGACTGCGCAAGCCAACGCTGATCAAGGGTGCGCGGGCAAGACCACCGCCGCCAAAGGTGGTGATGGGCCTGCCTATCGAGGCGGCCAGCCTGCCGGAAGACCTGCTGGGTGAAGCGCGACAAGCCTGGGCGCGCGGTGATTTCCGCGAGGCGCTCAGCCTGCTCTACCGCGGCGCTTTGTCGGCGCTGGTCACGCAGCGCGAGCTGCCGATCCGCGCCAGCGACACCGAAGACGACTGCTTGCAGCGCGTGCGCGAGGGCGGGCCGGCGACCTTGGCGCGTTACTTTGCCCAACTGACGCGCGTCTGGATGCGAGCCGCTTACGCCGGCCGCCCTCCCGTCCGCAGCGAGTTCGACGCCTTGTGCCGCGACTGGCCTTTTGCCGGCCTCAGCAGATCGATTAGCCCGCTGGGAAAACGCCTTGTTGCGCTGCCGCTGCTGGTGGCCGGCTGCCTCTTGCACGCGGGCTGCAACGGCCGCTGGGAGGAAGTCACCGAGGAAACGGGCTACCGTGGCAAGGCCCGGCTCGACCCGTTTCTGGCGGCGCAGGAGTTTCTCAAAGCACGCGGGTTTACGACCAGGCGCGCACCCGGTTTGCGTGAGCTGCCCTGGGCGGAGAACGGCCTGGTAATCGCCTCCGCCGAAAATGGCATGCCCGTGGGCCGGGCCCGGCCTCTGCTGGACTGGGTGCGCCAGGGCGGGCATCTGGTGTATGCGATGGCTGGCGGCGGCCCCTACAACGACTGGACCACACCCGCCCTGCTCGCGGAACACACTTGGCAAAGTGACGAGGAGCGGCCCGACCCGATCCTGGATGCGCTCGGGGTCACGATGCACAACCATCGCGCCGAAGCCATGCGCAAGGCGGTCGAGGAGGTGAAGGGGAAAAAGGACAAAGCCAATATGGCGGCCCTGTTTCGTGAGAACCTCGTCGAGAGCGCGCTCAAGATTGGCAACCGAACCTTGCAAATCGAACTGCCCGGTTACCTCGACTTCACCCTGGATCGCGAGTTGAAGCGGGGCGAGCACGAAGGCAGGGCGGAGGAGAAGACACAGCTCTTGAGTTTACGTTACGGAATCGGTAGAGTAACGATTTTGACTCACGCGAGACCACTCAGAAATCGTTACTTCAACACAACAGATCACGGTCAATTCCTGGATTGGCTGGCAGGCAAGGAGCCAGGTGAGGCACTCTTTGTGGTGGGGATTGAAGGCAGCTTTTGGCAGTTGCTCTGGGAGCGTGCCTGGCGAGTGCTGGCGGCACTGGGCGCCCTGCTCACGGTCTGGTTATGGGCGGTTTTGCCACGCTTCGGACCCGTGCGCCCAGCCATTCTCCACCCGGTGCGGCGCTTTGCCGATCACCTCGAGTCCCTGGGCCACTTCTACTTCAAGACCCGCCGCCAGGAGCACCTGCTCGCCAGCGCACAGGCCGCCTTGCAACGCCGCCTGCGCGAAACGCACCCACACCTGACGGAGCCGGGCGCCTGCCAGCGTTTCCTGGTTGAGCGCTCCAGCCTGCCCCGGGAGCGCGTGGCCGCCGCACTCGCTAACTCGGGCGGCCAGTCAGCCTCCCACTTTGTCCGTCTGCTGCAAGACCTGCAAACCCTGCGCCACAGCCTGTCATGACCAACCCGCCCGACCTTCCCACCCCGCCTGCCGCTCCCGCTCCGTGGGCACCGCCCCCGCCCGTCGAACCCCAAGTCGAGACCGTTCCCGCCCAGCCAGCCAGCCCGCTGGCCGCCATCCATCAAGCGGTGGCGCGAGTGTTTCTCGGACAAAATGAAATCATCCACCAAGTCCTGGCCGCCCTGCTGGCGGGCGGTCATGTGCTGCTCGAAGGCAAACCCGGCCTCGGCAAAACACACCTGGTACTGGCCTTGGCGCGGGCTTTTGGCGGCGAGTTCCGCCGCATCCAGTTCACCCCGGATTTGATGCCCTCCGACGTCACCGGCCACACCCTCTTCGACCTCGCCGCGCAAAGCTTCCGCGTGCGCAAAGGACCGGTTTTCACCCAGTTGCTGCTGGCCGACGAGATCAATCGCGCGCCGGCCAAAACCCAGTCGGCCCTGCTCGAGGTCATGCAGGAAGGTCAAGTCACCATCGATGGCGAGACGCACGCGCTGACGCCACCGTTCATGACCTTCGCCACGCAAAATCCGGTCGAACAGGAAGGCACCTACCCGCTGCCGGAGGCTCAACTCGACCGCTTCCTGATTAAGGCATTGATTGATTACCCCAGCGCCGCGCAGGAGGCGGCGATCGTCAGCGCCGCAGCCTCCGAGGCTGGCGGCCGTGGTTTGGCTCCTGAGCAGATCCAATCCGTGTGCGCGCCGGCCGACATTCTTGAAGCCCAGCGTCAAACCGCCGCAGTGGAGGCCGTCGAGAGCGTGGTGAACTACGCCGTCGGCCTGACCCGCGCCACCCGCGGCCATGGCGCGCTCAGCCTCGGCGCCGGCACACGGGGCGCCATCAGTCTCGTGCGCATGGCGAAGGCCTGCGCCCTGCTCGATGGCCGCGACTACATCACTCCCGGCGATGTCAAGCGCGCCGCCCTGCCGGTGCTGCGGCACCGGGTCACGCTGGCGCCGGAGGTCATCATCAGCGGCCAGTCAGTCGATGACGTGCTGCTGACAGTCATCAACAGCGTGCAAGCACCACGCTCATGAGCCGACAGCCGCAGGTCCCATCGCCGCCTGCATCAGGCGCTCCTGGGTCGCCTCCGCACGCGCAAACATCCCGCCCGGCTCGCCCTCATGCAGCATGAGAATGCGGTCGCTCATGCCGATCAGCTCCGGCAGTTCGCTTGACACCAGGATGACCGCCTTGCCCGTCTCAGTCAGGCGGTTGACCAGCTCGTAAATCTCCAGTTTGGCACCGACATCGATGCCGCGGGTCGGCTCATCGAGCAGAACGACCTTGGGCTCCGTCATCAACACCTTGCCGAGCACGACCTTCTGCTGGTTGCCGCCGGACAGCTTGCCCACCGGTGTCGCCATGCCCGCCGCCCGCACTTTCAGCGCCTCATAGAGCTCGTCGTTGCGGCGGCGCTCGGCGCGCTGATTGAGCAGCCCCAGGCGGGTGAACTGCGCCAGCGAAGCAAGGGAAAGATTGAAGCCGATGTCGCGCTCCAGAACGAGACCGTAGCGGCGGCGATCCTCGCTGACCAGCGCCAGCCCGCGCTTGAGCAACTCACTGGGTCCTGCCCCCTGCGTGTCCCGCCCGAGCAGCGTCACTTTCCCCGCTCGGCGGCGACCCCAACAGCCAAACAAGTGCATCAGCAACTCGGTGCGCCCCGCGCCCATCAACCCACCAATGCCCAGCACCTCGCCAGCACGAAGCTCGAAGTCAATCCCCTCCAATGCCTGGCCACCCGCAGAGTCCGGACCTGCGCTCAAGCCCGCCACTTCCAGCACCACCTCGCCAGGCACGCTGGCACGGCGCGGAAACAAATCGCTGATCTCGCGACCCACCATGTGCCGGATGACCTCCGTCTTGCCCGTCGCGCTGGCGGCTTTGGTGACGATGGTCGCGCCGTCGCGCAACACGGTGATGCGATCCGCCACCGCAAACACCTCCTCCAGCTTGTGGGAGATATAAACACAGGCAATGCCGCGTCTTTTGAGATCGCGCAGGATGTTGAGCAGGATCTGCACCTCATGCTCCGCCAAGGCCGCCGTCGGCTCGTCGAGAATGAGCACGCGCCCCTCCTTGGCCAGCGCCTTGACGATCTCCACGAGCTGCTTTTGCCCCACCCCGAGATCCCGCACCCGTGCGGCGGGGTCGATCTTCACCTCAAATTTTGACAACAAGGAGGCCGCCTCGCGATAGACTCGCGGCCAGTCCACCAGCAAACCGCCGGCGCGTTTGGGTTCGCTGCCGAGAAAAAGATTCTCCGCCACGGTCATCTCCTCCACCAGCGCCAGCTCCTGGCAGATCACCGCAATCCCGGCCCGCGTCGAGTCGGCGACACCGTCAAACTTGGCTTCCTCTCCACCCGCCTCAAGACGCCCCTCGTAGCTCCCATGCGGGTGAATGCCGGACAGCAATTTGATGAGAGTGCTCTTTCCTGCGCCGTTTTCTCCGCAAAGTGCGTGAATTTCACCAGCGCGCAAATCAAAGCTGACATCACGCAATGCCACCACGCCAGGAAACTTTTTGGTAACGTTTTCGGCCCTCAATACCACCAAATCAGACGTTGCGCTCATGGGCTGATGATGGTGATGCTGACGCAGAAAGCAAGTCCCGGCAACAGACGCAAGATTGCCGGTGGGGCGACGGAACCCATTTGGCGGAATTACCCCAAGGAAGCCCGCTTTGCATAAAATTTGATAAAATCTTACAATCGTTCAAATATTTTTAACAATTCACTAGATTCTGCCTTGTTAATATGTAAATTATTGAAATTATCAATAGCTCGATGACGCTTCCTCCCGCTCAGCTAATCAAGTTGCCAGTCCTTGCCTCCTTCGATTCGCAAGAGTCTCCGTCCTTCTGCCCTCAGTCTGCGGAAAGTCCCACGGCCACCCCCGCTGAACGGCTGGCTGACGACCTCTTACTCTACCTGCTGGAGCGCATCCGGACGGCTTCCCAAGACACGTCTCTCTGTCAGGCCTTTCCCAGCTTTTCTGCTCCGCTATGAACTCGATGCGCCTCCGCCTCCTCGGACCTCTCTGGTTGTTCGGTTTCCTTCCCGCCATGGGCGCCGCCAAGCTGATGGGCCAGCCCTTGTCGTGGTTCTACAGCAGCAGCGGCGTGCTTTTGGGCGGAGGCGTGCTTTTGGCCGCGTATCTGCTGAGTGGTTGGGCGCTCAAACCGGCGCGGGCGGTGCTCAATGCCACCTGCCGGCTCCTCAAAGGACTTCCCCCTGAGCACGACTGCAAGTTCTGGCTGCCCGCATCCTATTGGAAGGTCCGCAATGAAATCAGCCAGGTCTTCTCAAAACAGCATCAGGCGCTGGCGGCGGCGGAAGAACACACCAGCCAAACCGCCCGCCGTCTGGCTCAGGCGGAGCGCCTGGTGCGCGAGGCTTTCGGCGCCATGCACGGCCTTTTTGCCGCCAGCGACGAAGGCATGGCCGTGGTGGACGCTCATGGCTCCATCCTCGCCTCCAATGAAAAGCTCGACACCATGTTCGGCGAACCGCTGGAAACGCTGGTCGGACGCGACGGCTCCAAACTGATGGGCCTGTTTCAATCTCGTCTCGCCAGCAAAGCGGACAAGGACGCCTGGTTTGACCGGTTGCAACAGAACCCCGGCGAACAGCATCATTTGCTGGCGGACATCGACAACGACCCGAGCCGCCACGTCGAACTGCAAGCGCTGCCCTTAAAATCCGAATCCGGTCTCCTCATCGGCCGCATCTGGATCCTGCGCGACCGTTCGCGCCTGAACCAATTGGAGCGCCAACTGCGCGAGTCGCAAAAAATGGGCACGCTCGGCCTCATTGCCGGCGGCATCGCGCACGATTTCAACAACCTGCTCACCGCCATCCACGGCAACCTCGCGCTGGCGGAACTGTCTCCCGATGCCAACGAGGAGGTCAAAACCCGGCTCGACGGCGCCAGCCAGGCCACCGCCCGCGCCACCGAACTGGTCAAGCAACTGCTTGGTTACTCGCGGCGCGGCCAGACCGAGCGGCAGAAAACCGAGATGAAACGCCTCATCACCGATGTGCAGGCGCTGCTGCGCCACAGCGTTGACCCGCGCATCAGCATCCGCACCCGCTTCACCGAGGAGCCAGCGTTCATCGAAGCCGACCCGGTCCAAATCGAACAGGTGCTGCTTAACCTCGGCATCAACTCACGCGACGCCCTGCCCGCCCAGGGCGGCGTCATCGAACTCGAAGTCGCCAGCACCTCGCGCCGCCAGGCCGGCCAGCCCGATGCGCCTGACGCGCCCTATGTGGTCATCTCCGTGCGCGACAACGGCCACGGCATTCCAGTCGAGTGCCGCCAACGCATCTTCGAGGCCTTCTACACCACCAAGGAAGCCGGCAAAGGCACCGGCCTCGGCCTCGCCACCGCGCAGGAAATCGTGCAGGAGCACGGCGGCTGGATCGAGTTCGACAGCGAAGTCGGCAAGGGCACGGAATTCCGCGTTTACCTGCCCCGTCTCGTTGTCCAATCCGAAAACCCCAGCACGGAGGATTCGCTTCATCACAAACCCACCCGCCCGCCGCGCGCGGCAGGCGGCAGCCAGCGTCGGCGCATCCTCGTCGTCGATGACGAGGCACCGGTGCGCAACATCGCTGTCAACATGCTTTCCTTCCTCGGCCATGATGTCCTCGAAGCCGAGGACGGCGAGCAAGCGCTCGAACTCATCAATCAGGGGCACGAAAAGATCGACGCCCTCATGCTCGACATCTACATGCCCAAGCTCTCCGGGCGCGACACCTTCCGCCAGTTGCGCGAGCAGGGCAACGAGCTGCCGGTCATCGTTTGCAGCGGCTTCATCATCGACCCGGACGAGTTCGTGGTCCTCAGTCACGGCCGCACCCCGCCGGTGGACATTCTGACCAAGCCCTACTCCCTCACCGGTCTGCAAAATGCGATCTCCAAGGCCTTTCCGGAAGGCAAGGAGCCGGTCCGCCGCGAGCAACCCGAGGTCGCCATCGCCTCCTGACAACGGCCGCGCCGCGCGGCAACACCGGCTTTAACCAGGCGCGGGCACGCACAGAAGCTCTTGCACTTCCGGGACGGCGCATTAGTCTCCGCCTCCTGAATGAAGTCCGCCCGCCTGCTCATCCTCGCTGCCCTGATGGTTTCCATCGGCGGACAATGGATGATTTTGCAAGGCGTGGCTTGGGTCGGCATGGCGTTGTCCTACTCGGTGGAAAGCGGCTCCGTCTCCTCGGGTCTCAGCAAGACTTTCAATGGTGAGCACCCCTGCCCCTTGTGCAAAGCCGTCCAGAAAGGCAGCCAGGATGAGAGTGATCCGGCCGCTCCCTCCGGCGGCAAAAGCCTCGCTCAAAGCAAAGCCGAAGCCTGCAGCTTTGAGCGCATTCTCCTTTTCCCGCCCGCCGCCTCCAGACTGGCGGTGACGTGGCTGGATCTCACCGCCCGGACGCGCACGAACGCGCCCGACGGCCCGCCGCCGCGAACCCGGCTGGCTTGATGCTGAAGGGCTGTGTCGCGCCCTTTTCGCCCGCGCTTCCCGCCATTGCATCGCGTTTGAAGTAACCGCTTCGACGCGTGGTGGCTTGGTCCGTAGGGCAGCCGGCACGCCCGCCTCTTTCCGGCGCCCGCGAGGGTCAGCACGCCGGATCCGCCGCCTGTGATGCGGCCGCCCGCCAGTCCGTCCCGGCTGGCGGGCGCAACCAACCCAGCCCATGATTTTACTACGTCTGACCATTTTTGCCCTGGCTTCGGCCACGCTGCTCCATGCCCAGCAGCCGTATGCCGGATTTGAGGCCCGCCATTGCCATCCGATCGACCTCACACCGAACGGTTCCAAGCTGCTCGCCGTGCACGCGGAAGCCGCCAGCCTTTCCGTGTTCGATGTCAGCGGCCCCAGCGCCGCACCCAATCCGCTGGCAGAAATCCCCGTCGGTCTGGAGCCCGTCTCCGTTCGCGCACGCAGCAACGACGAAGCCTGGGTGGTCTGCGAGGTCTCCGACAGCATCCACATCGTCTCCCTCTCGACGGGCACCGTGACCGCAGTGCTGCGCGTCGGCGATGAGCCAGCCGACGTGGTCTTTGCCAACGGCAAAGCCTTTGTTTCCTGCGCGCGCGACAACGAAATCTGGGTTTACGACAGCACCACGCACACCCTGCTGGCGCAATTGCCCGTCGAAGGGCTCTATCCCGCAGCTCTTGCCGCCAGTGCCGACGGCAGCAGCGTCTTTGCCGCCTTCCTGCACTCCGGCAACGGCACCACGATACTCAACAAACAAAGCGCGCCGCCACCGCCGGCGCCGCTCAATCCCAACCTGCCACCCGCGCCTCAAACGGGACTCATCGTGCCCGCCGGCGACTCGCGCATCCCTTACACCGTGCTCGATCACGACGTGGTGGAAATCGACACCACCACCCACATCATCGCCCGCTACCTCGACAGCATCGGCACCAACCTCTTCGCGTTGGCGGCACGCCCGGGCCAGGACGAACTTTGGATCGCAAACACCGAAGCGTTGAACCTGATTCGATTCGAACCCAACCTCAACAGCCGCTTCGCCCTGAACCGCGTCAGTTCCATCAACCTAACTTCCGGCGCGACGACCGCGCACGACTTGAATCCCGGCCTCGACTACGATCTTCTGCCCAATCCGGCCGCCCAAGCCACGGCGCTTTCACAACCTGCGGCGCTGCTTTTCGAATCCGATGGCAATGCGTTTTGGACCGCTGCTTTCGCCAGCGATCGTGTGGCACGCGTCCATGCCGCCACCGGAGCGGTTTTCACCCGCGTCGATGTCCGCCCGGGCGGTGGCGGCAGCAGCGACATGCGTGGTCCGCGCGGTTTGGCTCTGCATCCCGGCAACGGCCGCCTCTACGTGCTGAACAAACTCAGCGAAACCGTCTCGGTCATCGACACCGGAGCCGCCGAACCCGCCGTTGTCGCTGAAGTCGATCTGAGTTCCCACGAGCCGCTGCCCCCCGAAGTCAAACACGGCCGCGGTTTCCTGTTTGACGCCCGTCTCAGCGGCAACGGCACCGTCTCCTGCGGCATCTGCCACCTGGACGCCGATCGCGATGGCCTGGCCTGGGACCTCGGCGACCCCAACGGCGAACTGCTCACTGTGCTCGGCGCCAATCTCTCGGTTCACGACACCACCTTGCGCCCGCGCGTCATGCACCCGATGAAAGGCCCCATGACCACGCAAACCCTGCGCGGCATGCAGGATGGCGCGCCCTTCCATTGGCGTGGTGACCGCGCCAGCATCGCTGATTTCAACCCGACCTTCCCCAACCTGATGGGCGGCGAACCGCTCGCCGACGAAGACATGGCCGCGCTCACCGCCTACCTCATGACATTGCGGCACCATTCCAATCCGAATCGCAACCTCGACCGCTCGCTGCCTTCCAGTTTCGACAGCGGCAATCCCATCTCCGGACGGGACCTGTACAACAGCCACAATAAGTCGCATTGCGTCACCTGCCACACCCTGCCTACCGGCTCTGACAATAACATCGACTTGCCGCAGGAAGTGGGATCGCCGCAGCCGCTTAAAACCCCGCCGCTTCGCACTGTCTACCAGCGGCTGTTTTACAATGGCGGCAACGATGCCACATCCATCAGTGGATTCGGCATCCTGCATGACGGCGCCGGTTTCACGCTTCCCATCGGCCACCCTTACGTGCTCGACCAGCTCAACACCCTGCAGCAATTGCGTGATGTGGCCGCCTTCATGATGTGTTTCGACACCGGCACGGCCCGGACGGTCGGCCATGCGGTGGTCACCACCGACGCCAATCGCGCAAACACCAGCGTCTTGGCTGACATCGCCCTGCTGGAAGCCCGCGCCAGCAACACCGCGCTGATCGATTGCGATCTGATCGTGCGCGGCAAGTGGCAAGGCGAAGATCGCGCCTGGTGGTATAACATCGCCAGCCAAACCTATCGCGCCGATCGCGCTGCTGATGGCCAGATCACCCGCGCCGCCCTGCTCGCAGGTCTGCAAAACGCCGACAGCGTCACATTCCTGGGTGTGCTGCCAGGCCAGGGCGGGCGTTTCGGCGGCGATCTCGATGGTGACGGGGTGCTCGACGGCGATGACCCGGACCACCGGGTCTACAATGGATCACCCAAAATCACCCGCGAGCCCGCCGACAAAGCGGTGGCTCCGGGCGGTTTGCTCACGCTCAGCGTCGGCGCGCTCGGCGAGCCGCTGCAATACCAATGGCATCACAACAATCAGCTTCTCGAAGATGAAACCGGACCGCAATTGCAGCGCGCTGGCGTCACCGTCAATAACGCCGGCACTTACCATGTCGTCGTCCAAAATGGTCTTGGCCAGGCGACCAGCCGCACCGCCCGGGTGGAAATTTATCCAGTGCCGCTCATCACCGCTCAGCCAGTCTCGCGCAAAGTGGATCAAAACAAAAACACGTCGCTCTCCGTCACCGCCACCGGCTCCAACCTAACCTATCAATGGTGGCGCGGCAGCCAGCGTGTCATCGGCGCGACCGGACGCGTCCTCTCCTTCCCCAAAGCACAGCACACAGATGCGGGGATTTATCATGTCGTTGTCGCCAACGGCGCCGGCAGCGTGCCCAGCGAACCCGCAACGCTTGCCGTCGTCCTGCCGCCCGTCGTCGTCCCGCTCGACCTCCCTGAAGCCACCGTCGGCCAGCCCTACGACTTCCAACTCACCGCGCAAAACCAGCCGGAGCGCTTCAGCGTCGGCGGCTTGCCGAAGGGTTTGTCCCTCACCAACGGCACCCGCATCACCGGTAAACCGGCCGTCAGCGGCGACTTCCAAGTGCGCGTCACCGCTTCCAACAGCGCTGGCTCCAGTGGTCCAGCCATAAACATGATGCTCACCGTCAAACCCTTCCCTGCCGATGCCATCGGCTCGTTTGAAGGCGTGGCACCACGTCACCTGGCACTCAACGGCAACCTCGGCGGCTGGCTGCGGCTGACCACCAGCCGGCTCGCGAGTTTCAGCGGCACCCTGAAACTGGGCGCCAAGAGCCATCGCCTGCGCGGGGCCTGGATGATTGAGAACGACGGACCGCCTGAAGCCAGCGTGACCATCAAACGCGGCAAACTCAGTCCGCTCAGCGTCATCCTGGCTGCCGATCCCGGTGCCAGGCAGTTGCAAGTGACGGTCACCGACACCGGCAGTGGCGAAACCCACACCTTTGACGCCTGGCGCGCGCTAGCCGATGCCGGCGCGGATGCGGGCAACTACACCTTCGCCCTGCCTGCGCCCGATGGCGAAAACGACGCGCCGCAGGGTGACGGCGTCGGCGGCTTCAAGATCAGCGCTAAAGGCGGGGCGCGCGGCAGTCTCCGGCTCGCCGACGGCACGCGTCTGGCACTCGCCTCGCCCCTGCTTGAAGGCGGCCGCCTGCGCATTTGGAACAGCCTCTATTCCAGCACGGGCTCGCTGGCGGGCTGGTTGCGTGTGCGCTCGACGGAAACTCACCGCCTGGAGGAGTCGCTGCTGACTTGGCTGAAGAAGCCGCAAACGCGCAAAACGCGCAATTACATGAGCGGTTTCGGTCCCGTGGACTTGGCGGCACGCGGCGGTTTGTATTCGCAGCCACTGAAAAACAACACCCTGGCAGGTTTCGACCGCGCCGAGCTGGTCTTTGCGGAAGGTGGCGCGCCGGATCCAGCCACACGACTGAACGTGGCGGAACTGATCTTTCCACCCAAGCATCCCGCCAAGGCCGTTATTCCAGGCGCCAACGCGGGCCGGGTCAGCCTCACCCTGCAAACCGGAGCCGGCAAAGCCTTCAGCGCCAGTTCCACCGGTTCCTATACCGGCCGTTTCACCCTGTTAGACACGGATACCACGGTGGCCAGCCAGCCGCAGCGCAAACGTGTCGTCACCTTCCGCGGCATGGTCGTCGATGACGGCAGCGGACCGCGCGGCTACGGCCACTTCCTCTTGCCGGAAATGCCCTCAACCGGACCGCAGGACACCACGCTGAAAAATTCCCCCATCCTTTCTGGTCGTGCACGTCTCCTGTCTTTGCCCGAGACGCCATGACCCGGCCCCTTGCTGACCCGAAAACCAAACCAATACCAACAACCATCCAGGCAACCGAACCTAACATGAAACCAAAACCCATGCGCCGGCTTCTCTCCGGCGCCCTCCTCCTGCTCAGCGCCGGCCATGCTCTCGGGCACATCGGCTACTCCACCCGCGATTTCGGCGCCCTCGTGCCAAACGCGGCCCCTGTCACCATCAGCAACCAAACTGTCATCGGCAACTTTGGCTGGGCGGACGGAACTGACGATGATTTCGGCGACTCCCACAAACTGCGCGCCTACCGCTTCTCGCTGGCGGCCCCGGCGCTGGTGACCATCACCTTCAGCGGCTCCACCAACGAAGACTCCGGCGCCGTGAGTGACGGCAGCATCAAGCCAGGTTTCTCGGTCTATCAAGGCCTCGCCCATGCCGCGCCACCCGACCATGATGGCTCTCCCATTTCGGTGGCTTATCGCGCGTCGCTGCCGGCGCCGGCCAAAGAAGGCTGCTTTCGCGCCTTGACCGATTGGCGGATCGGCAACGAGGCTCAAGCGGGACCGGCCTTTGATTTCGAAGATCCGGTCACTGGTTTGACCACCTTTGTCTTCAAAGGCTGCGCCGCTGATGGCGATGCCAGCCTGTTCGGCAACACGCCGGACATTTTTGGTGATGGCAACGCCGACGGCACGGTGACAGGCACGTTTTACCTGACCGCCGGCGATTACTCCATCTTCGTGGGCGGCGTCAACTATGTGGGCGGAGCCGAACCGGATGCGACCGTCTATGGCCTGACCGGCAGCGTTTCCGCCACGGCGTTCACTCACACGGTCAATGACCCGCAACCGGAAAGCGGAGTGCCTTACAAACACATCGTCACTCTTGGTGCCAATCAAAGCGGCGGTTTCAGCGACCATGTCGGCGCCTGGAGCTGGGAGGATGAGTCGCTCTTCAATGACGGGCAGCCGACGGTGGGCTGGACGCACGCCTCCAACTGGGCGCAGTTGAATTTGGCGAACGACACCCTGCTGACCATCACCATGGCGCGTGACGCCAACGTGCCGGTCGCTGGCGGCGGCTTCGCTGACATCACCTCGATGTTCCCTTCCTTCACGATCTGGAGCGGCACTCGAAACATTGGCGCTCAGGGCGACACCTATAACAACCGAACCAGCATCAACTGGGCGCCTGGCCTTTCCCATGTCTATCATGTGGACAACTCGACCGAGGAAAGCATCACCCGCACCATCTTCCTGCCGAAGGGGGCTTACACGCTGGCGCTTGGCAGCAATGCCCCGGCCACCAACTTCAACGAGCAAGGCTACAGCATCAGCTTCACCGCGAACGATCAAGTGGCCGCCGACCCGGCGCCGCTGGCGGGCGGCATTGGTTATGCCTTGAGCACGGTTGTTCGCGCGGGCAGCCAGGGGCAGTACAGCAATCACGTCGGCGCCTGGAGCTGGGAGGATAATTCCCTGTTCCAACCCGGCCAGCAGCCTGTCGGCTGGACGCACACCTCACACTGGATGGCGCTCAACGTGGATGAAGACGAGGTGTTTTTCACCGTCAAGCTGGAGCGCGACGCCACCGTGCCTTGGCCCTCCGTGGGTGAGCCGGATCGCCTCGCCGACATCACCTCGATGTTCCCCTCCTTCACGATCTATCGCGGCTGGAAAAATACCGGTTCGACCCCTCACACCTATCATAACAAAGGCAACATTTGGTGGGCTCCTGAGTTGAGCCACGTGGATCATGTGGACAACTCCACGGAGGCCTCGATCACCCGCACATTCAAATTGAAGCGCGGCCAGTATTCCTTCGCCATCGGCAGCAACGCCGCCTCCAACAACAGCCTGCGCCAGGGTTTCAAACTCAGCTACAACACCGTGCTCGCGTCTTCGCTAATCATCGGCGATCTCTCGCCCGACGGCGTGGGCTATGCCTGGACGGTCAGTGTCGGCCAAAATGAGGCCGGCAGTGTGGCCTCCCATGTTGGTGCCTGGAGCTGGGAGGACAATGCCTTGTTCAGCCCCGGCCAGCCCCCCGTCGGCTGGACCCACACCTCCAAGTGGCTCGCGCTCAACGTCACTGAAACCGTCAACTTCAGCGTGACGATGAGCCGCAACGCCGATGTCCCCTGGGCTGCGGCGCCTCCCGAACTCGATGGCAAGGCGGACACCGCCTCCATGTTTCCTTCGCTGACAATCTGGCGCGGCTGGCAAAGCAGCGGCATTGATTCCCACATGTACAACAATCGCGGACCCGTGAGCTGGGCGCCGCACCTGCAGTATGTTGACCACATCAACAACTCCAGTGCCGAAACGATCACGCGCTCGTGGACACTGCAGCCTGGTCAATACAGCTTTGCACTCGGCAGCAACGCGCCAGCCACCAACCTCAACCGCCAGGGCTTCACTTTTGCCTGGTCCACCGTTGGCCCAGTGAAGTGGATGACGCCTGAATCCGTCTCTGCCCCGCGCAGCCTGACCGTGATCGAAGGCAAGCCCGCCTCCTTCAAGGTCGCCGCCAAAGGCGAGGACCTGGAGGTGCAGTGGTTCAAAGATGGCGAACCGCTCCAGGGCGAGCGGGATTTCACCCTGGTGATTCCGGCCACCCTGCCTGCAGACGCTGGCAGCTACCGCGCTGAGGTGCGCAATGCCTCCGGTTGGATGTTCAGCCCGCCAGCGACGCTCACCGTGATCAGCGTGCCGGAGATCGATGCCGGTCTCACGCTGGCAGACGCCGTCATTGGCCAGCCCTATTCCGCCGGCCCGCTCATGCCTGATGTCAAACTTCGCGTCAGCGGCCTGCCGAAAGGACTGAAGTTCAACGGCAAAACCAACACCCTTAGCGGCGTGCCCGTGGTGGCTGGCAGCTTCAGCATCACTTTTACCGCCTCCAATGCGGCGGGCTCCAGCGCGCCCCACACCGCTTCGCTGAATGTTGACGGCCTGCCTGTGGGCACAGTGGCCACTTACACCGGTGTGCTGGGACGCGCACCGCTGCTCAATCAGCAACTCGGCGGCCATGTGCAGTTGACGGTTTCAACCCTGGGATCGTACTCCGCGGTGGTGAAGCTGGGCGCGAAGACCCTCCGTTCCTCCGGCATCCTCAGCTACGGTGGCATGGGCACGACTCCAGAGGCGGTGATCGTCATCCAACGTCCCGGAAGCACGCCAGTGACCATCTTGTTCAGTCTTTATGGGCTGACTCAGCAACTTGACGCTGGCCCGCCGCCCGTCACGGAATCTTATGGCGTGATTCAAGGAACCGTCGCCGACGGCCTCGCCATCCTGCCATTTCAAGCCCGCTCCAAAGCGGTGGCGATGGTTCCTCATTATGAGGGCGCTTACACGCTGGCGCTGCTGCCCGCTGCGGAAGCCACTGGCAATGCCAGCATTCCACAAGGTTACAGCCTCGGCGGCTTTGTTTGTGCCAGCAATGGCACGGCACGCGGCAGTCTGCTGCTGGCGGATGACAGCCGGGTCACCTTTTCCGCTCCATTGGAAAACGGTGGATGCCTGTCGGTATTCAGCCTGCTGTACAAAAAGACAGGTTCGCTGCAGGCCGTGTTAGCCATGCAGGCGCCAGGGACGGCTGGACAACCCGCCGTCGGCCACCTCAACACCTCGGAAGCGAGCTGGTTTAAAAACACGCAGCCTGCCAAGTCGAAAGACCGGCTATACAAAGGCGGCTTCGGACCGGTGGACCTGGACGTGATCGGTGGACGTTACGCGGCAGGCGCCGGTGTGCTGGCCACGCTTGGTTTGACAGCGAACCCCGCCGGCAATGCCACCCTGAACTTCGAGCACGGTGGCGTGGCGGATCCGGCGGCCAGCTTGAATGTCGATGCCGTCGAAATTCTGGATCAGCCCGGCGCCGCCGCCGTGATGGTTTCGGCCAATCCTGGGAATGTGGCGCTCAAAATCCAGCTGCCCGTCATCTCGAACAAAGCCAAGACCTTCGGTGTCACTGACAAAAAAACCCTCAGCACCGGCAGCTTTGCTTTCAGCAGCCTGCCCGGTAGCATCAAGGGTTTGATCGTGAATGACATCGGCAATCCGCGTTTGCTTGGCTACTTCCTGCTGCCGCAAGGCGCCGACAAGGCCAGCCCGATTCTCTCGGGCAAATGGGAGATCTCCGAATAAAGATGACTCAATCGCTCACGTGATTCTTATTGGAGCCAGACTTGTTAGCGGTCCGGGGACGGCTTGTCGCTGTCTCCGCATGCTCCAATGGACTCGCATTCTCCGGCCGCTGCTGGCAGTGCTGCTGCTGGCAGCGGTCACCCCTTTGCGGGCGCACCACGGGCTCGATTTTCTGCTCGTTCAGGATGCCTATGTCCCTGCGCCGCTCTCCGGAGTTTTTTATGGCGGAGTGGACTGGGTTCAGCAAAATGGCGCAGACCTTTATGGCAGCGAGCCGGGCGTGATGCTCGGCTTGCTGCCCGGTCTCGCCCTCGGCGTCAGTTCCACCATCTCTGGCGTCAACAGCGACTGGCAGATTTACGGTCTGTCGCCCTACCTGCAAATGCAGCTCCTGCCGAAGGCCTGGAGCAAGCGTGTGCGGCTGGCCGCGCGCGCCGGTTACGAATTCAGCGTCAATCCTTACGTCTCCACGGTCACGATGCCGGTCACGCGGATCGAAACCATCGAAAACGTCGAAACCATCACCGTGACCCGGCCGGCGCCCGCAGCGCCCAAAAAAGGAGGCAACAGCGGCGGCAATTCGGGCGGTGGCGGACCCGATGGTGGCAGCGGTCCCGATGGCGCCGCTCCCAAACATGCCGGGCACGGCCACACCGCTTCGGCTTCAGGCGGCTCCGCGACCCGCGCCACGACGACTCGAGTCACCACCACCACCCGCGAAGTCACCACCTATGAACAGCGCGAAATCGAAAATCACGTCGAAGGCTGGAACGCCCGCCTCATGTTCGAAGCGGATCTCACCGGCAGCGACCGCCTCGTTTTGAATCTCGTCCATCTCAACCTGCGCACCGAAAGCCCCGTTTGGGGTTACGCCGCCGGGCTGCGTCACGCCTTTCATCACGACTTTGCCGTCAGCCTTGAGGCCCTTGGCAATTTCAATCAGGACGACTGGCATCAAGCTGTCTTTGCCGCCCACTACGCCCCCGTGCATTGGGGCCTGATCAAGGTGGGCGCCGCCTTTGGCCTCACCTCGGAAACACCCGACCTCTCGCTGATCACCAGTTTTGTGATCCGCTTCTAACCCGGCGGGCCGGGGGGAGACAAGGCAAGGCAGCAGCCCACCAACACCACCACACAGAGTGGCGCCACCATCCTGATTGCGCGAGGCAGGGCCGATAGCGGGCAAGGAGAGGCGGTTTGCAACCGCCTTTCCGGAGCTAGAGTGGGGCACAAGCTTCCAGCTTGCCCGCGCAACCAAGATGGTTGCGCCACTCTCAAACCCGCCGCGCGCGTGGTTCGCGCTCGATGGTATCGTTGCCGCCCGCGCTCGTCACGAACGGGCCGCCCTCCAGCGGCGCCACCCCGGTGAAAGCCACATCCGGCATCTCGCTGGGTCTTCCTTCCAGCGGGAAATCCTTGCGCAAAGGAAAGAAGGGATAACCCTCCCACATGAGGATGCGGCGCAGATCGGGATGACCGGCAAAATCAATGCCCATCATGTCATAGACCTCGCGCTCATGCCAGTCAGCCGTCGGCCAGAGATCGGAAACCGTCGACACTGACTCGTCTTCGGACACCTTTGCCTTCACGCGCAGGTGCAAGCCGTGGCCGTAGCCATACAGCTCATAGACCATCTCAAAACGCGGCTCCTCCTCGAAGTGATCGAGACTCGACACATCGACCAGATAATCAAAACCCAGCTCGTCACGCGCGCACGTCATCAACTCATGCAAGGCGCTGAGCGTCACTTGAACCGTCTGTTCGCCACGAAACTCGACCGTTCCCGTCACGTTTTCGCCGAAGCGCGCGCGCAATTTGTCGATGATCTCCGTGTAGGTCATGGCTGTTTTAAGGGTTGCGCTTTCAGGCGAGCTCCAATTCGTTCAGCAGCTCTTTCTTCTGCTCCACAAAGGAGCTCTCCGTTTCGATCTTGCGCTGAAGACGCATCAGGCCTTCGAGCAGCGCCTCCGGCCGCGGCGGGCAGCCGGAAATGTACACATCCACCGGAATCAACCGGTCAATGCCCTGCAGCACCGCATAACTGCGATACATGCCGCCGCTGGAGGCGCAGGCGCCCATGGCGATGCACCACTTCGGCGCCGGCATCTGGTCCCAAATGCGTTTGACAGCCAGCGCCATCTTGTAAGTCACTGTGCCGGCCACAATCATGACGTCGCTTTGCCGCGGCGAGAAGCGCATCACTTCCATGCCAAAGCGGGAGATGTCGAAACGGCTGGCGCCAGTGGCCATCAATTCGATCGCGCAGCAAGCCAAGCCCATCGGCATCGGCCACAGCGAGTTCTTGCGCATCCAGTTGATGGCAGAGTCGAGCTTCGTGAAAATCACGTTGCCCTCGATCTTCGAATCGTAGGCGGCGTGGGTGGGGGCGGAGGCAGCTTCCATGAGGGCGTGAGCGGAAGTAGAGGGTGCCAACGGTTACGTCGCACCCCTGCCCCGGGCAACCGGATTGTGAAATTTTTCACAATCTCGCCAAACCCTGGCATCAGCATTCCCATTGCATCCCCCGCCGCAGACCGCATAATGCGCGGCTCATTCCCAGCCAGCCAAACCACAATGGAAAAACGTCCCGCCCGATCGAGCAGCCGCGCCAAAACCCAAGCCCCCGCCTGGGGCATCGATGACAGCGCCGCCATGTATGGCATTCGCGAGTGGGGCCATGGTTACTTCGACATCTCTTCGAAAGGCGAAGTCACAGTCAACCTCAAGGATGGCAAAGCCACCAAACCGGTGAGCTTGGCGCAAATCGCCCGCGGCCTGCAGGAGCGCGGCACTCAACTGCCTGTCCTGCTGCGCTTCGGCGACTTGCTGCGCTGGCGCATCGATGAATTGAACGAGGGCTTCGCGGCCGCGATCACCGAGGCGAAGTACCAAGGTGTCTATCGTGGGGTTTACCCGATCAAGGTCAATCAACAGCAGGAGGTCATCGAGGAGATCACCCGCTACGGCCGCAAGTACCACTACGGCCTGGAAGCGGGCAGCAAACCCGAGCTCATCGCCGCGCTCGCCTACATGCACGATCCCCAGGCCTACATTGTCTGCAACGGCTACAAGGACGAGGAGTTTATCGACCTCGCCCTCTACGCCCAGAAAATGGGCCTGCAGGTCATCATGGTGCTGGAGATGCCTAGCGAGCTGCAGCTCATCCTTGAGCGCTCGCGCAAAATGGGTGTGCGCCCCACCCTCGGCGTGCGTTTCCGCCTCAGCGCCGAAAGCGCCGGCCACTGGTCCGGCTCCGGTGGCGACGCCTCCGTCTTCGGCCTCAACATTTCGCAGTTGATGCATGTGGTCGATCACCTGCGTGGCGAAGGCATGCTCGACTGCCTGCGCATGCTGCACTATCACCAGGGCTCGCAGATCCCCAACATCCGCGCCATTCGCCAAGCGGTGACGGAGGCCACCCGCGTCTATTGCGGCCTGGTGCAGGAGGGCGCCCGCATGGGCATCCTCGATCTCGGTGGCGGTTTGGCGATCAGCTACGACGGCTTCAAAGGCAGCTCCACCGCCAGCAGCAACTACGGCACCCGCGAGTACTGCGCGGACGTCATCGAAGCCGTCTCCGAAGTCACCGCCGAGGCTGGCGTGCCGCATCCCGACATCATCACCGAGTCCGGCCGCGCTGTGGTGGCCTACTACTCGGTGCTCATCGTCAACATTCTCGACGTCAACCGCTTTGAGCCCCGCCGCCAGGTGTCGGTGCCTGCCGATGCCCCCGCTCTCGTGCGCAATCTTTACGAGCTGCGCGAGGACACCAAGAACGGCAAGGGCGACAAGGCGGCGCGCGACATCGACCGCCTGCAGGAAATTTACAACGACGCCTGCTATTACCGCGACAAGCTGCGCAGCGAGTTCAGCTATGGCAAGGTGACCCTGCGCGAGCGCGCCCAGGGCGAGGAGCTGTATTGGGAGATCCTGACGTGGGTGGCCAAATGCCAGGACGCCGCCGGCAACGATGCCTCGCAAATGGAGCGCGTCCGCACGGTGATGACGGACTACTACTACGGCAACTTCTCCGTCTTCCAAAGCCTGCCCGACCTTTGGGCCATCGACCAGATCTTCCCGGTCATGCCCATCCACCACCTCAAGGAGCAACCCACGCGCAACGCCGTGCTCTCAGACATCACCTGCGACTCCGACGGCAAGATCGACACCTTCGCCCACTCCGGCGAGCTCAACCACAGCCTGCCGCTGCATGACATCGACTTCGAGAAAAGCACTGAGGACTACCTCGTCGGCATCTTCCTCGTCGGCGCTTATCAGGAAACGCTGGGTGACCTGCACAACCTGCTCGGCGACACCAACGTGGTTTCCGTGCGCATCGAAAACGGCAAACTGAAGTACACCCAGGAAATCGAAGGCGACACCGTGGCCGAAGTCCTGAGCTATTGCGAATACGAGCCAAAGGACATGCTCAGCCGCTTCCGCCAACTGGCGGAAAACGCCGTGCATGGCAATCGCATCTCCGCCCGCGAGCGCCGTGAAATCGTCGATGCCTTTGAAGCCGGCATGCGCGGCTACACGTACTTCGAGTCGTAAACCTTCTGGAGCCGGCCTCTGTGAGGCGGGTTCGGTTGGGGTAAACCGAGTCTGCTCTGCTTTTGCCAGGTCACAGACCTGGCCTGCAGCGGAATCCCGCTCCCGTTTTGATCTTGGGATTTGGATAAGGGTGACAACATTTTTGGATGAAAATGCTTGTCAAGATGGTGAGAAGTTGCTGTTTTAGGGGTGATTAATCTTTAATCGAGAAGCCAAACTCTTGTTTGAAGAGCTTTAGTGAAAGGAATGACGCCGCCGGCAGCATGATCAAAACCCGCCAGCGCCGCCGTTTGGACACCGCCAGCGGCACGGGCGCCTTGCAGGGACCCAGTGGCGCGCAGCCGCAGGCGCGGGTGAGCACGGTGTGCCAGTGGCCCGACGCCATCGGCCGGCAGCGCACCGTGGCCGATTACGGGACCAACGGCGGCCTGCCCGTGGCGCGTCCCGGCGTCGCCCCGCAGCGCAGTGAAACCGTGCTCGTCTCCACCACCCTCTACAAAGACAGCGGGGACGCCAACCGGACCATCGACCCGATGGGCGTGGAAACGCGCTGGGACAACGACAAACTCGGCCGCCGGGTGCGATTGCAGGAAGGGCTGTCGAGAGCTGAAAAGTGGGACAAGCTTCCAGCTTGTCCAGAGCAAGCTGGAAGCTTGCACCACATTCCCCGCACCACGGAGTTCGTCTGGCACGCCAGCGGCCAGTTGCAGCGCCTCATCCTGCACAACCCGGACACCGGCGAGCAAGTCACCCGCTGGGTCTTCGGCACCACCCTGGAAAACAGCGCCATCGCCAGCAATTGTCCTTCGCTGCGCTCACGACCCGCCAA
>CAZKMS010000054.1:0-30922 GCA_964553805.1 uncultured Verrucomicrobiaceae bacterium
GACAGACCTCCGTGGCGCTCACCCTCACCGCGGTGCCGGAAGCGGACATCGCCGGCGGGCAGGCTGCGGAACCCGCCGAAACCATCCGTCTCAATGTACTGCCTCGGGACGCGGATTACGCAGTCGGAGCGCTCGCCAGCGCCACGGTGACCATCACCGAGAACGGCTTCGTGGTGGTCAACACCAACGACAGCGGTGACGGCTCCCTGCGCCAGGCGATTCTCAATGCGAATACCCTCGCCGGAGACGACACCATCACCTTTGCCGCTGGCTTGGCGGGAGGCTCGATCTACCTGTCAAGCGGGGAGTTGACGATCACTTCCAATGTGACCATCAATGCTGATTTCGGAGATCCCGATGCGTCAGGCATCACGCTTGACGCGGATAGTGCCGAGGGGCTCATTGATGCCGCGCACCGCGTGATTTCCGTCGATGGCGGCGGCACACCGATCACAGTGGCGCTGCATGGGCTTGTTGTGCGTGACGGCCGCATTTCGGGTGGAAATGGTGGCGGCATTTACTTGGGCACGGACGACAGACTGCTGCTCAACCGCGTGGTGGTGACTGCGAATAAGGCAGCGAACACGCCCGGCGGAAATGGCGGCGGCATCTACGCCGACACGGGCGCGCTGCTGGAAGTTTCGAACACTGAGATTCGTGAAAATACGGCGATCACAAATGGCGGCGGGGTAGCTTTGCAGTCCAACACGACGGCGACTATTGTCACCACCTCGATCACCGACAACACAGCCGCCACTGCCGCGGGTGTGTGGTCCACGGGAGCCGCCGGCAGCGCGCAAACGGTAACCTTTACCAACGTATTGCTTGCCGAAAATCAGGCGGTTTCAGGAACGGGTGGTGGTGCGGGAGGGTTCAACAGCACGACCTTCAATTTCATCAACAGCACCATTGCTGACAATCGCGCATCAATCACGACCGGCGGGATCAATGTCAGCGAAACTTCGTCCTTGAATCTCTATTACTCGACTGTCACAGGCAACATTGGCGGCTCGGCATCCACATCAGTCGGGGGTCTTAGCACGCTTGGCGCCATGCTGCTGGTCAACTCGATCGTGGCGGGCAACTATCTTGCCGACGGCGTCACTGCCAGCGACATCGGACGACACGGCGGAACCATTGCCAGCACCGGGGTGAATCTGTTCGGAACCCTCTTCCAGCAAGAAGATAACGCGGCCACTTTGGTGGACTTTGCCGATGACATCGTGATCGGCCTTGACGGAAGCCCCGCGCAGAATGTGGCGTCGGGATTGACTTTGGCTCAGGTGTTCGCTGGCATCAATCCGATCACAGGTGGTGGATTGCTTGCCGACAATGGAGGGCCGGCCAAGACCGTCGCACTGGCAAACGGCAGTCCGGCGGTGAATGCTGGCAGCAGCGCTCTGCTGCCGCCTGACACCTTCGATCTCGACGGCAACAGCAACACCACTGAGCCGGTCCCCTTCGATCAGCGGGGTGCGCCCCACCTTCGCGTGCGCGGCCCCGCCCCTGACATCGGCGCGATCGAGGCCTTCGCCTTTGAGCCAACCATCCTGGCCGCCGCCACGGACGAGGACACCATCACCTCCAGCGGCCTCGTCGTCTCCGCCAACAGCGCCGACGGCGGTCTCACCACGCATTATCAAATCACCGCCATCCGCAACGGCACGCTTTACCACAACGACGGCGTGACGGTCATCGCCGAGAATGACTTCATCACCCTGGCCGAGGGCGCGGTAGGTTTGAAATTCCTCCCGGACGCCGATTTGCACGATGCCAGCACGCCCGCCGGATTCGGCTTCACCGTCCAAGCTGCCGTCGGCACGCAGAGCGAAGACCTGCGCGGCGAGCCGGTAACCACGGACATCCCTGTGGCGCCCGTGGCGGACATCCCCTCCGTCACCAGCGCCACCACCATCGTCAACGAGCAGACCACCGACGGCCTCGTCATCACCGTCAATCCGGTGGACGGCTCCGAGGTCACGCATCTCCGGATCGACGTCATCACCAACGGCGCGCTTTTCCAGAATGACGGCACCACCGCCATTGCCGATGGCAGCTTCATCACCGTGGCGCAGGGCGCGGCTGGCTTGAAGTTCACTCCGGCGTTGAACTTCACCGGCCTGGCCAGCTTTGAAGTCCGCGCCGCGACCAGTTCCGCGGGTGATGGCCTCAGCCCGCTGTTCCTGGCGGAAATCACGGTCAACCACCCGCAGCCGGATGTCACCGTCCCGGGTGGCGGTCTGGTGCTCAATCCACGCACCGGCTTGTTCGAGCAACTGGTGCGTGTCAGCAACAACCACGCGATCCCGATGAGCGGCTTCCGCCTGACCGTGGTCAACATGCCGCAGGGCGTCGAGTTGTGGAACCGCACCCATCCGATCCTGCCAGTGATCGAGGACTTCAATTTGCTGCCGCCGATGTCGCACCGTGATGTGCTGGTGGCCTACTACAGCCCGGACCGCACGATGCCGGTGTGGACACCGCAATACGTGGTGGAAAACCTGTCGGCCCTGCCGCCGGTGCTGCCGGAAGACATCAGTGGCACTTACCACGGCTGGATCGGCCGCGACAATGAGGCGCACCTTTCCGCAACGCCGCTGCTCGGCTCGCGCCTCACTCTCAGTGTGACGCCGCGTGGCGCCTTCACCGGCACCCTGCTGGAGGGCAAAACCCGCCGCACTCTCAAGGGCCGCCTCGTGGTGGGTCCCGGCGACTTGGTGCGGCCGCTGCTGCAAATCCCCGTGCCGCGCTCGAACCTGACCCTGAGTGTCACCTTTGACGATGTCAGCGACTCGCTGATCGGTTTCCTGGAGGCCGTCGGCGGTGTGGGGCCGGGCGCGCGTGCCACCGGCTGGCGCAACACTTGGCGCACCAAGGCACCCGCCAACCTGCCTACCAACTTCCTGGCGCGCCATCACTTCATGCTGGCCAATCTCGATCCGTTTTCCGGCGACCAGGGCTTCGGCTTCGGTCATGTGAAACCCATCGGCAAAGCCGGCCGCTGCGCGGTGGTCACCCGGCTGGGGGACGGCAGCGTCTTCACCGGCAGCACCTTCTTCGGTCCGGATGGCCAGGTGCTGGTCTACAAGTCGCTCTACAAACACAAAGGCTCCTGCCTCGGCACCGTCGAGCTCATGCTCACCGGCGTCGCTCCGCCGCTCGACAACACCGTTTGCGGCGAGATGAGCTGGCTGAAACCGGCCACCGGTGCCGCGCCTGGGTTTGGTCCGGTGGATCTGGAAATCGACGGTGGCGTGTACCTCCCGCCAGCACCCGGCCAGTTGGTCATGGGGCTGCTGCCCGCCTCGCCCGGCAGCGTCAACGCGGCGCTCACCTTCAGCCTCGGCGCCTTGCAAATCGCGGCCGCCGAGTTTGACCAGGATCTGAGCGTCACCAGCCCCGGTCCCAACAGTCGCAAGAACCGCGCCCAGGTGCTGCTGCCGAATCCGAACCGGGTTAGCATCACCTCCTTCAACACCTCCAACGGGACCTTCACCGGCAGCTTCAACATTCCGGGCCTGCCCAGTGGCAAAGGCAGCTTCCGCGGCCAAATCGTGCCCACCACGCTCTTCGGCACCGCTGGTTTTGGCTGCTACCTGCTGCCCGGCGGACCGGGCCGGATGCTGTTGCTGCCCGTGCCTTGATCCGATGGAATCGTTGGAACCTCAATTCTCTCCCGAATGAACGCTTTCCCGCACAAGCTCCTGCCGCTGCTCTGCCTGCCCCTGCTGGCCCAGGCCGGCCCGCCTGACATGACCACCGTCGCCGCCAAAAACCCCAAGCAACCGATGGAAGCAGCCGTCCTGCCCGCCCCGCGTCCGGAATGGACCATCGGCGCTGGGGTGCAATGGCGTCAGATTGGCGAAGCCAGCTTCCGCGGCGGCAGTCGCGCCCGGTTGCATCACCTGCCAGCGGCCCCGCGCAGTGGCGGCGGCATCAGCTCCGGATATTCCAACGGCTTTGTGCTGCCGGACTCCGCCAACAACAGCCAGACTTGGAACTGGGGTTATGACAGCGCCTCCCAGGTCAGCGGCGGCTTTTTGACCCTCAGCAGCAGCTCGCGCCAGGTCTTCACCGAGACCCTGGCCAGCTCCTACAACACCGATTGGTCGGACGACCTCTCCGGTGCCGGCGTTTACTTTCTGCTGGAAAGCCCGGACCTCGTCAAATGGCGCAACTTCAGCCTGAGCGCAGCTTTGGGTTACAGCTTTGTGCAGGACGACACCAGCCGCGAGAGCGTCGCCTTTCGCGCCGAGCGCACCACCTGGGTTCGCACCCGCAATGTGGCGGATCTGTACGATGTCTCCGCCATCGCCCCGTTGCCCGCCGCGCCTTACAGCGGCAGCTTCAACGGACCCGGGCCGCTCATCAGTCTGGCCCCGGCGCGCCGCAGTGGCGGCGGTGTGCGGGAGCAGTCCTCGGGCACGGAGATTTTCACCAGCGAACTGAGCCAGAGCCTGGAGGTGCAACTGCACACCATCTCCCTCGGGCCGCGGTTTGATGTTGAGTTCGGCAGCCTGCGCCTGCTCGCCGGCCTGGGTTATGCCTTGAACATCGTGCCTTGGGACGCCGACAGCCAGGAGACCCTGCGCAGCAACCGGCGCGGCCCCCTGCGAACCTGGCGGGACAGCGCCAGCGATACCGACCTGCTGTCCGGCCTGTATGCGGAGATCTCGGCGGAGTGGCGTTTCGCCAGGCAGTGGTCACTCTCCGCTGGCGCTCGCTACGACTGGAGCGAGTCCCTGCAGGGAGAAGTCGGCGCCGCCGACTTCGATGTCGATCTCGGCGGCTGGACCGCCACGCTCGGCCTTGGGTTCCATTTTTGAGCCGGCCCAGGCTCGTCTGCCAGAGCGAGGCCAAACCTCGCGCCACCAGGCGTCTAAGGAGGTTTTTCGCACCCGCGTCGTTGGCCGGGAGGAACCCGCCAGTTTCGGGCGCGGCGCAGCGCGGGAGGCTTGTCTCATGAGAAAGAATGAAGTCTTTCCGCGGCGGAAGAAAATGCCCTGTCCAACGCCGCGTATTTCATGGTGCTCTCCCGCTCTCCCGCACGCTATGAGTCGCCGTGTCGTCATCCTTGCCAGCGTCCTGCCGTCCCTGCTGCACGCGGTGGACTATGAACGCGACATCAAGCCGCTGCTGCAGGAGCGCTGTTTTGCCTGCCACGGCGCGTTGAAGCAAAAAGCCGGGCTGAGGCTCGACACGGTGGCCTTCATGCGCGCCGGTGGTGACGAAGGCGATGTGCTCCAAGCGGAGCACTCGCTGCTGATCGAGCGCCTCACCACCACCGACGAGCACGATCTGATGCCGCCGGAGGGCGAAGGCGCGCGTTTCAACGCGGAGCAGGTGGCGCTGTTGCGGGAATGGATTGCCGCTGGCGCGCCCGGCCCGGAGCAGGAGGAGGCGGAGCCGGACCCAAACAAGCATTGGGCCTATCAACTCCCCAAGGATAACGGTCAAAGCGTGGATGCGATGATCGAAGCCAAGCTGACGGCGCGCGGACTCAAACCTCAGCCGGAGGCCGCGCCGGAGACCTGGCTGCGCCGGGTTTATCTCGATCTCACCGGCCTGCCGCCGACGGCGGACGAGGTGCGCGCTTTCAGGCAACCGGATGCGCCCAGCCGCGCGCAGGTGGTGGACCGCCTGCTGGCCTCCCCGCAGTATGGGGAACGCTGGGGCCGGCACTTCATGGACATCTGGCGCTACTCGGACTGGTATGGCCTGGGCGCGCAATTGCGCTACAGCCAAAAGCACCTCTGGCATTGGCGGGACTGGATCATCGAGTCTCTGAATGTGGACAAGGGCTACGATGAGATGATCGTGCAGATGCTCGCCGCGGATGAACTGGCGCCGGAGGACCGCGACAACCTGCGCGCCACCGGCTTCCTGGCGCGCAGTTATTATCTCTTCAACCGCACGACTTGGCTGGACGACACCATCGAGCACACCAGCCGCGCCTTCCTGGGCCTGACCATGCAGTGCGTGAAATGCCACGATCACAAGTATGATCCGGTGGAGCATGCGGAATACTACCGACTGCGCGCCATCTTCGAGCCGATGCATGTGCGGCTGGATCCCGTGCGCGGTGTGACCGATTTGGAAGAGGACGGTCTGCCGCGTGTGTTTGACCTGCACCTTGGCAAACCGACCTTCCGCCATGTGCGGGGAGACGAGAAGAACGAGGACAAGTCAAAAGCGCAGGAGCCCGGTGTGCCTGCCGCGTTGAAGGGCGCGCCGTTTGTGGTGCGGGCGGTGGCGCTGCCGGAGAGCGCCGCGCGGCCGCTGCTGCTGCCCTTTGTGCTGGAGGATCAATTGCGCATCGTGGCGGCGGAGATCGAAGCTGCGCGCAGAAAAGTCGCCGCTCTGGAGCAGCGCGACCCGGAGCAGCCCCGGCAGCCGCCTGACCATGAGCTGGCACTCGCCCGGCTCGCCCTTGCCGCGGTCGAGGCGAAACCCGCGTGGCTGCAAGCGGTGCACGCGGCTGAAGGCAACCCCGGAGACAAGGATCTGGCCGTCCTCGCCGCCCGTGCTGATGCCCGGCGTCTGCTGGCACAGGCGGAGTTCGATTTTTTCAAGGCGGAGCAGAGTCCCGATCTCAAAGACAAGGACGCCAAGAAGAAAGCTGCCGCGGAAAAGCAGCACAAGGACGCGCGCGCAGCCCTGGTCAAGGCACAGGAAAAACAGCAAACTCCCGGCGACAGCTACACGCTCGTTCGCGCCAGCCTCAAAGCCCAGGAAGGCCCCGACGAGAAGACCAACACCGGGGTGCAGCGCTATCCGGAGACGAGCAGTGGCCGCCGCCTTGCCTTTGCCCGCTGGATCGCCGACGAACGTCATCCCCTCACCGCGCGTGTGCTGGTCAACCACGTCTGGCTGCGCCACTTCGGCGCGCCCCTGGTGGAGGATGTCAGCGACTTTGGCCGTCGCAGCGCGGCGCCCTTGCATCAGGACGTGCTTGATTCCCTGGCGGTGCGTTTCATGCGCGACGGCTGGAGCTTGAAGCGGCTGCATCGCGAGCTGGTGCTGAGCGCGACTTACGCGCGGCTTTCCTCCCAGGCTGGCGCTGCTGCGGGCACTGTGGACGCTGATCCCGATAACCTGCATTACTGGCGCATGAACACGCGCCGCCTGGAGTCGCAGGCCCTGCGCGACAGCCTGCTGCACGCAGCGGGCAAGCTCGACCGCAGCCTCGGCGGAGCCACGCTGGACCCGGTGAAAAGCGACAGTTCGCCGCGGCGCTCGCTTTACTTCAACCAAACCGCCTTCGAGCAGAATGGCTTTCTCGGGGTCTTTGACAACGCCAACGTGCTCGACTGCTACCGGCGGGAGGAAAGCGTGGCGCCGCAGCAGGCGCTGGCGCTGGTGAACAGCGCGGTCTCCCACGACTGCGCGCAGACGCTGGCCGCGCGACTCGCCGCGCTCGATGACGCAGTCTTCATCGGCGAGAGTTTTTTGACGATCCTCGGGCGTGAAGCCACGCGCGGGGAGTTGCAGACCTGCCAGGAGTCGCTCGCCACCCTCTCACGCCCGCTTTTTCTGCAAGCCCTCTTCAACCACAACGACTTCGTCACCCTGCGGTGAAATGCGGGCCTGCAGGCGCAGTGCCAGACTGCGGGTAGGGCTGCGGCAACATCGGCCGCTCAGCCGGCGTATCTGAACCACAACCAGCCTCCATGGCACCTGACATCCTCATCCCCCGTCGCGCATTTTTCACTGGCCTGTCGGGCATCGCTCTGCACGCGCTGCTGGCGCGCGAGGCGCAGGCAGCCTCCGGCTGGACACCAGACGGCCTGCCGCGGCATGCGCCGAAGGCCAATCGGGTCATCTGGCTCTTCATGCGCGGCGGGGTCAGCCACATGGAGAGCTTTGATCCGAAGCCAGCGCTCACTCGCTACGCCGGCAAGTCGATCAACGAGACGCCTTTTGCCGGCGCGCAGGATCCGGAGAAACTCAAAAAGGTGCGCGTGGTGGTGGTCAATGACGCCAATGGCCAGCAGCGCAATGTCATTTACCCGCTGCAAGTCGGCCACCGACGCTACGGCCAATGCGGTGTGGAGATCAGCGACTGGTTTCCGCACATCGGCTCCTGCGCGGATGAGATCGCCTTCATTCGCAGCATGTGGACCACCGACGACAACCACGGCGCGCAGGTGTTGTTTCACAGCGGCCGGCACATGCTGGAGCCGCGCGGCCCCACGCTCGGCGCCTGGGTGAACTGGGGCCTCGGCAGCATGACCGACAACCTGCCGTCCTTCATCGGCATGGGGCCGCGTTTCTTCGACACGCGCGACGGCCACTATCTCGGCCCCGCGCATGATGCGGTGAAGCTGAGCGTGGATCCCAAGAACCCGCTCGCTTTTGCCGTCTCTGCTGGCGGCATCACGCCGGGCGAGCAGGCGGCGCAATTTGAGCTCATTCAACGTCTCAATGGCATCACCGCAGCCACGCATCCAGGCGACGCCGTGCTGGAGGCGCGCATGCGCAGTTACACGCTGGCCTACAACATGCAGACCGCCGTGCCGGAGACGCTGGATCTGGATGACGAGAGCGAGGAGACAAAGCGTTTGTACGGGCTCGACCATCAGGTTACCGAGCCTTTTGCCCGCCAGCTTCTGGTCGCGCGCCGGCTGGCGGAACGCGGCGTGCGCTTCATTCAAATCAACCACGGCGATGGCGCCGCCGGAGCCTGGGACTCGCATTCGGGCTTGCTGAAGAACCACTCGCGGCTGGCGGAGCAGGTGGACAAACCGATTGCTGGTTTGCTCAAGGACCTCAAACAGCGCGGCCTGCTGGAGGACACGCTGGTGGTCTTTGGCACCGAGTTCGGCCGCACGCCGGGTTCGCAAGGGGCCGACGGCCGCGATCACCATCCATATGGCTTCAGTGTTTGGTTGGCGGGCGGCGGTGTCAAAGGCGGCACCATTCACGGCGCCACCGATGAGATTGGCTTTCACGCGGTGGAGCATCCGCACTTTGTGACTGACATCCACGCCACGGTGCTGCACCTGCTTGGACTTGACCCGCATCGCATGGAGATCCCGGGTCGCAAGCGCCTGGAGCGGGACTTTGGCAAGGTGATCGCTGAGGTGCTTGTTTGACAAGGGATTGGGGCTTCCTGGCAGTGTCGGGAAGACATGAGGTGGTTGCTGTTATCCCCTCGACAAGGTCCGTGTCATCCCTTCAACACGGCGCATATTTCGTGACGGTCACCTAAACCCCGGGATTATGGCGGTGGTGCGGTGAAAGGGGGCAAAAGACCTTGTGGAGGCTACTGATTCGAATGTCGTGCCCGGCGTTATTCAAGCAGATAAATACCTTGTCATGCTCAAATACCCAACTTGGAAACCTATTTTGTATACTGGCTTGCTGACTGGTTTTGGCTTGAGTTCCTGCACTGCCCGCAAAGACAATCATGATGATCACAACGAGCACGAGCATGTGGATCACGAGGGGGATGAACGCGGGGAAGCCGCGCACGGGCATTCGGAACATGGGGCTTCCAAGCTGATCGTGACAAGCCCGCTGCGGCGCGACGCCGAGGTGATGCGCGAGTATGTCTGCCAAATACATTCAAGCCGGAACATCGAGGTGCGCGCCATGGAACGCGGCTACCTTGAGACCGTTCACGTCAAGGAGGGGCAGCATGTCAATGAGGGCGAGAGCATGTTCAAAATCCTGCCGCTTGTCTATCAAGCGGAATTGCAACGTGCGGAAGCGGAGGCGAAGGCTGCGCAGGTCGAATACGAAAACACCAAGCGTCTGGCGGAAAACAAGGTGGTATCCGCGACGGAGCTCGCGCTGGCCAAAGCCAAGCTGGACAAAATGCAGGCGGAGGTGAGCCTGGCGCAGACCCATCTTGGTTTCACCGAGATCAAGGCGCCATTTCCAGGCCTGATGGATCGCTTGCATCTGCGCCCAGGCAGCCTGGTGGATGACGGTGACCTGCTAACGACCCTGTCAGACAACAGCGAGATGTGGGTGTATTTCAATGTCCCTGAGGCGGAGTACCTGAACTATGCGTTACAACCCAAGGAGCACAGAAGGGAAAAGGTCAGTTTGCTGATGGCGAACGGCAAGGTCTTTGAGCAGCCGGGGAAGGTCAACGCCATTGAGGCGGAGTTCAATCACGAGACGGGAACCATTGCCTTTCGCGCGGACTTTCCCAACCCGGACGGCCTGCTTCGTCATGGTGAGACAGGCAACATTCAGATGAAGAAGGTGGTCGAGAACGCGGTGTTGATTCCTCAGAAAGCCACCTTTGAGATCCTGGATCATCGTTATGTTTTTGTCGTGAACGAGGAGGACGTTATAGTCCAGCAGCGGGTTCACATCGAAGAGGAACTGGAGGATCTGTTCATCATCAGTGAAGGCGTGACGGAAAAGGACAAGATCGTCCTTGAGGGCCTGCGCCAGGCAAAGAGCGGAACGAAGGCGGAGTATGAGTTTGAGGATCCGGAGAAGGTCTGCCAAAACCTGAAACTGAGCTCGGAATAACCAGGAGGGCGACACCACATGTTCACCAAGATCCTGCACAGGCCGGCGCTGGCCATTGTGATCTCCCTGATTATCCTTTTTCTGGGCGGCCTGTCCATTTTCACGCTGCCCATCTCCCAGTTTCCCGACGTGGCTCCCGTCGTGGTCATGGTCACGATCGACTACCCCGGTGCGAGCGCCAAGGTTTTAGAGGAGTCCTGCCTCATTCCGTTGGAGCGCTCCATCAACGGCGTTCAGGACATGAAGTACATGACCTCGGACGCCACCAGCGCGGGTGAGGCCACCATTCAGGTCGTCTTTCACATGGGGACGGATCCGAACCAGGCGACGGTGAACGTGATGAACCGCGTCAATCAGGTGATGAGCCGTCTGCCACCCTTGGTGCAGCGGGAAGGCGTGATTGTGAACAACCTCACGCCTAACATGCTGATGTACGTGAACTTGTACAGCACGGACAAGAACGCGGACATGCAGTTTCTGTTCAACTACGGTTACATCAATCTTATTCCCGAGCTTAGCCGCATCCGGGGTGTGGGATCCGCGAAGATTCTCGGCACGCGCCAGTATGCCATGCGCGTCTGGCTGAAACCGGACCGCATGCGCGCCTACAACATCTCCACCGAGCAGGTGATGGAGGCGCTGGCGGAACAGAGTGTCATTGGATCCCCTGGACGCCTTGGGAGGGCGGATAGCAAGACCTCCCAATCGCTCGAATACGTGCTCACCTACACGGGGCGGTTCAACGATGTTGAGCAGTATGAGGACGTCATCCTGCGCTCCACGGAAGACGGGGAATTGCTAAGGTTGAAGGACGTGGCTTCGGTGGAGTTGGGCAGCGAGTTCTATGACCTCTACTCCGATCTCGACGGGCACCCCTCAGCCGCCATTGTCATCAAGCAAAGTTTCGGCAGCAACGCCCACGAGGTGATCAAGGAGATCAAGGCGAAGCTCGCGGAGTTTAAGGAGAAGTCCTTCCCGTCCGGCATGGACTACAAGATCAGTTACGACGTCTCCAATTTCCTCGACGCCTCGATTGAAAAGGTGCTGCACACGCTGGCGGAGGCCTTCATCCTGGTGGCGCTCGTGGTTTTTGTCTTCCTGGGGGACTGGCGTTCGACGCTCATTCCCTCGCTCGCGGTTCCGGTGTCCCTGGTCGGCGCCTTTTTTCTCATGCAACTGTTTGGGGTTACGATCAACCTGATCACCCTCTTTGCTCTCGTGCTGGCCATCGGCATCGTGGTGGACAACGCGATTGTCGTGGTGGAGGCCGTGCACGCGAAAATGCATGAACAGGACATGTCACCGTACAAGGCGACCAAGCTCGTGCTGCATGAAATCGCTGGCGTCATCATTGCCATCACCCTGGTGATGACCGCGGTGTTTGTGCCGGTGACGTTCATGACTGGTCCGGTTGGCGTTTTTTATCGGCAGTTCTCCATCACCATGGCCGTGGCCATCGTGCTGTCCGGGGTCATGGCACTCACGCTCGCGCCCGTGTTGTGCGCAATGGTGCTGAAGAAACCGGATCATCAGCACGGTCCGCGAGGCCCGGTGGGATGGTTGATTGGCCTTTTCAACCGGGGATTCGACCGCGTGACCCATTGGTATGCCGGCATGTTGCGGCGCATCACACACCGCTGGCTGCTGACTCTTTTGGTGTTGGGCCTGTCGGGAGCGGCCATCTTTTTCATCAGCAAGCAACTGCCGACCGGCTTCATTCCGGCGGAGGATCAGGGCATGATTTACGCCATTCTGCAGACCCCGCCCGGCTCGACCTTGGAGCGCACGTATGCCAAATCCACCGAGCTTCAGAAGATCGCCAAGACCATCAATGGCATTGATTCGGTTTCCTCCCTGGCAGGTTATGAAGTGCTCACCGAGGGCCGCGGCTCAAACGCGGGGACGTGCCTGATTAACTTGAAGGACTGGTCCGAGCGCAAACAGACCGCGCCTGAGATCATCGAGGAGCTGGAGGAAAAATGCCGCGCGATCGCGGGTGTCACACTTGAGTTCTACGAACCTCCGGCCGTGCCGGGTTATGGCGCCGCAGGCGGGTTTTCCCTGCGCCTGCTCGACAAGACCAACACCGGTGACTACGACCGCCTGCAGAAGGTGAACGATAAGTTCATGGCGGCGCTGGGCGGACGCAAGGAGCTGCGCGGCTTGCTGACGTTCTTCAGCGCGAGCTATCCCCAACAGGAGATCGTCATCGACAACAAGGTGGCCATGCAGAAAGGCGTCTCCATTGGCAAAGCCATGGACAACTTGTCGATCCTCATCGGCAGCACGTACGAGCAGGGCTTCATCAAGTTTGGCCAGTTCTTCAAGCTGTATGTCCAGGCGGACCCGAAGTACCGGCGGCTGCCAAAGGACTTGAAAGACCTCTACGTGGCCAATGAAAAGGGGGAAATGGTGCCTTACTCGGCCTTCATGACGCTGAAACCAAAACAAGGGCTGAATGAGATCACGCGTTACAATGCCTATCCCGCGCCTTCCATTCAGGGCGCACCGGCTGAAGGCTACAGCAGCGGCGACGCCATCAAGGCCATTCAGGAAGTGGCCGCGCAAACACTGCCGAGCGGTTACGACATTGGCTGGGCGGGTTTGTCCTTCGATGAGGTGGGCCGGGGCAATGAGGCAATCTACATTTTCATCGTTGTGCTGGTCTTCGTCTATCTCGTGCTCGTGGGCCAGTATGAAAGCTTCATGCTGCCGCTTGCGGTGATTCTTTCGCTGCCGATCGGGGTCATGGGGTCGTTCCTTTTGCTCAAGAGCATGGGGCTTGACAACGACATCTACGCGCAAGTCGGACTCATCATGCTTGTGGGGTTGCTGGGCAAAAACGCCATCCTCATCGTTGAGTTTGCCGCCCAGAGGCATCACGAAGGTCTCTCCATTTTTGAAGCCGCCATTGAGGGGGCCAAGGTTCGTTTTCGTCCGATCCTGATGACGTCGTTCGCCTTCATCGCGGGCATGATCCCTTTGCTGAGAGCCTCGGGAGCCGGGGCGATCGCCAACAAAACCATCGGTGCCTCCGCGGCCGGCGGCATGCTGCTGGGCACCGTGATGGGCCTGCTGGTGGTGCCGGGACTTTACTACATTTTCGCCAGCTTGGCGGACCGCAAAAAGCTTCTTCCAGACGAGCATGACACTCCGCTGAGCGAGCTGGGAGAATACGATTGAGCCATGAGAATGAACCGAGTGAACCTGACTTATCCAATCCTGTGCGCGGCCTGCCTGCTCTTGCTGGGCTCAAGCTGCTCGTCCACGCGGCGGGATCCTTTGCCCTCGAGCGAACCCGACCTGCCTGAAAACTACCCGGGGCAGAATGGTGGGGAGAGTTCGGCGTTCACCGGCTGGAGGGAGTACTTCAAGGATCCAAACTTGGCTGTGCTTATTGGCAGTGCGTTGCAGAACAACCAGGAGTTGAACATCCTCTTGCAGGAGATCGCCGAATCGAAGAGCGAGGTGATCGAGCGCAAAGGAGCGATCTTTCCCTTCATTTCGTTGAACAGCTCCGCGGGTCTGGAGAAGGCGAGTCGATTCACCAGGGACGGCGCTGTCGAGGACAACCACGAGAATGAAATCAAGCCAGGCAAGGCCATACCGGAACCGCTCGCGGACTTTGGTTTTGTCGCGGATTTTGACTGGGAAGTGGATGTCTGGAAGAAGCTGCGCAACGAGCGGGATGCGGCGGTGAGGCGCTACCTGGCCACGCAAGAGGGACGGAATTTCATGGTGACCAACCTTGTTGCCGAGATTGCCGAATCCTATTACGAACTGCTGGCATTGGACAACCGCCTGGACATCCTCAAGCGCACCATTGGGATTCAGGAGGATGCGCTGGGAGCGGTGAAGCTGCAAAAGGACGCGGCCAAGGTTACCGAGTTGGCGGTGCGGCGTTTCGAGGCCGAGGTGCTCAAAAACAAAAGCGGCCTTTACGAGATCCAGCAGAAGATCACCGAGACCGAAAACCGGATCAACTACCTGGCCGGCCGGCATCCCCAGCGGGTCAAGCGAAACAGCTCGGGCTACGAGCGACTGATGCTGCCTGGCATTCACGCGGGGCTGCCCGCCGATCTGCTGCGGAATCGTCCGGATGTGCGGCAGGCCGAGTTGAAACTTGCCGCTGCCGGACTGGATGTGAAAGCTGCCGGTGCCCGCTTTTATCCCTCGCTCAACATTTCCGCGGCCCTGGGCTTGCAGGCCTTCAATCTGGGCTCGGCTTTCACGCTGCCTGAGTCGGTCGTGTATGGGGCTGCCGCCGGCCTGGCGGCTCCCTTGATCAACCGCAGCGAGATTCAGGCTGCTTACAACGGTGCCAGCGCCCGCCAGGTGGCGGCGATTTACACCTACCAGCAAACCGTGCTCAAAGCCTACATTGAGGTCGTGAACCAGCTCGCGCAGATTCAGAATCTGGGACGGAGCTTCGACCTGAAGAACCAGCAGGTGCAGGTGCTCTCTGAGTCCATCGGTGTTTCGGGCCAGCTCTTCAACAACGCCCGCGCCGACTACACCGAGGTGCTGCTCACGCAACGCGACGCGCTCGAATCGAAAATCGATCTGATCGAGCTCAAGCAGCAGCAACTTGCGGCCTACGTGAAGGCCTACAAGGCTCTTGGCGGCGGTTCGGAGCGGAAAGGCGGGGCCTGAGGCCGGAGGCTGCCGCAAAGAGGACGCGCCGTCCTCTTGCCTCGGAGCCAAGGCTGCCTAGGGTGGGGTGATGAAAGAAGATGCCAGTTTGCCAGCGGATGCGCGCTTTGAAACACGGGCGATCCATGTGGGTCAGGAATACCGTGCCGAGACGGGTGCGGTGATTCCGCCGATTTACATGACCTCCACCTTCGAGACGGGCAATCCCGGCGGCTTTGACTACACGCGCTCGGGCAATCCGAACTATCGCAATCTGCAAAGCACGCTGGCCAGTTTGGAAGGCGCGCGGCATGCGACGGTTTTTGCCAGCGGCGTGTCGGCGATCACGGCAGTGGCGTTTTCGCTGAAGGCGGGAGACACCATCGTGTCGGAGCGCAACATCTATGGCTGCACCTACCGGCTATTCGAGCGGGTTTTGCGGAACTTCGGGGTGAACATCCTGTATGCGGACCTGAGCGACCCGGCGCAGTGTGAAGTGATCACCCAGGCGCATCCCGCGCTGGTCTGGCTGGAAAGTCCAACCAATCCGTTGCTGAAGATTTTGGATATCAAGGCGATCTCGGCCGCGGCGCATGCGGTGGGCGCCACGGTGCTGGTGGACAACACCTTTGCCTCCAGTCTGCTGCAACGGCCGCTGGAGTTGGGCGCGGATTTGTCTCTGCTGAGCACGACGAAGTACAGCAACGGCCACTCTGATTGCCTGGGTGGAGCGGTTTGCAGCAACGACGATACGTGGCAGGAGAAGATGATTTTTGCGCAGAAGGCGCTCGGCTTGCAGCCTTCACCCTTTGACGCCTGGCTCACTGCGCGCGGTCTGAAGACGGAGGCCGTGCGCATGGAGCGGCATTGCGCGAATGCGCTCGAACTGGCGGCGCGGCTGGAGCGGCATCAGCGGGTGCGGCGGGTGAGTTATCCGTTTTTGCCGTCGAACCCGCAATACGACCTGGCGCGGCGGCAAATGAGTGGTGGTTCGGGCATGTTGCTGGCCGACTTTGGTTTTGGCTGGGATGAGGCTTTGGCGTTCATTCGCAAGTTGCGCTTGTTCACGCAGGCGGAGAGTCTCGGCGGGGTGGAGAGCCTGGTGGCGCACCCGGCCTCGATGACGCATGCGTCGATCCCGAAGGCGGAGCGCGAGGCGGCGGGGGTGACGGATGGCTTGATTCGGTTTTCCGCGGGCATCGAGCACGTGGAGGATTTGTGGGCGGATCTGGAACAGGCGATTGAGCGCGCGGCTTGAACGGAAAAGGAGTGTGGTGATGCGTGATTTGTTGATTGATCCCATGTGCCGGGACTCGGATCTCGGCAGCCCGATTCCCGATGACGAGTTCGGCGTGTCCGTTTGCCTGCCGCGCTGGCGGCATGTGATCGGTTATGAGGAGAAGGATCCGGAGGTGACGCGGCATTTTCGCTCAGGTTATCCGCGCTTCTGCTGCCCACCTGCGATCAGCGCCTTGTTCGGCGTCGCGGACGCGGAACTGGCGGGAGCCGGGGAGCGCTGCTTGGTTTTCCCTCGCGAGGTGCATGCACGACGCTGCCTGGAATTCATCACGCGGCAGACCGGAGAGCAGGCGGGGCGCGTGGCGGTGTGGCGGGAGCAGGAGTTTGGCGTGGCGGTCTTTCCCCAAACGTTGTATGACACGGCACGACGTTTTTGGCGCTTCTGCGGTGAAGTGGTGAGCACGCGCCAGGCGGTGGCGGCGCTGCGCGGGCGGAGTGCTGCGAAGACTGATGAGGCAGGGCGGGCCGCGAGCCAGGTGATCCGCGCCCGACTCGCCAAGCTCAGCGGGCAGCAGCCGGAGGATGTGTATTTGTTTCCTTCCGGCATGGCAGCCAACTTTGCGGTGCATCGCATGCTGACCAAGCGGCGGCCGGGATGCAAAACGGCGCAGCTCGATTTTCCCTATGTCGATGTGCTGAAACTGCAGGAGGTGTTTGGCAGTGGGGCGCACTTCCTGCCACTGAGCACTGAGTCCGAATACGCGGAGGAACTGCAGCCGCTGCTGCGCACTGAGCGCCTTGCCGGCATTTTTGCCGAGGCTCCCAGCAATCCACTGTTGCGTTGTGTGAATCTGCCGCTGGTGCGGGAGATGATCGAGCAGCATCAGCCCGAAGTGCCGCTGGTGATTGATGACACGATTGCAACGGTGGTTAACGTGGATGCATTCCACTTTGCCGATGTGGTGACGACGAGTTTGACGAAGAGCTTCTCCGGAGTGGGCGATGTGCTGGCCGGGTCTGTGATCTTGAATCGGAATTCGCAGCACCATGATGCCTTCTCGCGCTTTCTCACTGAAGCGGCCGATCACGAGTTGTGGTGCGAAGACGCGGTCGCTTTGGAGTCGAACTCGCGCGACTTTGTGGAACGCGTGCGCTTGATGAACCGGAACGCGCAGACGCTGGTCGAGTGGCTGCGTGAACAGGCGGGTGTGCAGCGCGTGTGGTATCCGGATGCGGATGGCGGTCCGGGCTTCGCGGCGATCCTGCGCGAAGGGGGCGGTGGAGGCAGCCTGTTTTCACTTTTGCTCGACGACGCGCCAGCGCGCACGGAGGCTTTTTATGACCGCCTGCAGGTCTCAAAAGGCCCGAGTTTGGGAACCAATTTCACCTTGGCCTGTCCGTACACGCTGCTGGCGCACTATGACGAACTCGATTGGGCGGCATCATGCGGCGTGGACCGCCATTTGATCCGGGTGTCAGCGGGATTGGAACCGGGCGGGGAGTTGTTGCGGCGCTTTGCCGAGGCGCTGCGCGGTCAGGCCGCGTAATCCGCCATGAAGTCCGGGGAGGGATGTTCATCATGCTCACGGGAGCGCCAGCGCTCTTCGTGGTTGCTGAGCTTCTGAAAGAAATCCTCCTCATTGCCAGCCTGCTCGGGCGGCTCCACGGGGATGCGAATTTCCAGTTCCAAGCCATTAGGCTGGAGGGGTTTCGCTTCGATGCTGCCGCCGTGCAGGTGAACGATGACATAGCAGGCCATCATGTTCACCCCGAACTCATTGGGCTGGCCATTGCGCACAAAGAACGGGTCGAAAAGGTTTGAGGTGCGCTCGCGGTCCGGCCAGTCGGCATTGTCGCGGACACGCAGGACGATATGACCCGCGGTTGCCACCCCCGGCGCGTGGGTGGCTTCAATGTGAAGCAGGTCACCGGCACTCAGATCAACCAATGCCTGGGTCAGAACAAGCTGCCAGAGTTGCATGAAGCGATCCTTGTGCACCAGCACGGCTGGAAGGTGTTTTTCCAGTTCGATGGTGACTTCGATGCCTTTGCTCACAAAGGCGTCGGCATAACGTTCCATGACTTGGCTCAGAACATCCACCAAGCGGACATCATCGCTGCGGTTCAGTTGCTTGGAGTGCGAAGCGGCAGAAAGATGGCTGAGCAGCGTTTGGATGCGGTCCATCTGGGCCAGGGCCTGTCCCTGCCAGCCTTGCCAGAAGGTGCGATCATGCGGCTGCTGCCCGGTGACTTCCTCGTTGAGCTTTTGCGGCGCCAGCTCGATGAAGGCGCGAATCACCGTGAGGGCGTTGCGCACGTGGTGGTTGAGGCCTTCAGCCAGTATGCCCATCCCGGCGACCCGATCGTCCATCAAGCTCTTGCGCACAATCGTCTCCTTTTCACCCAGCAAATGCTCGCGCTCGCACAGGGTTTCGTAGTAGCGCAAGGCGTGGCGGATGGTGGCGGAAAGATCATCGGGATCCCACGGCTTGTGCAGGTAACGGAAGGCGTGCCCGGCGTTGACGGCGTCCACGGCGGCTTGGTACTCGGCGTATGCGGTGATGAGGATGCGGACGAGACTGGGATTGAGCAGTTTGGCCTTCTCCATCAACTCCACTCCCGTCTCGCCGGGCATGCGCTGGTCGGTCAAGAGCACGCCAATGCTGGCCTGATGCTCAACCAGGATTTGGTAGCCGTCCCTGGCGTTGCTCGCCGTGAAAATAACGAATTCATCCTCGAAGGCCTCGCGGAAATAGCGCAGCGATTTCTCTTCGTCATCAACGTAGAGCACCGCGAACACGGGTTTGGAAATGGGCTGGCTCATCTGTCAGGTGTGTGAAACGAGGTGGTTGGCTGGCAGGAAACTCAGGGTGAAGCGAGTGTAGTCTCCGGGCACGCTTTGGACGTCAATGTCTCCCTGCATCTGCTGCATCATGCGGTAGCAAATGCTGAGGCCAAGACCCATGCCTTTTCCAACTTCCTTCGTGGTGTAGAAGGGGTCGAAAATGTGGGAGGCCTGTTCTTGGCTGATGCCGCTGCCATTGTCCTCCACATTGATGTGGATCATATCCTTGTCGCGCCAAGCGCAGACGACGATGCGAGGCGTTGGCTCGCCGGCCAAGGCGTCGATGCTGTTTTGCACCAGGTTGATCAGCACTTGGAGAACTTCCCGGTCGTCCGCCAGAATGTACAGGCCGGGGTCGGCATGAATGCTGAAGCGGATGCGCTGGTCGCTGATTTCCTTGATCAGGAACCGCTTCGCCTTTTGCAGAACGGCAGACAATTCGACAGGATGCAGAGCGCGTTGTTCAGGGTGGGCGAAGGTGCGCAGATCGGAGACGATGGCCACAACTCGATCAATGCCTTCGGCTAGGTCATGGGAGATTTCCTGCACTGAGGCGGCGGACTGAGGCGGCAGAGACTTGGCTTTTTTGTTGAGCACGTAGAGCGCGGACTTGACGAAATTGAGCGGATTGTTGATTTCGTGGATGATGCCCGCGCTGAGCCGGCCGATGGACGCTAAACGATCGCTGTGGCCAAGCTGAGCCTCGGCTTCGCGCAGGCGCTCAATGGTGTTTCGAAGCTCTTCATTCTGGAGCCGGATCTGATCATGCTGGTTCTCGGTGCGATGGCGGGCGAGAAACTCGCTGACCCGGATGTTGTGGTGCTGAAAACTCGTGGCTATGAGGACGATGCAGTTCAGCAGGATGAAGGTCATATTCGACATGAACATCGTCATGACCTGCGGCTCTGGATTGCGAAAAATCTGCGGCAGCGTGGCGGAGAGATAAGCAATGACAATGGTGGCGAGGGTGATGCCGATTTCCCTGAAGGTCCAGTTGAACACAAAGCAGGTGGCTACCATGCAGAAGCTCAATCCCGCGTAGTAATGAGAACCGGGATCCCGCGACAGAAAGATCATGTAGCAGATGCAGAGGCAGGGAATCAGCGGCAGCAAGGCGGGATAAAGCCGGTAGTGCTTGGCGCCGAATGGCTTGTTGATCGCCAGCAGGAGGGCCAGGCCGATCAGCGACGAAGCGAAGCGCAGGATCAAAAAGGGGACCAAATGCTGCGGGTAGGACAGAACGTCCAAGATGCTGCACAGGGGCATCAACACGATGACAAACCAGCAGCCGATGCGGGCGTTGCGAAGGGTGGATAGGCGATCCTCCTCGAAAAACTGGCTGACGAGCTGCGATTCAACGACGGAAGTCGCGCCCTGAATCCGCATGTTTTCGGCAGGATGCCGGCGCAGCAAAGCGGCGGCTTTGCTGAGCAACTGGGATAAATCGGGAGCGGGAAATGACGCCGAAGTCATGGGGTGACGACATTCAAATTAACCCATAAAATTATAAATACCATAGCAATGATGGATTATTTTTACATCACATCAATCCGTCAGCGGGCAGGGCTCCTGGCAGGCCGCGGCCATTTGACGGGTGAAAGCGCGCCTTGACCGCTGCCGTCAGGGGGAGCGGCATGCCACTGTCATTCATCGTCCTGGAGCGTCTGCAGGCAGGGTTGTGTCGAACCCGCCTTTGTATAGCGCGCGCCTTGAACCGCTTTGCAATGGCCCGTCCAGCCCTTTTGAATCAACGAGAAAGCTGGCGTTGAGACGGGACGTTTCGTCAGGACTGATGAAACACCTGCTCACCCTGCTTTGCTTGCTCGCTGCCGCTCTCAATGGTTTTGCTCAAACCAAAGCTGGGTCGAAGGCTCCCAAAGGCGATATCTACGCGGAGTCAGTGCCCAAGCCGACGCTCACCGGGGTTCGTTATGGGCCGCACGAGCGGCATGTTTTGGATTTTTGGAAAGCGGAGTCCGCAACACCGGCGCCGCTGGCGTTTGTCATTCATGGTGGCGGCTGGTCGGGAGGCAGCAAGGAGCGGATTGATCGTTTTGTGGATGTTGCGGCGCTGCTGAAGGCCGGCATTTCCGTGGCAGCAATCAACTACCGCTTCATCAAGATGGCGGAGGAAGAAGGGGTCGAGCCGCCGGTCAAGGCGCCTCTTCACGATGCCGCGCGAGCCTTGCAGTTTGTGCGCAGCAAGGCAGCGGAGTGGAATCTTGACAAAACGCGCGTGGGCGCAGCAGGAGGATCTGCCGGCGCCTGCTCCAGCCTGTGGCTGGCCTTTCACGACGATCTGGCTGATGCCAAGAGCGATGATCCCGCTGCTCGTGAGTCGTCGCGCTTGCAATGTGCCGCCGTCACCGGTGCGCAGACCACGCTGGACCCGCAGCAGATGAAAGAGTGGACCCCGAACAGTCGCTACGGCGGCCATGCTTTTGGTATTGAAGGCTTCGCGCAATTCCTCGCCGGGCGGGAAAAGATCCTGCCGTGGATCGCGGAATACTCGCCTTACGCGCTGGTGGATACCGGAGACCCGCCGGTTTACCTCATCTACAGCGCGCCGCCTGCTCTGGGCCAGGAGCAGAAGGACCCCACGCACACCTCAAATTTTGGAGTGAAACTGCTGGAGCATTGCCGCGCCAACGGTGTGGGGTGCGAACTGGTTTACCCTGGCGCTCCCAAGATAAAACACGCAACACCGACCGAGTATTTGATCGCTACGCTCAAGTCTGGCCGTTGAACCGGCGTAGGGAGTCAAGACGGCGGCAGCCGCAATTGGCCACTTCAACGAATGACTCCGATGAAACCGTTCCTCATCCCGCTTGTAGGCTCCGCTCTCACTGTGTCAGCGGCGGAATGGTCGATGCATGGCTTCGATCGCATTGAATTGACAAACCGCTACTACTCGGAGGGCATCAATGCGGCGGACATCGATGCCGACGGCCAGATGGATGTCATTCACGGTCCGTTCTGGTTTTCAGGACCGGATTTCAAAACGAAGAAGCTGATTTACCAAGCCGCGCCGCAAAACCGGGACGGCTACGCGAACAACTTCTTTTCGTGGCCTTACGACTTCAATGGCGACGGCTTGGTGGATGTGCTCACGGTGGGGTTTCCGGGCAAACCGGCTCATGTGCATCAAAACCCGGGCAAGGAGGGTCACGAAGCGCCATGGCCAAGGCATCAAGTGTTTGACTGGGTGTCGAACGAGTCCCCTCATTTCACCAATCTCGTGGGTGATGAAACGCCGGAACTGGTTTGCACCCGCGATGGTCATTTCGGCTGGGTGGAGATCAACCCGGCGAACCCTTGGGCGGCGTGGAATTTTTATCCGATCTCGGAGCGCATGGCACCGGAGCGTTTTGGCCACGGGCTGGGGGTGGGCGATGTGAATGGCGACGGGAGGCTCGACGTGTTGATGAAAGATGGCTGGTTCGAGCAGCCGGAGGATCTGACGCAAGGACATTGGAAGCTGCATGAAGTTGTCTTCGCTCAGCGCGGCGGCGCGGAGATGTTCGCCTACGATGTGGATGGCGATGGCGACAGCGACGTCATTACCAGCCTTGCCGCGCATGAATATGGGCTGGCCTGGCACGAGCAGACACCGCAGGGTTTCACGGAGCATCTCATCATGGGTGACCGCCCCGGCCTGAACCGCTACGGGGTTTATTTCAGCGAACTGCACAGCGTTCAGCTCGTTGACATCGATGGCGACGGTCTAAAAGACATCGTCACTGGCAAGACCTACTGGTCGCACCACAAAAAATCCCACGGCTGGGATGACGGTGCCGTGGTTTACTGGTTCAAGCTGGTTCGTGGAGAGGATGGAGTGGACTGGATTCCGATGAAGGCGGATGGCGACGCGGGCATCGGCCGTCAGTTGGTCGTGAAGGACGTGAATGGTGACGGGCTGCCGGATATTTTAGCCGGAGGCATGAAGGGGGCGAACGTGCTGCTGCATCGTGCGCAAAAGGTGAGTCAAACGGATTGGCAGGGCTCGCAGCCAAAACCTCTCGAAACCGATGCCGAACCGCTGGTGGTTGGCAAACCGGCGCCGATTGATGAAACGTCCGGGCTGGTCCCAATGGCGCTCGAAGGGGAGTCACTTGCGGCGAGCGCGACGGTCACTGGTGGAGCCGTCAAGACGCAAAGCATGAAGAACTTTACGGGCGCTCGCTGGAGCGGCGGCGCGCAGCTTTTCTGGAGCGGAGGCAAAGTGGAAGACAGCCTGCAAATGGAACTGCAAGTGCCTGAAGCCGCCTCTTATGCGCTCGAAGTTGTTTTCACCCGCGCTCCTGATTTCGCCGTCGTGCAACTTGCCATTGATGGCGAAAATTTGGGTTCGCCGATTGATCTGTATCAGTTTGCCAAAGTCACGACCACCGGCGTGCTGGAGCATGAGCTTGGAAAGCTTTCGGCTGGCACGCATCGGCTGACGTTGCGCATCGTTGGAACGAATCCGCACGCGGTGCAGAGTCGCTGCGTGGGGCTCGACTTCATTCGCTTGGTGAAGCAGGACTGACAACCCGGCGTTGCGTCACAGGGTGCGAACCACCGCAGCAATGGCCAGGCCAAGTTTGGCGTGCTCGGACGCTTCGAGGTGAACTCCGTCCAGCGTGCTGGGGTTTGTCACATCCTGGCTGTTGAGGTAGGCGCAGCCGAGGCTGGCGGCCAGGGCTTCGTAGTGCCGCGGCAGCTCACGGCTGCGGTTGAGACCGTCAAAGAGGCGCGCGTCGATTTCGGGCAGGTGACTGGTGTCGGCAATCGCCGGCGGGCAGACCAGGAAGAGCTTGGGTGCCTGGTTGCGCGGTCCGGAGGTGCTGGACAAAATCAAGCGGGCGAGCACGGCAGCACCATTGGCCACCTCAATCGGCGGCAGGTTCAGGAAGGTCTTCAGGTCGTTGGAGCCGAGCATCATCACCACCACATCAATGGGTTTGTGGCTTTCCAGGCAAGCGGGCAGGTAATCGAGGCCGCGGCGCGCCGCATTGAACGGGTCGTGGTGCACCGTCATGCGGCCGTTTTGACCTTCTTCGAGCACACGATAGTCATCACCCAATTCGCGCGCGAGCACTCCGGTCCAGCGCTTGTCCAGCGGATGCCGTGCCGGAAAAGGGGCTCCGTAGGAAGCGGGATCATAACCCCAGGTGTTGGAGTCGCCGAAGCAAAGAATGGTCTTCATGACTCAGCGCGGGCCGGAATCATCAGTTGTGCAAGGCCTCCACCCGCAGCCACGCAGGCTCCTCAAGGACGCAAGACAAAGCGGCGATCTCCGTGATGGCCCGGCGGGCGCTGCCGAGCGTGGCATCGTGCAGCATCAAAACCAGGCTGGTGCTGCCGCTGCTGTCCTCCAGATCCTCCGGTTGGATCATCGACGAGATGCCGATTTGGCTGTCGCCAAGCACCTGCGCGACTTGGGCGACCACGCCGGGCCGGTCTTCGACGGTGAGGCGCAGGTAGTAGCGCGAGACCGTCTCGTCGATGGGTTTCGACTTGCCGTAGAGGCCGTGCGGCACAAAGCCGCTGTGGCGCGGTCCAAAAATCAGCACGGCGGCAGCTTCGCAAAGATCACTGATGACGGAGGAACTGGTCGGGTCCTGGCCGGCGCCACGGCCGTAAAACAAGGTCTCGCCAACGACATCGCCATTGACCAGCACGGCGTTGAAAGAACCGGAAACAGAGGACAAAACGTGCGAGAGCGGCAGCAGCGCGGGCTGGGTGCGCACCTCGACGCGGCCTTCGGAGTCGGCGCGAATGACCGACAGCAACTTGATGGTGTAGCCAAGCCGCTGGGCGAAGGCGAAGTCGGTGAGCGTGACCTTTTCCACGCCCTCGACATGCACATGCTGATGGGGAATCCAGAACCCGTAGGAGAGCGAGGCGAGAATGATGGCCTTGTGCGCGGCGTCCCAGCCGGAGACATCAAGGGTGGGGTCGGCTTCGGCGAACCCCTTGTCCTGCGCCTCCTGCAGCGCCTCACGGTAGCTCAGTCCCGCCTGCGCCATGCGCGTCAGGATGTAATTGCAGGTGCCGTTGATGATGCCGTGAATGGAGACGATGTGGTTGCCCACCAAGCCTTCCTGCAGCACCTGGATGATTGGAATGCCACCCGCGACGGCCGCCTCGAAGTAGATGGGCACGCCGCATTCCTCCGCCAGCGCGAACAGCTCCTGGCCGTGTTCGGCAAGCAGCGCTTTGTTGCCGGTGACGACGATTTTTTTGGCGCGCAAGGCGGCGCGCACCAGCTCATTTGCCTGGGTGGTGCCGCCAATGAGTTCGACGATAACCTGGATTTCAGCGTCGTTGACGAGGTCATGCCAGTCCGTGGTCAGGAGGCCGGGAGCGACAGTCACATCGCGCGCACGATCGGGATGGCGCACGGCGATCTTTTTGACGCGGATGTCCGCACCTGTCCGGCGGGTGATGAGGTTGCGGTTGCGCTCCAGGTTTTTATGAACACCGGCGCCGACATTGCCGAGACCGGCAAGACCGACGTAAACGGGATGGGGTTGGGAGGAAGGCATGATGGACGGGACAATCAAGAGCAGTGCTGCCCGCAGAGATGCAACGGGCTGGGCACGGGCGCAAGGGCAGGGTGTTTGGGTCCGCGCCCGTTTCGGCCGCGCTCAAGACTCCAGCAGCCGCCAACGATAGAGCTGCACAGGCGCCTGGAACCAGGCATTGCGGTCGGTGCGGCTGTCTTGTGTCACCACCTTTTGCGCGCCCGGGTCGGCTTGGATCCAGCGATGCTCTCCCAGATAAATGAGAACGTGAATGCCATCGCAAGTGATGGCGAGATCACCCGGCAGCAGCGGGGCGGGATCGAGCTTTTGAATGACGCCCTCAATGTTGAGTGGAACGGTGTAGCCGCGGTAGCCCCCGGCGAGGGCACGGGCGCTGGCATCGTGCCACCAATGATTGAAAGCCTGCCGGAACAACGCGGGATTGAAGGTGCGCAAGCCTTCCTCAATCAAGGCGGAGCGCAGAGCCCGGCGTGGCAAACCGGAGCAATCAATGCCGAGCCGGCCTTCACCACCCCAGAGGTAGCGAGTGCCCTCGAAACGGGCCAGGGCGGCAAGGTATTTTGGACGCAGGCTTTCCGCGCGCGCTGGTTTGCCTGGAAGGAGGGCGATGCCAAGTCCAAGCGCCGCGACAATGAGAGCCGCGACTTTGAGGAGTTTGGGCAAACGGCGATGGAGCGCCCATGCGCCAAGCGCAAGGCAGGCAAAAAGTGCAACGCGGGAAAGCGTCGAGTTCACCGGATTGGCAATGGCGATCCCGAGAGCCAGGACGGCGGCGATGGCGAAAGCGCGAGAGATTTGAAACGATGCAACGGGGCGGGGCGGGCGCAAGTGCGGCTTGACCGCGGTTTACCCCAGCGCCTCACACTTTGCCGCTGCTTTGCCGGCACCAGACGAGGCGCAGGGCGTCGAGGCGGAGCTGAGCGCTGGAAAGGGCGGCGGCGAGGGCGTCGCGCTGCTGTTCCAGGGCGGTGATTTCATCATCGCGGATGTGGTCGTTGAACTGGCGCAGATCGCGCAGGCGGGCGAGTTCGTCCTCCAGACGTTCGCTCATGGCCGTGGTGGCGGCTTCAGCGAGTTCCTTGGCGCGTTTGCGGGCAATCTCCTCGGCGCGGCGCAGCATCTTCGGCACGATCTTGTTTTTGATGGATGGCTGGTCGAGCAGCTTCTCGGGCCTGCTGCGCTGCAACGGAGCACCTTCGAGATCGACTTTATCGGTGACGTTTTTGAAGGCATGGTTGACCACCACCCGCACCGGCGTAGCGGCCAAAAAGCGGTCGGCGTGCAGCGCGGCGGGCGCCGCGCATTCGACCACAAAAACACACTCAACGAGCAAACCATCGTTGTCCGCGCCGCGCCAGATGGCGAAGGTGGCGTTGCCATGCTCGGCGCCCAGCAGGAGGTCGAGAGCGCCGCGCACGATGGGGTGGTCAGGCGTGAGGAAGGAAAGCTGCTCGCGGGAAAGGGCACGCGCGCGGTCAAAGGTGACCGCGAGGCCCTCCTCGGGCAGAGCGGGGAAGGCGTCGGTGATCAGGTCGCCGCGATGCAGGAAGTAGTTGCGGTCGCTGAGTTCCTCGATGTGAAGGCCAAAGAAATCGAGCACCTCGATGAAGAAGGTCTCGAAGTCGCGGTCCTTGTCGGTCGCGCGAATGTGCCCAAGCAGTTCGTGCACACGCGGGGAGGGGCGGGAGCTGAGTTCGAGCAGGCGGTCCTGGCCGCGAGCGAGTTGGGACTGCAGCTTGCGATGAGCGCTGGCGGTCTTTTTAATCAGAGCGGCAAGGCCTTTGGTGGTGGACCCGCTGTGCAAGGCGGCGACTTCGGCGGCGAAGGCAGCCTGGATCTCGGCAGCGCCGTGCACGGTGGCTTCGAAGGCATTCAAGCCCTCGTGATACCAGCGCGCCAGGGCTTCGGTGTGGCTGCCGGGCAGATGTGGCACATGAATGTGAATCGTGCTGGTCTGGCCGATGCGGTCGAGGCGGCCAATGCGCTGCTCCAGCAGTTCGACATTGGCTGGGAGGTCGAGCAGGACAAGATGATGGGCAAATTGGAAGTTGCGTCCCTCGCTGCCGATCTCGGAGCAGACGAGCAGGCGGACGCCGTCGGCCTCGGCAAAGGAGGCGGCGTGGCGATCGCGCTGGAGCAGGGTCAGTCCTTCGTGAAAAAGCTCGCTGTGCGTGTTGATTTCCTGAGCCAGCCGGTCGCGGATTTGCGCGGCCAGTTCGGCGCTGTGGCAGATGGCGAGCACCTTTTCTTCGTCGCCCAGCGAACGCAGCAGGTTCGCGAGCCAGACGGCGAGGGGCTTGAGGGGATCTTCGGTGTCGTAAAGGCTGATGTCGAGCGGAGCCAGGTGCAACTGGCGCTGGGGGAAGCCGGTGAGCACGCGGCGGGTGTTGCGGAACATGACTCGGCCGGTGCCAAACTCGTCAATCAAGTCGGAGACCAGGGTTTCACGCGCGCTCTCATCACCATGCTCCAGGGCGTCGAGGTGGCGCTGAGCGCGCTCGGACTTTTGCACGAAGAGTTTGCGGTCAGCGGCGCTGGGCCTGCCTTTTTCGAGCACGCGATCAATGGCGCGCGCCACTTCCTCGTAGTGAGCTGTTTCCTCGACGAAGTGCGGCAGGTCCGAGTAGCGATCTGGATCAAGCAGGCGAAGGCGGGCGAAGTGGCCATCGGCGCCCAATTGCTGGGGTGTGGCGGAGAGCAGCAGCAGCCCTTCGGTGCGGGCGGCAAGACGCTCAACAATTTCGTAGTCGAGGCCGGGCTGGTCTGGATGCCACTCCAGGTGATGGACTTCATCAACAATGACCAAGTCCCAGCCAGCCTCAACGGCCTGCGCAGCGCGTTTTTCGGAGGCGCGCAGCAGTGAGAGGCTGGTGAGCACAAGCTGGGAGTCGAGAAAAGGATTGGCGTTTTCGTCGTTGGCCTCGATGGACTCGCAACGCTCCTCATCGAAGAGATTGAAGAGCAGGTGGAAACGGCGCAGCAGCTCGACGAACCACTGGTGCAGCAGCGCGTCCGGCACCAGGATGAGGACGCGCGAGGCCCGCCCAGTCAGGTGCAGGCGATGCAGGATGAGGCAGGCTTCGATGGTCTTGCCCAGGCCCACCTCGTCCGCCAGCAGCACGCGCGGGCGCATGCGGGAGGTGACCTCGCTGGCGATGGCCATTTGATGCGGGATCAAATCCACGCGGCCGCCGAGGAAACCGCGCGCCGGGGAGTGGCGCAGGGCGCAGCGGCGCTCAAGCGCGCGCAGACGCAGGTCATAGGTGCGCGGGTCATCGACCTGGCCGGCGAAGAGACGGTCCTGCGGTTTGCTGAAGCTGATGGTGTCCGAGAGCTGTGCTTCAGGCACGGGGCCGTCGGCGGTTTCGTAAATGACGAGGCCATTTTTTTCCGAGACCGCATCGACGATGTGCTGGACATTGTCGTGAGTCTTGATGCTGTCGCCGATCTGAAAACGCACGCGGCGCAGCGGCGCGGCCTGGATCGCATACTGACGGTGTTCGTTGGCAGCCGGGAAAAAAATTTCAAGGCGGCCGAAACCGGCTTTGAGGACCATGCCAAGTCCAAGTTCCGGTTCGGTGTCGCTGACCCAGCGCTGGCCTGTTGTCGGAGTATCCATCAATTGAGAACTGAAATGCGGGGGTTAAAAAGGGGCAGCCAGCTTATGAAGGGATCAGGCGGGTGCAAAAGGTTTGTGAAAAGGCTGTTTTGCCGGTTTGGAGGCGCCCTGCCGACTTGACTCCCCGCAGGCGCGCGGGAACGTAACTTTCCCCATGAACGTCATTCGTTACACCCAGTCCGACTATCCCGCCGCCATTGCCAAGCTGAACCGCCGCGCCGAGGCCAGCGAGTCCGTGCGGTCGGTGGTGACGCAGGTGATCGCCGAGGTGCGGGAGCGCGGCGACGCGGCGCTGATTGAGCTGACCCAAAAATTCGATGGCGCGGCGCTGACCGCGCAGACACTGGGCGTGACGGCTGCGGAACTGCAATCGGCCTGGGACGCGGTGGCCGCGGAAACCAAGCCGGCCGCGTCCGGAGCCGTGACGTTGCACGAGGCGTTGGAGGCGTCGCATCGCAACGTGCACGCTTTTGCGACCGCCAGTCTGCGCAAGAACTGGAGCGCTCAGAACGAACAGGGCGCGGAGGTTGGAGAGGTGTTTTATCCCTTCGAACGCGTGGGCATCTATGTGCCCGGGGGCACCGCGCCATTGGTGTCCACGGCGTTGATGACAGTGACCCTGGCCGCCGCCGCCGGGGTGCCGGAGATTGTGGTCTGCACGCCTTGCAACCAGGAGGGCAGGGTTCAACCGGCGCTGCTGGCGGCGCTCAAGCTGGCTGGCGCCACGGAGGTTTACCGCATCGGCGGCGCGCAGGCGATCGCCGCGATGGCTTACGGCACGGCGACAATCCGGCCGGCGGCCAAGCTGTTCGGCCCGGGCAACAGCTACGTCGTGGAGGCAAAACGGCAGACCTTTGGCGTGGTGGCGGTGGATTTGCTGCCGGGCCCGAGCGAGGTCTTGATTCTCGCCGACAAAAGTGGTGACGCCGCCTGCATCGCGGCCGACATCCTGGCGCAGGCGGAGCATGGCAAGGACAGCCAGGCCGGATTCATCACCGATGACACCGCGCTGCTGGAGGCGGTGCTGGCGGAGGTGCAGCGGCAAGCCCAAACCTTGAGCCGGCAGGACATGCTGCGCCCCGTGCTGGAGAAAGGCGTGTTCCTGGTGCTGGCGCCGTCATTGGAGGAAGCAGCGGAGATGGTGAACCAATACGCGCCGGAACACCTCAGCCTGATCACGGAACGGGAAGGGGAAATCCTGCCCTGCATTCGCACCGCGGGCGCGATCTTTTTGGGCAATCAATCGCCGGTGGCAGTGGGCGACTTCCTGGCGGGCCCGAGTCACACGCTGCCGACAGGCGGCGCGGGCAAGTCCTTCCCCGGCCTCACCGTGGACATGTTTCAGCGCCGCACCAGCCTGATCCGGCTGGATCGCGAGAGCTGCGCCAAATCCGAGCCGATTGTGCGCGCCTTTGCCGCCGCCGAAGGACTCGACGCGCACGGCGAGTCCGTCTCGGTCCGGCTGCGGAGTTGAGCTGCTCTTTCTCGTCTCCTCCATTTATTTGGCAAAACAAGTGGGCGGGCAGATTGTGCTGTTCTTCCTGACCCCGTTCTCTGACCCGTTCC